>DGMY01000008.1 GCA_002388665.1 Opitutia bacterium UBA4506 | reverse complement strand
GTTGTAAAAGCCATCCTGATAGGAAACGATAACCCCATCAGTCGCCCTCATCAGTAACCTCAAGGATACTGGGGGATGCCAAATTTGAGTCGGTATTGTCGGGGCGTCGTATGGTGGGCGGCTTTGAAGACTTTGTAGAAGTGACCGAGATTCTCGAAGCCGCATTCTTGGGCAATATCGACAATTTCTTTTTGCGAAGTCTCAAGCTGCATGGAGGCCCATTTGATTCGTGCGCGGCTGACGATCTCGCGCGGGCTGGTGTTGAGGAAGCGACGGCATCCGCGGCTGACGTGTTCGTGGCTACGACCGGCGATTCGGACAAACTCGGGGACACCGCCGACAAAGTTCGGCCAGGTCTCAATTGTTCTTACGGCCTGGGTGAGCCAAACGGGCATGGTTGCCGGAGGGGGGTCCTCCCGGTCGCGATTGTCGAGGAGGGCAAGGACCCCGTGCAGGTAGGCTGCCGCGTTTGTCTCGTTCCAATGCCCAGCTGCGAGATCATTGCCCATCTGGCGGAGCCGTTTCCGGTCGTCCACGCTGAGTTGATATTCTCGCTTTTCGATTGGTATGTGATCAAAAAAACAGAGTCTTTCGGCAAAGAAATGGTCTCGAACTTTGTTCCACAGAGAGGAGGGAAAGGCGAAATTGATCAGCCGCATCCGGTCGTCCTTGCCCCACGCGGAAAAGCCGTGTTGGTCATCGGCGCGAATGAGGGCGAAATAGCCGGTCGGCATGATTCGAGGCTCGCTATTGATCAGGTGGCAGCCGGTGCCGCTCTCAATCCAAAAGAATTCGTGGTAGTCTTGGGTGTGCTCCCGTGGGGCGGGCACGTAGTCGTAATTGTAGGCTTCATAGGTGCAGGCGTAGGGGCTGGGCCAATCGAAGGTTGAGAGCTTATGCATCAAGTCAGCGTAATAAATTGTCGTTTTATCGCAAGATTGTAGAGGGCCGGGTTTGGTATACTTCTCGTCGACCTATTATGCTTCCCAATCACCACCTTCCTCAACTGTCCCCCAACCGGATTAAGGCCGCCATTCAGCGCCTTCAATCGACAATCTGGACCAATCGTCGACCTGTCTCAGTGGAGGCCTCCGAGCCCCGCCCCGAGCAGCTGGCGTTGGCCGCGGGGAAGGCGTTGCCTCGCCAAGCTGTGAGCCATTGCTCCTTTTGGGGTAAACTTTTTGATCAACGGTGGTGCCGCATTGAGTTGCCGGAGTTGGCGGATGGAAACACCTGGCTGCATTGGAAGGATCAGGGGGAGGCCACTCTCTACGTTGATGATCAGCCGTATTTTGGGTTCAACGTCGCCCACCGGCATTGCCGGTTGCCGGAGGGTACGGGTGAGGTCTGGGTACAATCGAGCTGCATTCAGAGCGCGATCTGGCATCCGGAGGCGAACGGAATGGACGAGAAGGGCAGCTATTTCGAAGGGGCCTTTGTTTGTCGCCGCAACGAGGAGGCATGGAATGGCTTCCACGACCTGAAATGCATCTTTGATGTCTTCATCGACCAGCGCCATCGAGAGAACCCTCAAATCTCGACGGAATTGATTGGAGCCGGATTGCAGCCGCTCCTGGACAAATGTACTCCAGTCCTACGCCAAATGCTCCGCGGGATGGAGAAAGCGGTGGATGTGTTGGACCGTGATGGGATTACGGCCATGCGGGAGTCGTTGGCCGGACTCTATGAGGATCTTCGAGTCGACAAGACCTTTGCCCGCTGCGTTCTGACAGGGCATGCACACCTCGACCTGGTGTGGATTTGGCCGGAGCGCATGGGTGAGTTGAAGGCGGTGAACATTTTTTCTACCGTCGACCGGTTGATGGACGAGTACCCCGAGTACCGGTTCGCCTACAGTCAGCCGGCGAGCTACGAGGCGGTCGCGAAGCGGGAGCCCGGGCTCTATGATCGGGTGTTGAAGCGGATCGGTAGTCAACAGTGGGAGGCGACGGGTGCAATGTATGTCGAATCCGATACAACGATGGCCTGCGGTGAAGCGTTGGCACGTAGTTTTGTTCTCGGCCAACAGGGCTTTGAGGCGATCAACGGACAGCTCTCCCGCTTGACTTGGTTGCCGGATGTTTTCGGCTACGCTGCCTGCCTGCCCTTAATCATGAAGCAAACGGGAGTGGAGTATTTCTTCACCACCAAGATGACATGGAATGCCATCAATCGTTTTCCATACAGCAGTTTCGTCTGGAAGGGACACGATGGTTCGGAGGTTTTGGCGCACGTCACTCAGGACTCGGGGTATGTCACCCACATGACAGTTGATAATGTGAGGGCTCCCATGAATGCGAACCAGCAGGCCGGCCTTCACGACGAATACCTGCTACCCACTGGTTACGGCGATGGAGGTGGGGGGCCGACCGACGATATGCTGGAGCGTGCGAGGCGTTTGGGATCGCTTCCCGGGATGCCAGCGGTTGAGTGGGGACAGCCCGAGGAATTTTTTGATCGCTTGAATGCGGTTCGCGATGAGTTGCCGGTGCACCAGGGGGAGTGTTACCTCGAGTATCATCGGGGAACCTACACCACTCATGGAAACCTAAAGGCGAGCTTTCGAAATCTCGAGCGTGCCTTGCAGGTTGCCGAAGCAGTTGCCGCTGCGACTGGGAAGAGCTGGGATATGGAGCATGCCTGGAAGCGGTTGGTCTTTTCCCAGTTTCACGACTACATCCCCGGAAGTTCTGTATGGGATGTGTATATCGAAGGATTGCCCGAGCTCGATTCCAGCGCGGAACAGCAGACCGCCGGGGCCGTGAAGGCACTCGATGGGGACGGGGAGAGTTCGCTCTTCAACCCGCACGGCGTTGCGGTCCGTAAGTGGGTCAGCTCGGGGGACTCGTCGAAAGCGACCTACGTCGAGATGCCCCCATTGAGTGGAGGACCCCTGTCTGCCGCGGCCATCGAAGAACCGGAATCCGTCCGACTGGAAGGTTTTACGGTCTCGAATGGATTCGTGGAGTTTCAACTGAACGACTCAGGGTGGATCGACCGTCTTGTCTGGGAAGGGGTAGAGGTTCCCCTCGCCTCGCCCTTGGGGCAACTGATGCTGTATCCAGACCACCCGGCGAATTTTGAAGCTTGGGACATAGATCGCCATGTCCTGGCACTGGGAGATGTCTGCGACACCGAGGCGACTGTAACTCCGATCAAGGAGAGCAGCCATCGTAGAGGATTCGCTGTGAAGCGAAGGATCGGAAAGAACAGCGAGGCGACCGTGTCATTTTTGCTCGAGGCCGGAAGTCCCTTGATTGAGGTAACAGTCGACTTGGATTGGAGAGAGACGGAGTCGCTCCTTAAACTGCTGTTCCCCACGAAATATTCGGCGACTCACGCCCGCTTCGGCATTCCCTTCGGTAGTGTCCTACGGCCGCAGTTGGCAAATGGCATGGTCGCTGAGGCGATGTGGGAGGTTCCGTTTAACCGGTATATGGCGGTCTTTGACGAAGGGGAGAGAGAGGGTCTATTCCTCGTCTCAGAAGCGAAGTACGGTGCTTCGGTACGTGATGGGTGTGCGGGCGTCAGCCTGGTGCGCAGCCCCAAAGTGACCGGCTACGAGGGTCACGGTCACGCCTGGCCGCCGCATTTGACGCGATTGGAAATCGACTCACCCTTTAGTGATCAGGGAGAGCATCGAATCCGGCTGGCGATGGGGCGCTATGATGCCGACCTTCCCCGTGAACGCCAGCCAGCTTCGGTAGCCGATACGTTGTTTACCGAGCCTGTGCTCTATACGGGACCAGCGGTCGAATCACCACTAATGTCATTGGAAGGTGGAGACACTTTAATCCCCTGCTGGGCGAAGCCGTCGGATCATGGAGCTTGGGTATTGCGACTGCACGAAGTTGCCGGTCGCCGCGGAACCCTCTCCGTCCAAGCTGCAGAGGGTTGGACCGTCGAGCAAACCGATATCGGAGAATCATTGAGCAAGAGCGCAGGAGGAGGCCTAAAATTTTCACCCTATGAAGTGGTGAGTTTACGTTTTCGAAAGAGCTGAGAAAGTGGCAGCAAAGTGGCAGGGGCGTCTCGCCTCTGCACGTCGGAGCGGTAATCCTGAGGCGAGCCGCCTTAGCTACGTTGTAAAAGCCCATCC
>DGMY01000078.1 GCA_002388665.1 Opitutia bacterium UBA4506 | reverse complement strand
GAGGAGGAGAAGGGGCGGTTGCCTTTGTCTGCTGTGCTTCGCTGCCGGGTGCGTTACTTTACCGACGGGATTGTGCTGGGGTCGGTGGAGTTTGTGGAGGCGCAGTTGAAAGAACTACCTGAGGGGATACGGCCGCGGAAGCCGCACGGGATGGCGGGGGCTGACTGGGGTGGACTCTCGGTGGGGACCGGGCTGCGGAAGAAGATATTTCAGTAGTGACTGAATCTACCTCTTCGCTAGACGATGTGACGTGTTGCGAATGGTTTGGCGTGCCTTGGCCATCGGGCAGCAGGTCGCTTCAATAGGAACTGGAGGTTCCAGATTCCCGTAGGTCAGGAAATTAGAGGTGACCTGCTCTACCAGCCCTACTGGCGGTTTGGATCATTCGATGATGAAGACTTCTTCTTCTTCAGACTTGGTTGTTTGGCTCTCTTTGGATTCTGCCAGCGCTTTTGACGCAGCCGTTTCTACCGGATCCGGGAATTCCGGCCAAGTAGTGGGCTTTTGGCCGTCTGCGTTGGTCTCAACCGCGCCCATGTCCGGGGCGTCCCCGACGAACTGATCATTGAAATTGGGTAGACGAACCCCTGCATCATGACCGGGGGTGCCAGGGACCAACTCTAGAAGTCCTTCGGAGGTACGCCGATAGATCGGAGTCGCTTGAATCCCATTGGCTTGCGCGTCTTCCCGAACCCTGATGCGCCCATCGAACATATCGTAGTCGTAGTCATTGGTGGGCGAAAATTTGGCATCTCGAATGGACCAGTCGCTCGGTTTACGCACCTGAAAGATATTATTTCGACTGGTGATGTTGTATTGCTGCTTTTTCAGTGTCGTGAAAACCATTCCCGACTGAGCCCCACTACTTAGGTCTGTGAACTCCGGGAAGGGAGGCGGTTGAAGCGCGGTATTGTGAAAAACATACATTTTGCCTCTCGTGAACTCTTCGTGATTTCCGCCCAACTTGACCAAATAGTGCCCGCGGAAGTCATTGGGCTCCGTCCCCTCGTGTTTGCGAGATACCGCATAGACATTCCTGAAAAAGTATATCGGGCCGAGAGAGGGTGAGGCTGCACCAATTGCGCCGTAGGTCATATCCATGTAGTTGTTCCATACTCGCACGTTCATATTGGCTCCTTCGATCTCGAGCGCGTCATCCCAGCAGTGAGAGATGAAATTGTCGTGGATGTCACTATCTCGGAATGGAAACCCGCTGTAGCTAAAGTTTTTGGCACCGCCGATACCGTCATAGAACATGTGCTCGATATCGGAATAAATGGAATTGAATCGAATGACGTGACCGCCTTGGCTTCCGAGAAATGAGATTCCCTCCGCCCCTTCGGGGTGAGAGCTGCGTGCCCCCGGCCTGCGTTGATTCCACGAATTGCTGTCGGTCCGTGGATGATGAAACTTGGAATATTGAACGGTAATTCGTTCGAGGTTTGATGAATTGGAGAAGACGGCCGAGTTGTAATTTTTAGCGGCTCCATGCTGATTGTATTCACCCCAGTTACTAATATCGCAATTCTGAATGATAACATCGTGAACGTCGCCCAGAACAATGCCGTTGTTGATGGCGCCTGTAAGGACCAACCCGTCGAGGATAACAAAAGAAGCATTTACCTCGATGTGGCTCGTTAGTTGATTTTGTGCATCCCAGGTGACCCCTTCGGGCATCTTGTAGAGGACGTAGCCATCGGCCGCGTTCCCACCCTCATCAATGACAAACACACTTTCCGGGGAGTCGGGAAGTTCGATGGTCCTAGCAATCTTGAAGTCATCCGAGCGAGTTTGGAATTGGATAATCTCCTCAGGCCCTTCTTCCATTGTCAAACGAAGTTCGTACACAGTGCCGGGATTTAGATAGACGATACTACCTCGATACTCTTCGGCGTGCTCCGCTCCAACGCCCGTGTGTGGGCCGGGATCGAACCACAGGGGAAGAGCTTCTTGCCAAGATTCGTGACCCATCTCACGGAAGGCTACGTTGACTACTTTTTCGGGACCGCCACCATTTGGCTTCCAATAGATTCCTGCAGACTCGTATGTAGGTACAACCACGGGTGTTGTGGCTTGAAGGCCCGCTGTCATCACAAAACTCAGAGCCAATACTGTAGTCGCTGCCAATCGACATGAGAATCGTTTCAAGAAGTGAAGGAAATCGCTCATATCTTCGATTTTACACTACCGCGACGCTGTCCGAGAACAAGAAAGAGCGACCTGTCGCCTGAAAGTTTGTGTTGAGGATGAAAGAGGGAGTCCCCGAATCGGGTGAAACGAACAAAATCGTAACACAATCCAAGACAGTCGATAGCGACCCTTGTGATGGGGTGAGAAATGATGATCGTCAGAACGGTAGGGCGGATTGGCATTTCTACCCAACCGCTGGACCACACTCTTTATAGACTGAACGATTTTCCATGGACGACATAGAGACTATCCCGGGCCCTCGAGATCTACTGGCAGCCAACAACTCCGGAGAGTTGCGGAGATTTTGTGAGAGTGAACACGCGGCAATCGTCGCAGACAGGCTTGCTGAATTGAATGAGGAAGAAGTCTGGGGCATTATTAAAACGACCAAACCGGAACGCCAGGCAGAGATCGTTTCCCACCTTCCGATCGCTTTGCAATCCAGGCTGATCCTCTCTCTTCAACGAAGCGATGCTGGTCTTCTTCTTGTGGAAATGCCCCCTGATGACCGGGCGGGGCTATTTCGCCAACTGGACGAGGAACAGCGGGAGCGTATTTACCCATCCATCGCCACAGCGGAACGAGAGGACATCCGCCGATTGACAGCGCACCCTGCGGACAGTGCCGGATCGGTGATGAGCTCCGACTATGTCGCACTGGAACGCAGCATGACCGTGGCAGAGGCATTGCACCAGATTCGGTTGGAAGCGCCAGAAAAGGAAATTGTCTATTACGTCTACGTTTTGGATAAAGCCCGTCGCCTCATTGGCCTGGTGTCCCTGAAGAACCTAATCATTGCCAAAGAGAATTCCACCATCGAGGAATTGATGCGCTCAGATTTTGTAACGGCACATGTGACGGATGATAAGGAAACAGCGGCCCGAAAAATTCAGAAGTTCGACCTGATCGCCCTTCCCGTGGTGAATGACGAGAACGTCCTTGTGGGAATTATTACTCACGATGATGCCCTTGATGTGATCACGCAGGAGCAGCAGGAAGACCTGGAGAAGCTCATGGCGATCAGCGGGAGCCACGACGTGGGAACCTATTTGCAAACACCGGCTCTTGTCCATTTCAAGAACCGTGCCTATTGGGTCGTCGGACTTGCTGCGCTCGGATTGGTCTCGGGACTGATTATTCATAGCTTTGAAGATTCATTGGCCCAGCTCATGATCTTGGCTCTCTATATGCCGATGGTCGCGGACACGGGAGGAAACACCGGTAGTCAATCGGCGACAGTAGTGGTTCGCGGATTGGCTCTGGGAGAGATTCGGCCCCGGGACATCTTCCGAGTCTTGTTTAAGGAGCTACGCGTTTCGCTCCTGTTGGCTTTGGTGCTCGCGGTTCTCTCCTTTGGAAAAGTGCTCTTTCTATCCCACGGTGCCGACATCCCGCCGGGTTTTACAATCGAACGCATCGCCTCTGTCATCGCGCTCTCATTGGGGATGCAGGTCGTCACGGCCACTCTCATAGGCGCATGGCTTCCGATGATCGCCTCCAAGTTCAAGTTGGATCCGGCAGTAGTCGCAAGCCCGGCGCTGACCACAATTGTAGATATTACGGGATTACTTCTGTATTTCACCGCAGCGAAGATGATGCTCGGCATCTAGCCTCTCGAAACCGCCCGAGGTCGAGGGCAGCAGGGAGGGAGCGTATTGCGTGTCCCGGGGTGGGCCATGATTCGGAGACAGTAAAATTTAAACGGGCGACGAAGTAGGGGGCGGAGGATACTTTTGAACCGAAAACCGTAGCAATTTACGCATCTAGGAAGGTCTTCCTATTCCCTGACTAACCGCTTCTTGATAAGCTGTAGTCATGGGAAGTATTACAGGAGGTAACGGGATGATGCGAGGGTTCTTCCGGGGGTGGTTCGATTTTCGCTCTCCGATCTCCAAAACATCCAAAATCGTTCTAATGGTTACGGCTTGGGCGATATTTCTGTTGGCATGGCAATATTACCCCCGGCCCGAATCGATGGTCCGGCTCGTGCCGACTGCGACAGACGTCGCCAGTACGATAAAGGAACTCTTCGCCGAAGAGTATTTTATGGATGACATCATCGCGAGTGTGAAGCGGATCGGCATCAGTTTTGGAATCGCGGTCCTGATTGCGCTACCCTTGGGGATCGCGATGGGAGCGTTTCCGGCAGTGGAGGGATTTTTTAATCCTATCGTCTCTCCGATGCGTTACCTGCCCGCTCCCTCGTTTATTCCTTTGCTTCTCGCACTTCTTGGAACGGGAGATAATCAGAAAATTGCGCTGCTGGTTATTGGTGTTGTTTGGTTCCTTATCAGCCTCCTCATGGAGGATGCCAAACGAGTCCCGAAGGAACTTGTCGAAGCCTCAATGACCTTGGGTGCTAGTAAATTTAAAGCGGTCAAGTCGGTGATCATTCCGTCGGCTGCTCCCCATTTCGTGGATACCATGCGCCAGTTATTGGCCGTTAGTTGGACCTATCTGGTAATCGCGGAAATCGTCGCCTCCACCGACGGGATAGGCGCAGTGATGATGCGCGCCCGTCGTGTGGTTGGCATGGATACGATCATGGCGTGCATCCTCATGATCGGGATCCTTGGTTTCGTTTCAGACTGCCTGATTCGTGGGCTGCGGTGGTTGATCTTTCCGTATCTCCGCCACGGTAAATAGGCACAATTTTTCTACTCAAATGAAGACTACTAAACACAACTATGAAGAATAAAAATCACATCATTGCCCTCATTGTCGGGCTTACCTTGGTATTTGGAAATGCCTTGTCAGGGGCTAGTAAGCCAACAGTTCGTGTCTCTCTCTTTTCATGGCCCGGCTACGGGTTTTGGTATATTGCCAAGGAGAAGAACCTGGCACCGGATCTCGATTTCGACATCCAAATTATCGAAGATCCCTACGAAAGTTTTGGGCAAATGACAGCTGGGCGCTTGGATATTTCGGCCAGTACATCAGAGTATGGTCCGATCGCAGCAGACGCAAAAAATGGGATCAAGCTGGTCGCCTTTACAAACCCGTCAACCGGTACAGACAAGATCATCCTGGCGCCGAGCGAGGAATCGGCGAAAGGCTTGAAAGGAAAATCGGTCGCGGTGTTGGAGGGCGGACTGACTCAGGTTTTCATGGCTCTCTGGTTGGAGAAGAACGGTGTGAAATTCGACGAAGTGGATTACGTAAACGTGATCATGGATGATGCGGTCGCCGCGATGGTCAGTGGGCAAGTGGCAGCAGCAGAGTTTTGGGAACCCTTTGGTGGAGCGGTCCGTGAAGCTCTTCCTGGATCGAAAGTCATGGCTACATCGGCGGAGAAAGAATGGTTGGAGACGGGGCTCCTGGGAGATGGACTATACATGAGTACCCAGTTCATCGAGGAGAAGCCGGAAGTGGCGAAGAAGGCGATGAAAGCGTACTGGGATGCAGTAGACTGGTGGAAGAAGAACCCGAAGGAAGGAAACAAGATTATCGCAAAGGCCATTCGTTTCCGGGTGAGCGATGTCGAGGACGTCATTGGAACAACCGGGAAGCCCATGAGTGCGGGGATCTACTGCTTCAACATGGAGGAAGCGGCGCAGTACATGGGACTCGTTTCGGGCGCCCCTCCACTAGGACTGAAGAACGGCCAAATCCAAGAACACTGGGACACACTTAGTGAGTGGTGGAAGAAATTTGGATTCACCAAAGAAATCTATCCGATTGAGGCTGGAGTGAGCTTTGAGCCTCTCAAGAGCCTTGTGAGCGAATAACCGCTACAACTTAGAAATCTAAAGAAAGCAATAGAATGGAATCCGCATCTACATTTTTTCAGGAAGCAACGGTGAAGGGGGGGGGCTCCCCCCACGCCGGGCGCAACGGCCTGGGGCATCCTGACTATCAGTTTAGAAACTCGAAAGAGAAGGTATCTGTCGAGGACCTGCTTCAGCAGATTCAAGAAATGGCAGATCTACCGCTGGAAGAAAGCAGAACCCTGCCGGCTCAAACCTACACGGATGAAGCATTTCTTGATTGGGAAATGAAAAACGTTCTCGGTGCCGGTTGGATCTGCCTCGCGCACAAATCCCAGATTCCGAAACCAGGTGACTTCATCAACCTGGACATCATGGGAGAGCCGCTGATCGTTGTGCACGGAAAAGATGGCGAGATTCGTGTTCTATCACGGGTTTGCCCTCACCGGGCGATGGACATCATGCCTCCCGGATTCGGATACGACGGACATGGGCCCGCGGAGGCGCGTGACGGAAAGCCGGACTGCGGTCACACCCGGATCTTCCTCTGTCCTTACCACCACTGGAGCTTTGAGTTGGATGGAAAGCTGAAAGGCTGCCCTGAAATGCACAAGGCAGAGAGCTTTTGCCGGCAAGACATTGGATTAAAGCCCTATCGCGCTGAAGTCTGGCAGGGGTTTGTCTTCCTAAATCTTTCGGGCGACGCCGAGCCATTGGCCGAACAGTACAAGGAGTTCGAGAAAGACGTCGAAGGCTGGAAGATGGACGAGATGGACGTTGTGATCGCCAAGGAGTGGGACTGCCCCTTCAACTGGAAAGTGCTCGTCGAGAATTTTATGGAAGGCTATCACCACATGGGGGCACACTGTAAAACGCTTCAGCCTCTGATGCCCGCACGTGATACTTGGACAGATGGAGAGCGAGCTCATTCGGTACGGGTAAATCTTCCATATCGAGACAGCGTACCGACGACGGGGGAGACGGATTTTGAAGCAATTCCGACACTCGATCCAGAGCATTACCGGCAGATGGCTGTCTTCCTGGGTCAACCGACCTTTCTACTTTTCACCGCCCCTGATCGTGTGTTCTGGTACCGGATTGAACCAATCAGCGCTGAGAGAAGCCGATTGCTGACCACGTGTATGGTACCGAAAAAGGCGAAAGAAGACCCGAAGTATGACGAGAAGATGGAGATCGCCGAGAAGATGCTCGTCGATTTCCACATGGAAGACATGGAAGTGTGTACTGCAGTGCAGCGGGGATTCTATGCAAAGGGGTACCAGCGGGGACGATTGAGCCACCTTGAGATGCCGCTTTGGTTGATTCATCGCTACTTTGCCGCCAGAGCCCGCGGGACCTATCCAACATTCGACCGTCCAGCCGCGCCTACTCAGGAGCCCTCCTAACACGACCCCATGAAAGTAGAAATGGAGACTGATACGGTGGTGCTGCCCGGGGGAGAGTTCCTCATGGGGGAGAACGAGGAAGATAAGTATGCCAATGACACCGAGCGACCGCGGCACCCCGTTACCGTATTGCCATTTGAGATCGGGAGAAATCCTGTGACGATTGGGGAATACCGCGAGTTTCGGCCGGCTCACGAACCGGATCTTCCGGCCGATTGGCCAGTGGCAGGTGTCTCGTGGGTCGATGCCCGCGAATACTGCCTCTGGCGAAACGACGGGAGCCGCCTGCCGACGGAGTCGGAGTGGGAGTACGCTGCGCGCGGTGGAACTCAGTATGCATTTTCTCACGGAACAGTGCTGGAGATCTCAGACGCAAACTTCTACTACGATGAACACGGGAAGCGCATTGGTGTCGGGCATAGGACTCCAGTTGGATCGTATCCGCCAAATGGATATGGGCTATACGATATGCTGGGCAATGTCTGTGAGTGGGTTGCCGATGAGTGGCAGCCCATGTATTTCCCAGAAGCGGGGTCGAGCGACTCTCTCGTTTCGATGAGACCGCAACGAGTCTTGCGAGGCGGTGCGTGGGACTATCTCCCCAGGCTCCTGCGCGTATCATGGAGAGACTATCTCGGTGAAACTGTGAGAAGGGATAATGTAGGTTTTCGTATCGCAAGGAGTATTACAAAATGAATGTTGAATTGTTTAAAACGCTTTGGGGGCATTCGGGCTCTTACACTTCGGCCGCTGACCACGCAGTTGAAGCGGGCTTTCAGGGGTTCGAAGGGGCCATTCCTGTTGGCGGGCCGGAGCGAGCGGAATTTCTTGAAGCTCTATCAAGCCGGAATCTGAGTTACATTGCCGAGATTTCTACGACGGGCTTTGCGGTTCCTACACCGGGAAGCACCGTGGAGGATCATTTGGAAGCGTTTGAGCGAATAATGGCTCGAAGTTTGGAAGCGTCTCCGATCTTTTTTAGTTCGATGGCGGGAAACGACCTTTGGTCATTCGGAGACACGGTTCGATTCTTTGCCGGTGCATGGGAGATCGCGGAGCGATACAAAGTGAGAGTGGGTTTTGAGACTCATCGGAGCCGGAGTCTCTATCACCCGATCGTAACAAAAAACATTCTGCGGGAGCTGCCTCAGTTGGAGCTGACCTTGGACCTCAGCCATTGGTGCAATGTCTGTGAGCGGTTGGTTTTGGACGAACTCCCCGACGTATTGGATCTCGTGGCGAAGAGGGCTCTCCATATCCAACCTCGAATTGGGTATGATCAAGGAGCCCAAGTCCCCGATCCCCGGGCGCCGCTCTATCAGCCGGCTCTTGAAGCGCATCTGCGTTGGTGGCGGAAAGTGTGGCAGAGCCAAGTGGAACGGGGCTTCCGGCGGATTACGCTCACCCCGGAATTTGGTCCGGACGGATACCTGCAGGTTGATCCCTACACCGAAGAGCCGGTGGCAGATTTATGGGAACTCAACCAATGGGCAGGGCACCGAGTAAAAGACGCTTGTGAGGAGTATTTGGCAGAGTCGCTATCCTCCTTTGAAGCCGCTCCATAGGACCAGCCTTCTACTCTGCTGTCTTTCGCACGAGACCTAAAGGCGTCTGATGGCCATGGACGCTGCGATACATGGAAGCGTCGACTACTCCTCGGAAAATTTCCGATAAAGCTCTGTGTAGTAGCCATTGGTTGAGAGGAGGGCGCGGTGATCCCCTCGCTCCACAATGCGGCCCTGATTGAGAACGAGGACTTGATCGGCTTTGCGAATCGTGGAGAGACGGTGGGCGACGACGAAGCAAGTCCTGCCCTTGAGGAGGGTCTCGAGAGCGGACTGGAGCCGGGCCTCTGTCATCGTGTCGACGCTGGAAGTGGCCTCATCGAGAATGAGGATCTTGGGGTCGGCGAGAAGGGCGCGGGCGAAGCAGACGATTTGTCTCTGCCCGAGGGATAGGCCCTGGCCGCGCTCGGTAACCACGGTGTCGAAGCCATTGGTCATGTTCTCTACGAGATCGAGGCAATTGAGCCGGCGTACGGCTTCCTCCACATCCTCATCGGATGCATTTGGGGAACCAACTCGTATGTTCTCCCGAACCGTGCCGCTGAAGAGAAAATTCCGCTGTAAAACAATCCCAATCTGGCTTCGTAGAGATGCCGTCTTGATCTCCCGTATATCGGTCCCGTCTAAACGGATGAAACCCTCAGTAGGGAGATAGAACTTGCAGAGAAGATTGATGATGGTGCTCTTTCCACTTCCGGTATGGCCGACGAGGGCTATCATCTGGCCTGGGTTGGCGACGAAGTTAATCTCCTTCAGGACTGGCTTTTCGGGTTCGTAGTGGAACGAAATGTTCTGGAATTCTACTTTGCCCGAGAATTCGCGGAGAGGGACTTCCGGTGGTAGGTCTGGATCTCTATCTTTACCTGACTCGTCCCAGTCGGGCTTTTGATCGAGTAGGCGAAAGACCCTCTCGGCTCCGGCAAGTGCTGCAAGGGCGCTGGTAAACTGACGTCCGATAACGGTGATCGGTTGGAAGAACAGGCTGGCGAGGAAAAAGAACGTGACGAGATCGCCGATGTCCATGTGCATGGAGGGGGTGAGGGCACCGTACCCACCCAGAACGACAAGAATCGCGGTAAAGAACTGGGCGTTGAGTTCAAGGAGCGGGAGGTAGCGAGCGATGTTGCGCGAAAGCCCCATGTTGTAGCCCGAATGGTCTGCAATGAGCCGGCGAAACAGTCCGGTGTTTGTCTCTTCGCGAGCAAAGCCCTGAGTGACGTGAATCCCTCTCACGCTCTCGGCCACTGTGGCTGTGACCCGTGAGAAGCTCTCCTGTAGGTTGCGGGACGACTGAGAGATTCTCTTGCGGAAGTACCGATTGATCAACCAAAGCACGGGAGTCATTCCCAGAAGGGCGAGGAAGAGCAACCAATTGTACATGGCCATAAGAATGCCACTGATCAACATCTGGCCGAACTGCACGAGAGAGATGAAGAGAACTGATTGAACGCCCTGCCGAACCGATTCCATGTCGGAGGTTAGGCGCGAGAGGATACTGCCGTGCTTCGTCCGATTGTAGAACGACATGGGCATCTTCATCAAATGCTGGAAGACGGCGTTCCTCATTTCGAAAACCACCGTCTCGCCCATCTCGAGAGCGTACCGCTGGCGGAAGTGCATGACGACCTGAGTAAACGCGGCAAAGACAGCGTACCATGCTGCGTACTTGAGCGTAAGCGCCATATTTCCCTCGGCGATTGGACCGTTGATGACGGCACTCAGTGACCAGGCGAGGACAGGAAGCTGTGCCGCACGGATGAATACACACAGAAAGAGCCAATAACGCTTTGGGCCATACAGGCGTGTCCAGGCAAATAGGCGTAGAAAGAGGGCGAGGTTCAGGCTGTCGGGCTTTTTCCCCGCCGGGCCTCTGCGGCTGACCTGTGAGAGGGAGATGTCGTGGCGGACCTGATCGTTGAGATTTTTGATCTCAATCTTGCTGGCCGTCTGAGAGTGAAGCTCGGGGCGGTCTGTTGATTTAGGGCGTTTGCTCATGATCGTTGCCTCCGTTCAGCATCGGCGATGAGAGCCATGCTCTCTGGGTCGATCGCCTGAAGTTCGACCGCAGATCGATAGAGCCCGTCCTGAGCGAGAAGCGTAGCGTGGTCGCCACACTGGACGATCTTCCCTCGATCGAGTACGATTACCTTGTTGGCTCTGCGCAGTGTGGAGAGACGATGGGCGACGATGAAAGTTGTTCTGCCCGAGATCGCGTGTTCAATCGCGGCCATGATCTCATGCTCGGTCTCGGGATCGATTGCAGCCGTCGGATCGTCGAGGAGAAGGATGGCGGGCTCGAGAAGGACTGCCCGGGCGATGGCGAGACGCTGCTGTTGGCCACCCGAAAGGTTGTTCCCCGATTCGCTCAGAATGGAATCGTACCCATTGGGCATCTCCATGATGAAATCGTGAGCGCAGGCGATCCTCGCAGCCTTTTCAATTTGCTCCATCGTTGCGTCTGGATTGCCGAAGGCGATGTTCGATGCCACGGAGTTCGAAAAGAGAAAGTTCTCTTGGAAAACGATGCCAACATTGCGTCGGATTGTTTCAAGCTCGATATCGCGGAGATCGTGACCATCGAGAGTGATCCGCCCGGCAGCAGGATCGTAGAAACGGGGAATCAGGCTCATCAACTGGCTTTTGCCGGACCCCGTCGCCCCGGCAATCGCAATGATCTCACCCGGTTTAGCCTCCAGATTGATCTCATGCAGGACCGGACGGTCGGGGTCGAATCCGAAGGACACGTTCTCGAATCGAATTTCTCCCTCAACCTTTGAGAGCGGAGTGGGGTCGGGTGGAGACTGGATATCGACAGGGGCGTCAAGCACCTCGAAAACTCTGCGGGCTCCGGTCAGGCTTTGTTGAATACTGTCGGCAATGCCGGCGAGGTTGGCGACCTGATTGGAAAATTGCTGAAGGAGGGCTGCGAACGCGACCAGTCCAGTACCGAGAGGGAGTTGTCCTTGAATCACGAGGTAGCCTCCGTAGCCGAGCAAAATGAGTAGGTTGATTTGAGTGAGGCCCCCGACCAGTGGAGCGAAATTGCTGGTGAGCCAAAAAATCTCCTGGCGCTTTTCGCGGACAGCCCGGGTCTGAGCGGTAAACTCCTCTTCACGGAGCTTCTCGAGGGCGAACCCCTTGACCATCTGGATCCCCTGCATGCTCTCGGAAAAATTGAGAACCATGCGATCCATGAGCTCACTATTTTTCAGGTACGTTGGGCGCAGCCGTTTGGCGAACCAAGTAGAGGCAAAGGCGAGTATAGGAGTGGTGAGCAAGCAGGCGAGTGTGAGCGGAACGTGGAAGCTCAGCATGTACCCAATGTAGACCACTAGGGAGACCGCCATGACAAACACCTGCACCACCACCTGATCGATAAAGGCGCGAGTGGATTGAACATCGGAGGTGACCCGGTTGATCAACGTCCCACTGGCAGTGCGATCGAAGAAGCGGAACGACAGCCGTTGCATCTTTTCGTAGACGAGCCCCCGTAAGCGTAGAACGATATCAACATGAATGAGTAGACTGCGCGAGAGGACGTTGTAGTACTCGAGGATCGCCCGAAGAACCGCGAATAGGGCGACGCAGGCACCTATGATCAAAATGACCGTAAACGGTTGGACACCCGAAGGCGGTTGGATACCAAATGGCCATACCAGATCACCGGAACCCGTGAGCTGGACCTTGAGGTAATCGATGGCCAACCCCGCGAGGTTTACGCTCCCGATTGTCAGCGCCAGAATGATCGACTGCAGGACGATAACCAGAAGGCAACGCCTTCGAAATTGCCAAGAGAACCTCAGTAGACGTTTGATCAGCGTCCAATTGTCGGTGTTCTTTCCAGTCTCTTCTCCCCCTAGTGTGCTATCCATTGAAGCTGTTTATTCTACCACCATTTTTCCTGATGAACAAAGAGTATTGGTAATTTTGTTTTTGGTATCCATTTTGCCCCCCTTACTGTGCAGAATTTGTAATTTCTGCGGATTTCCTGAAAATTAGGGTTTGAAATGCGGCGCAAGCCTCCGCATCGTCTGAGAAATGATACTCAAATCAGTGTCTCGTCTTCTCTCCGCAACCGGTTGTACGCCGGCTGTTCGGTATTCCTTGGGAACCTCCGCATCCTGAATGGGTAGGGTTCCATCTTCCAGTCGGCATCGGCGTTCCTATCAGAGCGGTCCGAGGCGAAACGAAAGAATCCGTGTGCCCGAGATCCGGGTGGTCGGACCAGAAGGAGCTATGATTGGGGTAATGCCCACCAAAAAAGCGCTGGACCTCGCCAAGAGTGTCGGCCTCGATTTGGTGGAAGTGTCTCCCAATTCTCGTCCTCCGGTTTGCCGCATCTTGGACTTCGGCAAGTACATGTACGAGCAGAGCAAGAAGCAGAAGGAGTCGAAAAGCACCTCGCAGAAGCTCAAGGAAGTGAAATTCCGGGTCAAGATTGATACTCATGACTACATGACCAAAATCCGCCGGGCTGAGGACTTCCTCGACAAGGGGAATAAACTCAAGCTAACGCTGATGTTCCGAGGTCGGGAAATGGAACACACGGATCTCGGTTTCGAAACGGTGAAGCGGGCGATTAAGGATTTGGAGTCGATGGCTACCGCAGACAATGATCCACGGTTGGCCGGTCGGAATATTTCGGTGACTCTTTCGCCATTGCCTTCGAGCCGGCGGAAGAAGAAGTTCGGCGACGAAGCTGAGGGATGAGTCGTCTCCCCGGTTTTTTGTCCGGGGTGGCCGCGTTGTTTCTCCTGGTTCTTGGATCGGGAGCCGGGCTGAAGGCTGCTGCTCCCGAGTACATCGGTGTCGCCGAGATCGCGGATGATTTAGGGCTCTCCCTAACGTGGACGGAGCCGAATCGATCGGTGCGATTGTCGGGGGAGTGGATCTCGCTTGATTTTCGGGCCGGTTCGAAGATTTCAGTCCTGAACGGGATCAAGGTCTATCTGGGGCAGGGAGTTCTGATCAATCAGGAGAAGTTGTATCTTTCTCGCAAGGACTGGAAGTATTCCCTGCAGCCCATTTTGATGCCCCGGATTTTTCCGAATCCGCCGGGTTATCGGCGGGTAGTGATCGATGCGGGCCATGGCGGAAATGATCCCGGGGGGCAGAATAGGTCGCTGGGAATGAGCGAGAAAGATCTCGCAATGGCAGTCGGGAAGCTCATTGGGGCTCGGTTGCAGCAGGAAGGCTTTGAGGTGAGTTACACCCGGACGTCCGATACCTTTATTCCTCTCAAAACGCGGCCGGCCTTGGCGAATCGGGCGAAGGCAGACATATTTTTGAGCGTCCATTTCAATGCGGCGAGCGAATCAGTGAGAGGGGTGGAAACCTATATTTATACCCTGCAAGGGGACCCGTCTTCCTCCCGCTCCAAGATTAATCAGGATGATCGGAAGCTCTACCCTGGAAACGCAAGTGATCCATGGAACGCGTTGCTGGGGTTCTACCTACAAAGCGAGCTGATTTCGGAGACCGGACTTGCGGATCGGGGTCTCAAGCGGGCGCGGTTCGCAGTCCTTGAGGATTTGAACTCTCCGGGAGTTCTTTTGGAATTGGGATTTATTAGCAACAATCAGACCGCGCAGCTCTTGCGCTCGCAGCAGTATCGCAATCGATTGGCAGACGCAGTTGTGAGGGGTGTTCGAAAGTACCGGCAGACGCTGGTTCGATTGCATCAATCGAACCCATAGCACAGCGCTACTGAATCGCGGTGGGACCTCGCTGAACCGCCCTCGGAGACTGTTCCTAGAAGCCCTCTTTGGGCGTCTTATCCTCGCGAAAGACCGCGTGCGAGGGTACCTCGATTTCGGCTTGGCGACCCAGAAACTCGAGTAAGATACGGACTCGATCGCGAGCACTAAGGACCTGAGATACCACCGCCTGAAGGTCTTTGAAAGGCCCCTCGACTACGGTGACAGGGGCACCGACCTCAATAATAGGGTCTGAGGATTCGTGTTTTTCACTAGGAATCCTTTCCTTGAGTTCCGCCATGAACTCGTCGGGAATCGGAGGAGTTCGATCGCCGTACCGGACAATGTTGATAATTCCCGGCATCGAGAGCAGATGCCGCATGTGCTCTTGGATATTGCAGCGGCAGAACAGGTAGCCGGGAAAGAGTGCCTCGGTAAACCGCACTTTACCCCGTTTTGTTTTCTTGGTGAACGTGATCCGGGGGGCAAATACCTCGATACCAACGCGGTGGCGAATCTGGGCGGCTGCCAGATGTTCTTTCTTGGTTTGGCTGCGGAGGCAGTACCAGGCTTCGGCGACTTCATCGTCGGTCGCCGAGGATTCGGCGTCGGGTGGTATCATCGCAGTCGCAGGCTTTGGCTGGTGCTCAACGGGTAGTCGGATGGCGATTCGCCGCGCGCTTCAATCGCACGAATTAGACGATTGAGGTCGATGCTATCGCCGGGTTTGATACCCATGCGTTCGAACCAGCCCTGGTTCATTTCGACGGCAATCACTATGTCGGTCCGGTGGGAGCGGACTGAAACTTCGACATTGGGATACATCTGGTGGATTTCGCGAAGAACTCCATCGCCCGTAAAGAAGCCGATATCGAGAGGGATCTGAGTGTTCCGCATCCAGAAACTTGCCTGTTGAGGCGATTCAAACAGAAAGGCCATTCCCTCGTTTTCATCGAGATCGAGTTCCTTTTGCAGGCCTTGCTGACGTTCGGAAATTGTCAGGGCAAGTTCCATATCGGTGTCGCGATTGGCTATCGGTATGGAAAAGGAGCGGGCTTCCGGCTCTGACTTCCCAAAAGGGTTGCATCCTGTTGTGAAAGCGCAGCTGGCCAGAACAAGAATGCACGCCGGAATTCTCATCCATTGTGGGAACATGCGAAGCGCTTTAGTCATTGTAGAAAAATAGGAGGGGGGAGAGCTTTTCGTTCAGGTTCAGCGAAAGCGAAATGATGGGGTGAGTCCTTTCCAATGGGCAATCTTTTATTCAGGTGCCAATGGGATCTACTGCGGCATTGCGGAGAACGGTTTTGGGAGTCAATCTGCCTGGAAGAGTCAAAATAAGGGCTAATTTATGGATTTTACTGTATTCTATTCCTCTCCGGAGAAAGATGCCGATCTATTGTATTTAGGTGGGTTTCATGCCCCGGATCCGTTTCTTGCCTTCGAGGTGGGGGGTGCGAGCCGTGCGGTGCTTTCCTCCCTGGAAATCAGTAGAGGTGAGCGCGACAGCCGTTTTGACGAAGTCCTCTCTTTGGAAGAAATCATAACCCAGATGGAAGGTGGCGAATCACTCGCGGGTAGGATTCTTGGTCTAGCGAAGCAATATGGAGCGAGTCGCCTGCTGCTTCCGGAGGATTTCCCTGCTCGAACCGCTTTCGAGCTCCGTGAGGAGGGTGCGCTCCCGGTCGAGTTTTTGGATCGTCCCGTATGTCGGGGGAGGTTACAGAAATCGGAGTCTGAGCAGGAGTCGATTCGGCGGGTCAATACGATCATCTCGGGAGCCTATTCTCTGGTGGAGCGATTGATCGGGGAGTCTACGGTGAAGGACGGAATTTTGACCTGGGGAGGAGAGGTGCTCACCTCCGAAAAGGTTCGTTCTCTGATTGCGATTCATTGCTTGGAGCAAGGTTGTATCGCCTCGGGAACTATTGTCGCGGGTGGGGATCAGGGATGTGATCCGCATGAGCAGGGCAGTGGGCCGTTGCCAGCGAATGAGTTAATCATTGTCGATATATTTCCCCGTGATGAGCAGTCGGGCTATTTTGGAGACATGACCCGTACCTACCTGAAAGGTGTGGCGAACGACGACCAGCGGCGTTTGGTGGCTGTGGTCCGGGAAGCTCAGAAGAGGGCGATCGACTCCTTGGCCGCAGGGGTCGACGGCAAGGCTATCCACGACAAGGTGATTGAGTATTTTGAGCAGAGTGGATTCTCAACCGGTCGGGACGATTCAGGATATTATGGGTTCTTTCACGGAACCGGTCATGGGCTCGGTTTGGAGATTCACGAAGAGCCTCGGGTTTCCCGCCAAACTTACCTATTGGAGACTGGTATGGTGACGACTGTTGAACCGGGTTTGTATTACCGTGGGTTGGGGGGATGCCGAATCGAGGATGTCGTGTGTATTCAGCCGGGCGGAGTGGTCATGTTATCGGATCATCCCTACGACTGGGAAATCGAGTGACCTCCAACGGGGGCGGACTGGCTGAACGGGAAATTGAATTACGATGAAGATTGAAGAATTGTTGATGAAAGTGCGCGGGCGGCGGGTCCTGGTCGTGGGCGACGTGATGCTGGACCATTATGTGTGGGGCGACGCCTCGCGGATCTCGCCCGAGGCTCCAGTGCCGGTGGTGGATGTAACCCGAGACTCTTACGCTGCGGGTGGAGCGGCTAATGTTGCTTTGAATATCGCTTCTCTGGGAGGAGCTCCTTCGCTGGCGGGCCGCACCGGAACCGATGAGGGTGGGGAGCGTCTGAGCGAGATCTTATCGCAAAATGGAGTGGTGCGAGTGCCCGGCTTTTCTGGCGAGTCTTGCCAGACGATTCAAAAAACCCGGATAATGGTTCGCAATCAACAGCTCTGTCGGATCGACCGGGAAGGTGGGGAGGCCGAATACCGAATGGATAGCAATGCCTCGCGCAGTGAACTCGTCGAAGCTCTTGGTCAGGCTGATGCGGTGTTGTTGTCTGACTATGGCAAGGGAGCCATTTCAGAGAACTTGATCGAGTGGTTGCAGGGAGAAGCAGAGTCCATGGGTATTCCTGTATCCCTGGATCCTAAGCCGCGGCGCCGATTGACGTTCAAAGGGATGGACTTATTGACACCGAACCGGGCTGAGGCGCTGGAGTTGGCCGGACTTTCGCCACATTTACGCGGCAAATTCCCTTCGGAGGAGGTCTGTGCGCGAATTTGGGAACGCTATCAACCTGGCCATTTGGTCATCACTCTCGGGGCGGACGGTATTCTCCTGAGTGGAGAGGGACGCCCGCAGCGGCTGATTCCTACCTATGCGCGACAGGTCTTTGATGTCTCTGGAGCGGGTGATACGGTGATCGCCTCGCTCCTCCTTGCTCTTTCAGCCGGTGCAGATCTAGCATCGGCGGCCCGATTGGCGAATCTGGCTGCCGGGGTTGTTGTCGGGAAGGTCGGGACAGCGACCGTGACTCAAGAAGAAATTTTGGATTACCTCTCCCAGCACCCGGACTTGGCGGATCCCAGTGGCGAAACAGTTTATTCTTAGTCCGAATGGTGACCGGAATTGGACCCATGGCCGAATTGAAGAAAGCAGTATTTTTGGATCGGGATGATACCTTGATTCACGACCCCGGCTATCTCTCTGATCCGGAGAAAGTGAATCCAATAGAAGGCGCGGGAGAGGCGCTGCGCCGGCTCAGATCGGCAGGGTATCTGCTATTCCTTTTTACAAATCAGAGTGGAATTGGAAGAGGATATTACGAACTGGCCGACGCAGAGGCGTGCAATAGGGAGTTGGAGCGACGGCTTGGACTGGACCCGGGGTTTGATGGCATCTGTATCGCTCCGGAGAGGCCGGATGAACCTTTGGTCTATCGAAAACCCTCGCCCCGCTACATTCTGGAGACAATGCGCGAGCGCGGCCTGGATCCGAGCGAGGTTTGGATGGTTGGCGACCGAGACAGTGACATCGAGGCGGGTCGTCGGGCGGGTGTCCGATGTGCTCGAATTTGCCCAGAGAACCACAGTGGGGAGGAAGGGTCCTTCTCGAGTGTGCAGGCCTATACCGATTGGCTCCTGGGCAGCCAATCCCGCTCGCAAAAATAGGGATTTATGAAATCGAAGGACGTGCAGGAATCGAACCGGGGAATCGAATCACTTTATCGAATTAACAGCTTGGTTGGTGAGACCGAGGATCCTCACGACGCGCTTACTATCATTTTGGATGAGATGGTACGGGTGTTTCGGGCGAGCAGCGCCTCGGTAGCGTTGATCCACCCCGATACCCGGGAGTTGAGAATTGAAGCATCCAGTGGAATCCCCAGTGAGGTGCGGGATTTTCCATTGAAGCTCGGAGTTGGGGTCACTGGGTGGGTTGCCCTGCACGGCGAACCCCTTCTCGTAAACGACACCCGGAAGGAGTCCCGATATGTCGCTCTGCGCGAATCTGTGCTGAGTGAGTTGGCAGTTCCGATGGAGGACAAGGGACGAGTCATTGGGGTCCTGAACTTGGATAGCGAAGAGCCGGACCGATTTTCGGGCGAGGACGTGATGTTGCTGCGTTTGCTCACGCGTGAGGCCACTCGGGCGATCCAACAGCTTTGGTCCATGCGACAGCTTCGGACCACCGCCAGGCAGATGGAGACATTGTTGAAGGTGGGGCGATCCATCGTCTCCAAGAAGGAGCTTTCAACAGTTCTCGACGCGATTTCTACCTCGACTCAGGATCTGATCGATTCGCGGTTCGCAGCGATTTTTCTGCTCGATGAAGCCGGAGAGTTCTTGGAGCTTCATTCGATCAAAGGAGACGGTTGGGACGGGCCGTACCAAGAGAAGCTAGCCTTAAATGACAGTTCGGTGGGCACGGCGATTCGCCATCATCGACAAGTCGAAGTTCTCGATCTTCCCCGGACCGAAGAACACCATTTTGTGCCCGTGGTTCAAAAGTTTGGGCTCATCTCGATGTTGGCCACCCCGTTGACCTTTGAGGATAGGGGTATCGGGGTTCTGTGCGCCTACACAGACTCGCAGCACCGCTTCAATAACGACGAGAAAAAGGTGATGGCAGGACTCGCTAGCTTAGGGGCCGTGGCGATCGAAAACTCCCGGTTGTACCGCCGGATTTTTGAAACCGAAGAATCACTCAACCGAAACGACAAATTAACCACTTTAGGGCTGCTGTCTGCTGAGATCGCCCATGAGATCCGGAATCCGCTGACGGTGATGCAACTGCTGTTCAAATCAATTGATTTTGATTTCGAGGAGGAAGATCCCAGGAGCGAAGACATCCGGATCATTGGGGAGAAAATATCCCAGTTGGAGGACATTGTCGGTCGCGTGCTGGATTTTGGGAAGTCAGGTGACGGAATGAGAGGGCGTTTCAAGGTGGAGTCGATCGTCCATGAGACCCTCCAGTTGGTCCGAATGAAGCTCTTTCAAGCCGATGTGCGGTTGGTATATACGCCGAGCGCCGAGAGTGCTGAGCAGAAGGTCAATGTGAACAAAGGCCAAATCCAGCAGGCGTTGCTGAACCTCATTATCAATGCGGTTGATGCGATGCCAAAGGGCGGAGAAATCAGAATTCGGGTCGATCCTGATGGAAGCGATCGGGTTCGAATCTCAGTGGCTGATACCGGGTGTGGCATCGCTCCGGAGATAGGGAATCGAATCTTCGAATCGTTCCTGACCGGCCGGGAAAACGGTTCCGGACTTGGACTTTCCATCGCCAAGCGAATCATTCGCTCGCATCGGGGCGACATTCACCTGGCATGGACCGGTCGCGAGGGGACCTGTTTCGAGATTTGGCTGCCAATCGAGAAGCCCGGTCGCTGATTTTAGGCGATGCGATTCGCCTGAAGCAAGAGTAGTCTCAGGAGCCGTGAGAGCGGTAGGAGAGAAACCCTACTTCTTGTGTATCTGACTGTTACGGCAATGTAACAGATCCAGTGTGGTTTGGCCTTGTGAGAATTTTCCGCGTGCTCAATCAATTGGAGCGGCTGGGAATACCGGCCAAACTGATACTCAAAATCAAACTCAGAAAACTGAACGAATGAACCAGAAATTCAAACTCATCACCTCGATTGGCCTCGCCGCTGGGCTCGCCTTTTCGGCATCCGCGAAGGTCGATCCTGATCTTCCTAACTACGAACCAGTATCGGGCGTTTCGGGTAACCTGAACTCTATCGGATCTGATACTCTTAACAACATGATGACCCTTTGGGCAGAAGGCTTCCAAGCGATCTACCCAAATGTGAACATTCAGATTGAAGGAAAAGGTTCCTCCACTGCTCCTCCTGCCCTGATCGAGGGTACTTCACAGCTCGGACCAATGAGCCGCGCGATGAAGTCCAAGGAAGTTGACGCTTTCGAGAAAGAATTCGGATACAAGCCAACTCAAGTTGGTGTAGCGATCGACGCTCTTGCTGTTTTCCTGAACAAGGACAACCCAACTGAGTCTCTCACTCTCGAGCAAGTTGACTCGATGTTCTCCAGCACTTTCAAGCGTGGTGGTACTCCTATCGCTCGCTGGGGCCAGCTCGGTGTAACCGGCTCTCTCGCCGATCGTCCAATCAGCCTTTACGGTCGTAACAGTGCTTCCGGTACTTACGGTTTCTTCAAGAAGGTTGCCCTCGAAGGTGGAGATTTCTCTCCTCGCGTTAAAGAACAGCCAGGTTCCTCTGCAGTTGTTCAAGGTGTTGCCAGTGACATCAGCGGTGCTGGTTATTCCGGTATCGGTTACAAGACTTCCGGTGTGAAGGCTGTTCAGTTGAACGAAGTTGAGCCAACTGCCGAAAACTGCATCAACGGTGACTACCCTCTCGCTCGTACTCTCTATGTTTACGTGAACAAAGAGCCTAACCAAGACCTCGACAAGCTGACTTACGAGTTCTTGCGTTACGTTCTTTCGAAGCAAGGTCAGGAAGTTGTAGCCAAAGACGGTTACTACCCACTTCCAGCTCCTGTTTCTGCACAGATCCTGAAGTCCATTCAGTAAGGTCTTTTCGTATAAAATACTATACGCCTGTTTAATGTTGGGGGGAGCCGCGATCTTATCGCGCTCCCTCCATTTTCAGGTAACCACTATTCAAACTCCTCCTTTTGCTGTCCATGTCTGAAGAAATACGAAAAGCCGATCCCGAGCGGTTTACCGTCGGGAAAAAGACCGTGTTGCTGGACCGTTTCATGACTCACTTTATTAAGGTGGGTGGTCTGGGAATCATCGTGGCGGTCTTTTTGATCTTCCTCTTTATTCTTTTCCAAATTGTGCCGCTCTTCCAGGGAGCGAAGGTGCGCGAGGTGGGATCTTTGGACGCAAAGCTCCAAGATGGAGTTTTGATTGGTGTCGATGAATGGGGCGAGATGCCCTTTGTCTTCTCCCAGAAGGGAGATCTCGAGTTCTTTCCTCTCGAGATCGATCCTGAAACTGGAACAAAGAAGATTGTAGACGGAAAGATTCAACTCTCAAACGAGGGTAGCCGTATCATTTCTCCCGAGTTTGAGGGAGATACACCGAAATGGAGTGCATACAGCTATTTCGAGGATGCCCGGAGTATCGTACTGGGATCCGAAGACGGAAAAGTGGGTGTGATCAAGATTGATTACAGCCCCGAGTTTACAGAAGACTCACGGAAGATCGAGGTGGAAGTCACCACCGAAGGCCTGTGGGATGCTTCATCAAATGTCGGGAAAATTACCCACATTGATTTATTTGAAAACGAGACCCGCCGTTTGATTGGCGTGGTCCGGGAAGACGAGAGCGGGAAGGCTTTTGCCGAAGTAATGCTGTTTACCGCAAAGCGTTCCCTCTTCGGTGGTTCTGAATTGAAGTTCGTCGAAAGCTTTTCAATCGACGAACACCTTTCTGGAACGCCAATCCAAATTCTAGTCGGCGGTCGCGGAGACCGTATCATGGTGGTTCAAGACGACGGGAATATTTCCTATTTTGTCTTGAGAGGTACCACTTTAACTTTTCAACAGAATTTCCAGCCGTTCGGCGGGGAGGACCCAATCGTTTCCAGCGAGTGGATACTCGGAAACGTTTCTGTGAGTTTTGTTTCTTCACGGGGAAGCAACGAAATCTGGTCCAGCTACTTGGATGAAGAAGTTGGCCATATTGTGTATGCCAAAATTAAGGACATGCCTCATTTCTCCGGCGAGGTTGTGGACCAAAGCCACAGCTTGCGGAATCGTGCTTATCTCATTGCCGGGGAGAACGAAGCGTCCTTGCGCTACATGACGACCAAGAATGTCCGCTGGCACGGGATTCTCGACTTCGATGTGACCAGCTCAGTGATCGGTCCGAAATACGACTTGATCTACTTCTTTGATACCACGGGAAAGATTCACGCTTATGATGTGAAAGACCCCCACCCACAGGCTGGGTTCCGGGCGTTCTTCTCAAAGATTTGGTATGAAGGTCAGCCCGAGCCATCCTATTCCTGGCAGTCGACTGGTGGGTCCAGTGGATTCGAGCCCAAGCTGTCGGTTGTGCCTCTGGTATTCGGGTCGATCAAGGGGACGCTCTACGCGATGTTGTTCGCGTTGCCGATCTCCGTTCTGGCGGCGGTTTATTGTTCCCAGTTTCTTCCACCCGAGTTTAAGAAGGTGGTTAAGCCTGCGATGGAAATCATGGCGTCCCTGCCAAGTGTGGTTCTCGGATTTCTCGCCGCACTATGGTTGGCGCCGATGTGGGACAACCGAGTCCCCTCGCTGCTGTGTGTGGTTGTCTTTATTCCGCTGGGAACGCTGATCTTCGGATTGTTGTGGGGGAAACTTCCTCAATCGATTCGTATGCTGGTTCGTCCGGGCTGGGAGTTCCTCGTCATGATCCCTGCGATCCTCTTCTTTGGATGGCTCGCTTGGCAGATCGGACCGATCGTGGAGAGAATGTTCTTCACCGTGACTGATCCTACGACTGGATTGCCTGTGGCTGACTTTAGGCTTTGGTGGCCCGAGTTTACGGGGGCAGATTTCGAGCAGCGTAATTCGCTGGTAGTCGGATTTGTGATGGGATTCACCGTCATTCCGCTCATCTTTACGATCTCGGAGGACTCCATGTCGAATGTACCACCGTACCTCTCTTCTGCCTCACTGGCATTGGGGGCGAGTCGCTGGCAAACCGCTGCAAGAATCGTTCTGCCGACTGCCTCTCCCGGTATCTTCTCAGCCACAATGATCGGCTTGGGTCGAGCTGTGGGTGAAACCATGATTGTGGTCATGGCCACCGGGAATACTCCGGTGATGGATTGGAACATATTCAACGGTATGCGGACCTTGGCTGCGAATATTGCGGTTGAATTGCCGGAAGCGCCGAAGGACGGGACCTTGTATCGAACGCTGTTCCTCGGAGCGATGCTTCTGTTCCTCATGACATTTGTTGTCAATACGGCTGCGGAGGTAATCCGTCAGCGTCTGCGCGAGCGTTATAAGACCGTTTAAAATTTATAGTTCCAAATAGGAGAATTTATCATGTCTACAAAAGAAATTAGACCGAAGGGCGAAAATTTCGTCTGGTTTACCGGTATGGGACTGGCCCTCGGGCTGTTGATGGTATTTGCGCTACTCGCTGTGATTTTCGTGAATGGAATTACAGTTTTCTGGCCCAAAGAGATCGTAGAAGTACGTTTGAAAGAGGGGTCGGATGCTGAGATTCAAGGCGCTGAAGCGTTTGCTGGATACATCTCCATCGATCGGCACGTGAATGATATTCGTCCTGGAAAGGTCGAGCAAAAGCGTGAACTTCAGTTCTTCGTGGGGAATAAGGATGTGTACGGGTTTATGTACAAATTCGTCGACTACGATCAAATCGAGTCGATGGGACCCACCCCCGGAATTATTGAACTTGAGCGTCTGGAGTACGGCGATGCGATCGGCTATCCGGTCTCATTGACGTTGAAGGATGGCACCAAAATTTCCGTCGGAGATGAGAACTTTGAGAAGGAATTCGAAGAGTTTTTCAAGGCGGCACAGGATCGGAGAAAGGAAATTCGTCACCTCGAGAAGAAGGTGATCGGCCGGATCAATCACAAGATGACTCAGCTCCAGGTGAAAAAACGCACTTTAGAGCGGAAACACGGGGATGAGGCCGCTCAGGCCATGAGTTCCTACATCAAGTACGATGATGAGATTGCCGAGCTGCAGGTGGATTACGATAAGTTGGCTGCTGAGGCGAAGGCCCTTCGACAAGAGCAGCACGATATTCAGTTCACTTACCGCTTGGCTACCGGCCAGGAGCAGAGTCTACCCATGGGTGAGCTTACCGGCTACTACTACCCGGATCGCTTGGGCTTCTTCGGCAAGATTACGTTCTTTGTGAGTCATCTATGGGATTTTGTTTCCGAGAATCCTCGGGAGGCGAATACCGAGGGCGGGATCTTCCCCGCTATCTTCGGAACTTTCGTGATGACTCTCCTCATGAGTATTGCGGTCATGCCGTTTGGTGTCCTCGCAGCGATCTATCTACGTGAGTACGCGAAACAGGGAGCGTTTGTTCGCGCAATTCGAATCGCGATCAACAACTTGGCGGGGGTACCGTCGATTGTGTACGGTGTCTTCGGTCTCGGGTTTTTCGTGTACGTTCTCGGGGGTACCATCGATGATCTCTTTTTCTCAAGCCGGTTGCCGACTCCGACCTTCGGTACCGGAGGCATCCTTTGGGCGGCGTTGACCTTGGCTTTGATGACGGTGCCGGTTGTGGTTGTCGCAACTGAGGAAGCGCTCTCGGCTGTTCCGCGGGGGATGCGAGAAGCCTCTCTGGCTTGTGGTGCTTCCAAGTGGCAAACGATTCAGCGTATTGTGATTCCGGCCGCGGCTCCGGGGATGCTTACGGGTCTTGTGCTCGCAATGGCCCGGGGGGCCGGGGAGGTTGCCCCTCTGATGCTTGTCGGGGTGGTGAAACTCGCGCCGGCATTGCCGATCGATGGGATCTTCCCTTATGTGCACTTGGAACGGAAGTTCATGCACCTCGGGTTCCATATCTATGACCTGGGTTTCCAGTCTCCCGATTCGGAAGCTGCAAAACCAATGGTGTTTGCGACGACGCTGTTGCTGATTGTATTGGTGGTTCTTTTGAACCTCAGTGCGATCATTATTCGAAATAAACTGAAGAAGCGCTACAAGGTAGGTGCTTTTTAATAGAGAAACTTAATTATTTAGATCAATTTTTTATAGTCCCATGGTAGAAACAAACAAAGCTGCGACCTCTCCTGCGATCTCTTCGGATTCAACCGATCCGCAATACATCCAGGTGAAGGATAATTATGGATTTTGGTATGGGGATACTAAGGTTCTCCATGACCTGAATATGGATATTCCGAAAAAGAAAGTGACTGCTTTCATCGGACCATCGGGTTGCGGAAAATCCACTCTGTTGCGGAATTTCAACCGCATGAATGACTTGGTTGAAGGCACTCACCACTCCGGCGATATCGTCATCGGAGGACGAAGCATTTATGATCCTAAGCTGGAGGTGATTTCTCTTCGCAAGCGGATCGGGATGGTCTTTCAGAAATACAATCCGTTTCCAAAGACGATCTACGAAAATATCGTGTACAGTCTGAGAATTGCCGGACGGAGCAAGAAGTCCCATTTGGATGATGTCGTGGAGCGGAGCCTGCGGGGTGCCGCCTTGTGGGATGAGGTGAAAGACCGCGTCCACGATAGTGCTTTGGGCCTATCAGGCGGACAGATGCAGCGTCTCTGTATCGCCCGCGCGATCGCAAACGAGCCGGAAGTGCTTCTGATGGATGAGCCTTGTTCCGCCTTGGATCCGATTGCGACCGGCAAGATCGAAGAGCTGATTCATACCTTGAAGGATGAGTACACAATCGTGATTGTGACCCACAATATGCAACAGGCTACTCGCGTCTCGGATTACACCGCCTTCTTCTATCTCGGCAAGCTGATCGAGTACAATGATACCGAGACTGTCTTCATGAATCCAAAGGAGGAACAAACCGAAGCTTACGTTTCTGGACGTTTTGGTTGATCCATTTCTAGAACCCCCAAATAATCGACCTACTAAATAATTAAACTATTATGGACCGGAATTTTCACTCTGAACTTAAGCAGTTGAAAGAGAGCATTGTGCTCATGGCCGAGAAGGCGATGCTCAATACGACCCGTGCGATGGAAGCTTTGAAGCTTCGGGATATTTCGATTGCCAATGAGGTGATTGAAGCGGATCGGGAGATCGACGAGCTCGAGCTGCTTATTGATCAAACTGCAATTCGTTACATGACGCTCTATCAACCAGTATCCGGGGATATGCGCCTGATCGCTGTCGCGATTAAGACTTCGCACGATATCGAGCGGATTGGTGATGAGGCTTCCAGTATCGCCAAACGGATCGGCCGCATTTTGACTGCCGCGGGTAACGGGCACGTTCTACCCGATAATCTCGTCGTCATCCCTCAGGCAGCTCGAATTGCGACCGACATGCTGCGGGATGCGATTGAGGCCCTGATCGATGAAGATGTTGAGAAATGTATTTCGATCATTCGTCAGGACAAGCAGGTCGATTCGATGAATCGTAGCAACTTCCAGGGCTTTACTAATATGCTTTCTGAAGGTGGCGCCGAAACTGAGATTCTTCTCGAACTCGTGTTCATCTCCAAATCGATCGAGCGGATTGCTGACCACGCGACAAACATCGCTGAAGAGGTGATTTACCTGCACAGCGGTCAGGAAGTCAGGCACGCCGGAATCAAAAAAGGAATTATTCCTCCAGAGGTAACCGGTTAGGTTGGAAGACTTCACTTCATTTAGTCGGAAAGCCTCATCACTGTGATGGGGCTTTCCTTTTTTTAATGTGTGGGATGGACCGTGGATGTAGATGGATTGCCACTTTGGATTGTGGGGGGTTCCCGGCTGGGGGCCGTCCTTTCCTGTGCTTTTGAAGTTGCCGATCGCTACGAGAGCAGAACAATCTGGATCCATTCTTTCGTCCTGGCGGCGTTTTGATGAAACTTTTTTCTCCAGCCAAAATTAACCTTTTCCTGGCCGTTACGGGCCGTAGACCTGACGGGTTTCATTCGCTGGTATCTTTAGTTGCTCCCCTTGAATTCGGTGATCATCTGGAAATTTCCCCAACCGATGCTTCGGGCGATGTACTGCGCTGTGAGTATCCCGGTGTGCCGATGGATGGGAGCAATTTGGTTCTCCGCGCAGCGGAGGTCTTTCGGCGTCGATCCGGGGTGCGCCAGTTCTTTGAGTTCGATCTCGAGAAGCGCATTCCGGCAGGAGGCGGGTTCGGTGGGGGCAGTGGAAATGCGGTGACTGCGTTGAGGGGAATGAATGCGATTTGCGGCGAGGTGCTGGATTCGGCAGAGATGTTGAACGCCGCCACGGAATTGGGTTCTGACTGCCCGCTCTTTCTGGACGGAGGTCCCGTCGTGATGAGGGGGAGAGGAGAGGAGGTTCAACCGGTTCCGGAGTTGAGCCATTTTCTCGCGAGCCGAAGAGTCTTCCTCTTCAGCCCGAGGATTTTTAGTTCCACAGCGTCTCTTTTTCGGTCGATGGCTGATAGAGGAGTCTATACCTCGAACGAGAACGCCGAATCACTGCTGGGGGACTTGATGAAATCAATCCAGCAGAATCAGTATGGCTGGCACCTCCAGAATGATCTGGGGACGCTTCTCGCGGAGAAGTATTTATACTATGACACCCTGGGAGGCCTGCTCAGGAAGGATGGTATCCGCGAGTTTGCTGTCACGGGGAGCGGCAGCGGGGCCTTTGTGTTAGCGCGGCGAGAATCGGATTGGCAGAAAATTCGAAAGATTGGCGATCGATTCCTTGAGGGATGTGGATTTATGATTGAAACCCGTTTTCTGGGAAATAATGTTGTTCCGACTGCGAGTTTCTAATGAGCAGTAACTTTCTGGTGTCTGAAGAAAACAAAGAGATTATTTTAAATGGCATTCCGGCCGCTCCCGGTGTGGTGCATGGCCCTGCCTTCGTGTTTCAGCACCAAGACGTCGACGTGCCTGTCTACCGTGTGCCAGAGGCGCGGGTGGACTCGGAGAAAGACCGTTTCGAGCGAGCCTTGCTGGAGACGCGCTCCCAGATCCAAAAGGTCCGCCAGGAGATCGCCCGCAACATGGGGGAGTCCGAGGCGCAGATCTTTGACGCCCATCTTCTGGTACTGGAGGATAAGGCTCTGATCGACGAGACGATGTCTCTGACAGAGGAGAGCGGGAACAATATCGAACATTGTTTTGCGACCGTGGCCCAGCGCTACATCGATTTTTTCGATTCGATGGAGGACGAGTATCTTCGCGAGAGGGTATCGGATATTCGTGATGTCTCTCGGCGAGTTCTGGCGAATTTGCTCGGGCAAAATACTCTCGGTGCCATGGGTACCGATGTGCTCTCGGAGCCCCATGTTCTCGTGTCGAATTCAGTGAACGTGAGTGATGTCGCCCAGCTGAAACGGGACCGGATCCTAGGTTTTGTTTCCGAGAGCGGTGGTCGCACCAGCCATGCAGTGATCATGGCCCGCTCCATGAAGGTGCCGGCTGTGGTAGGACTCGAGAATGCCAGTGATATCATTGAGATCGGTGACACCGTGATCGTTGATGGCTACGATGGTCTCGTGATCGTTAATCCCACTTTGGATTCGCTCTATCGATACGGGCAGATTTCTGAGAAGAGGAAATCGATTCGCAAGCTTTACGAGTCCAAGTTGGCCCTGCCGTCTGAGACGACGGACGGCAATAAGGTCAAGATCATGGCCAACATCGAGGAGGCTGATGAGATCCCCAGCGTCATTGAGAGCCGTGCCGAGGGCGTTGGCTTGTTTCGAACCGAGGGGATTGTCTTGCGGGAACGTGCCGCTCTCGCGTCAGAGGATTTACAGTTCGATCAATATCGGCGTGTCGTGGAGCAGTTGGCCCCGATGCCGGTTGTGATTCGTACTTTGGATATCGGAGGAGACAAGGAGCTACCTGGTAATCTATTTGGTCGTGAGCAGAATCCATTCATGGGCTTCCGGGCCATCCGCTACTGCTTGAAAAATCCCGAGATTTTTAAGGAGCAGTTGAGGGGCGTCCTTCGGGCCGCGACCTACGGAAAGGCCCGCCTCATGTATCCCATGATCAGTGGGGTCCGGGAATTGCTCGAGGCCAATCAGCTTCTCGAAGAAGCAAAGATGGAGCTGAAAGAGCGGGGCGAGGCTTATGCGGAGGAGATCGAGGTCGGTAGCATGATCGAGATTCCAAGCGCCGCCTATACCGCCGATGTCATTGCCGAGAATTGCTCTTTCCTGAGTATCGGAACCAATGATCTGATTCAGTATATGCTAGCTGTGGATCGGGTGAACGACAGTATTGCACACCTATACGATCCGAGTCACCCAGGTGTGCTTCGAACCATTAAGGCCGTAATCGATATGGCCCACGAGAAGGATACACCTGTCGGAATCTGCGGCGAGATGGCGAGTGATCCCGTCTATGTACCACTCTTGGTAGGCATGGGCGCTGATGAATTGAGTATGTCGCCCAGCCTCATTCCGGAGGTGAAGTTCATGATCCGGCATATCTCGATGGAGAGTGCGAGAGATCTTGCAGACGAGATTCTCGCCCTCAAGCGACCAAGGATGATCTTCCGACGGTTGCGGGAGTTCTACCGCTCTGTGATGAAGGATGCGGTGGGCGAAGAGTTTATACCCTGATAGGCTGGCTGGGGCACTGGCTCCTTGGGGGTTCCTCTCGAAGGGATCTGTGAGGGGGGATTGTCTTGAAAAGTAGGGTAGGGTGGTTGTTCCAGCTATCTCCATTTTTTCCATCCGAGCTATTCTCGCCTGACCGCGAATACAAAAAAACCTCCTACCCAAAAAGAGTAGGAGGTTTTGAAAAATTTGGCTCAGGAGATTAGCCTTCTTGGTATTTCTTGCGGAGCTCTTCGACGATGGTTGGATCTGCCAGTGTCGTTACGTTCCCGAGGGTTTTGCCCTCTGCAATATCGCGGAGAAGTCGGCGCATGATTTTGCCGGACCGGGTTTTGGGGAGGTCTCCGGAAAACACGAGTTTCTCGGGTACCGCGAACTTTCCAATATCCTTGATGACTAGGTCGATCAGTTCCTTCTGCAGCTTCTCGTCGGCCGTCGCGCTCTCCCGAACGGTGACAAACGCTACGAGTCCTTGCCCCTTAATTTCGTGAGGAACTCCAATAACTGCCGATTCCGCGACCGAGGGGTGTTCGATGAACACACTTTCCAGCTCCGCGGTCCCGATGCGGTGTCCGGATACGTTTACCACGTCGTCTACCCGTCCAAGGATCCAGAAGTAGTCGTCGTCATCGGTTCGGGCACCATCTCCCGGGAAGTAATATTCCCCGTTCCATTTGCACCAGTAGGTGTCTTTGAAGCGTTGGGGGTCGCCGTAGATCCCGCGTAGGATTCCGGGCCATGGCTTGCGAATGGCGAGGATTCCAGCCTTCTGTTCGTTGCCCGCGTCGTCGAGAACGGCAGCGTCAATGCCGGGAAGAGGCAGCGTCGCGCATCCGGGCTTCGTCGGGGTGGCGCCCGGAAGGGGAGAGAGCATGATGCCTCCAGTCTCGGTTTGCCACCAGGTGTCGACGATTGGGCAGCGTTCAGCACCAATCATTTTATGATACCAGATCCACGCTTCGGGATTGATCGGCTCACCTACAGTTCCGAGAAGGCGGAGTGATGAAAGGTCCTTTGCCTTGGGCCAGTGGTCTCCCCACTTCATAAACGCCCGGATCGCCGTGGGCGCGGTATAGAAAATGGTAATGCCGTACTTTTCGATGATATCCCAGAATCGACCGTTGTCGGGGGAGTTGGGGGCACCTTCATACATGACGACACTCGCACCGTTCTGCAGCGGCCCGTACAGGATATAACTGTGGCCCGTGATCCATCCGATGTCCGCAGTACACCAGTACACGTCCTCCTTTTTCAGGTCGAAGACGAGTTTGGAGGTTTGGTAGGTGTAGACCATGTAACCACCCACGGTGTGGATGATGCCCTTGGGCTTGCCTGTCGTGCCGCTCGTGTACAAGAGGAAGAGCATGTCTTCCGAATCGAGTTGCTCGGGTTCGCAGTGAATGGGTTGGTCCTGGACCAGACGGTGGTACCAGTGGTCGCGCCCTTCCTTGATGCGGCATGGGAAAGGATCACCTTTGCCCCGCTTGACTACGATTACTTCCGAAATGCAGTCCACCCCGTCGACTGCCTCATCGACAATGTTTTTGAGGTTTAGGATCTGGCCGCGCCGCCAGCCACCATCGGCGGTGATTACGCAACGAGCCCCGCAGTCGATGACTCGGTCTCTGATGGAATTGGAGGAAAATCCGGCGAAGACGACGGTGTGAACTGCGCCAATACGAGCACAGGCCAGTGTGGCGATCGCCAGTTCCGGGATCATGGGGAGATAGAGGGCGATCCGATCACCTTTCTTGATTCCCAGGTCTCTCAGTGCATTGGCAAACTGGTTGACCTCGCGGTAGAGGTCGAAATAGGTCAGTACGCGGGAATCGCCCGGTTCGCCTTCCCAAATCAAAGCAGCCTTATTCCGGTCTCCGTTGGCGATGTGGCGGTCGATGCAGTTGTAGGCAAGGTTTGTTTTGCCCCCTTCGAACCACTTGAAGAATGGTTTTTCATCTTCGTTCAGGACCCGGTCCCATGGTTTGAACCAGTGAAGCTCAGAGGCAACCTCAGCCCAGTAGGCTTCGGGATCGGCGATGCTGCGTCGGTACTCCGCCTGATAGTCTTCCATGGATCCTATACAAGCCTGTTGCGAAAATTCCGGGGTAGGAGGGAAGCTCCGGTTTTCGTGGGATACACTCTCCAATAGGTTTTCAATGCTTTCGCTCATTCTTAATCTTGGGGTTCGGGATTCGTAGAGAAACGATAAGAAAATTTGACAGAGGAAATTAGAGCATCTTATTGCCTTTCGGATCAAGTACCGATCTGTCATAAACCTTCAAAATATCATGAACCCATTATCGATCTTCGCTTCTGCCCTCCTCATTGCTTCGGCCTCCGCACTGCCGGCTGCTACCAAGACTTACACGGTCGACCCGGTTCATTCCGGCGTTACTTTTAAGATTCGTCACTTTTTCACCACCGTGCCCGGGAATTTCGACGAATTCGAAGCCACTATCGCTTACGATGAGGAAGACCTGAGCAAAAGCTTCGTCAATGCGTCCATCGAGGTGGAAAGCGTCGACACAAATAACGACAAGCGGGACGACCATCTGGCGAGCGACGATTTCTTCAATGAGGAGAAATTTCCGTTGATCTCTTTTAAATCCACTTCGTGGGAAAAAACCGGTGACAATGAGTTCGCTGTAAAGGGTGATCTGACCATGGCCGGAGAAACCAAAGAGATTACTCTCGATACGACTCTTCTCGGTGTGCAGGAAAATAACAAGGGCAAGATGGTTTCCGGTTGGGAGGTCAAGACCACCATCGACCGCCGCGACTGGGGAATCAGCTACGGCCAGGGCGTTGTGGGTAACGAGGTTACCGTCGAAATTTTTATTCAGGCTCCGGAAGCTTGATCGACGGTTCGGGAATTTACTTTCTACTAAAAAGGGGCGGGTCTGATGATCCGCCCTTTTTTGTGCCCGGGGTGGTCCTTTCTCCTCCAGCGAAGGAAGAGTCTGCCCTTGTCGAGGTGACGGGATTGTTTCTCCTGAAGCGCATCTTTCTGCTTGACCCAACGCGTGTTGGTTTTTGTGTTGGAGGGATGTTGAAAATACTCCTTACCACCACTTCATTTCAGGATACCCCAGGGCAGCACCAGGAACTATTGGAAGCTTCCGGTTTTGACGTCCATTGCGAGCGCGGACCATTGTCCGAAGAGCGTATGCTGGAGTTGGCGGGCGAGTTTGACGCCTTTTTGTGCGGGGATGACGCGATTACTTCTGCCGTGATCGACAAATCTCTTCCACGTCTCCAATTGATTTCCAAGTACGGGATCGGCGTTGACAAGATCGACGTAGCCTACGCTTCGGAGAAGGGGATACCGGTACTGTTCACTCCTGGGGTGAATCACACGACGGTTGCTGAGCATGCGTTCGGTTTGATGCTCTGCTTGAGCAAGGGATTTCCAGAGGCGGCTACGGCGGCGCGGAACGGTGAGTGGAAGCGCAAGACCGGCCACGAGTTGATGGGCAAGTCGATTGGGATCCTGGGTCTCGGCCGGATCGGTAAAGAGGTAGCGATTCGAGCCCGCGCTTTCGGAATGCCTGTGCTGGGATTTGATCCGTACTGGGATGAGTCCTTCGCGGCGGAGTACGATGTGACTCGTTGTGAGTCGGCTGACGAGGTTTTGGAGAAGGCAGATGTGGTATCACTCCACTTGTTCTTGACCGAAGATACACGGGATTTGATCAATGCAGATCGTGTGAGCCGAATGAAGCCAGGAGCGTATTTGATCAATTGTGCGCGGGGTGAATTGGTAGATGTGAAGGCTGTGGCCGATGGATTGAACTCGGGGCACCTCGGTGGCTACGGTACGGATGTACTCGACGTCGAGCCGCCTCCGGCCGATCACCCACTCTTGAGCGCACCCAACTGCGTGGTCACTCCTCACATTGGTTCGCGGACTTTTGAGTCTGTCGTGCGCCAGGGAACAAAGTCGGTGGAGAACCTGTTTCTGGCTCTCGCCGGCCGCAAGCCCCGGGCCCAGGTCAATAAGGCGCCGATCCAGGCTTCTGCCGCTGCAGATGCTTTGGCGGAGAAGTTTGAGTGGGTAAGCGAAGCGGAATCGGCAGAGGCCTAATCCATTTCATCGATCCAATCATCAATCCCTGAGAATCGTCTTATGAGTCAGAAAGAACAATTTTTTGTCGTCCCGGAGTCTGCCCACAATGCCTTGGTTTCGGCCGCCTATAAAAGTCGTGGATTTACGGCCGAGGAAGCCGATGCCGGTGCGCGTTTTGCCGCTCTGGCGTCTCGACACGGTATTCGCACGCACAATGCGATCAAGGCTTTGCACCTGGATCATCTGTTTGGTAGCGCCGCAGGAGGGTGTGTCCCAGGGGCTGAGATCGAAAAGATTCCTTCGCGTTTTGAAGCGACAGAGGTGTGGAATGCGAATTTGAAACTCGGGCAGGCAGTTGCCTTCGATGCGATTGATCGAGCGATCGAGTTGGCCGATCGCTACGGCGTGGGTGTCGTCTCGGTCGACAAGGCTTTTCACTACCTTTGGGGCGGCGGCTATGTCATGGACGCAGCTCGTCGCGGCTACATCGCCTACACGAATTGTACGGCTGCGCTGGCTGAGGTTGTTCCTTTCATGGGAAAGACGCCGACGTTGGGGACCAATCCTCACTCGTGGGGTTTTCCTACCGTGGACGCAGTTGGGTTCCCCATCGTTGTGGACTGGGCAACGAGTGTGGTCGCCATGGGACGGGTTCAGCAATTTGCGCGGGAGGGGCAAACCTTGCCTCCGAATGCGGCTGTCGACTCTGATGGGAACCCTACGACCGATCCCAAAAAAGCAGTGGCACTGTTACCGTTTGGAGCGCACAAGGGCTATGGACTCTCGCTGATCAACGAGATCGTCGGGGCGTTTATTGGTGGATCACTTCCAACGATCCGCTCTCGGTGGTCTGAGCCCGGCGAGAAGCATAGTCCAAATTTCTTCTTCCAGGTGATTCATCCAGAAGCCATTTCATCCGGCCTCTTTGCAGGTGGGAAGAGCCAGTCTGAGAATGTTCGCGAGGTACTTGGCGATATCCTGGGTTCTGGAAATGAAGGCTGCCTGCTGCCGGGTGAGATCGAGTCCCGTGCTTTTAATGCCTCGGAAAAGGCAGGGGGGCTGTTGTTCTCACAAGCGGAGCTGGATGCCTTTACTGAAATTGCCGGGGAGTGCGGGGAAGAATCTTGGAATCCCAAGGCGTTTCCGCAAGCTACCGAGTAAACACGATATAACCAATTTCCCGTCTGTTCGACGACGATTCTGCCAACCTCTATCTTCAAATACTGAATTCAATTATGAGCGAGATCACCCTCCGACCTTCTTCTGAATGTAAATACGATTGCGTCTCCTTGGGCGAAATCATGCTTCGCCTGGATCCCGGCGAAGGACGAGTGCGTACTGCCCGTCAGTTTCAAGCGTGGGAAGGGGGCGGAGAGTATAACGTCTCCCGCGGTCTGCGTCGTTGCTTTGGGCTGCAGACTGCAGTGGTTACCGCCTTTGCGGATAATGAGGTCGGCCGATTGGTCGAGGACTTCATTCTCCAGGGCGGCGTCGATACTTCCTGGATTCAGTGGAAAGAGTATGACGGCATCGGCCGGACCGTGCGTAACGGTCTGAACTTCACCGAGCGCGGTTTCGGGATTCGCGGTGCAGTGGGCGTACCTGACCGTGGCAATACCGCCGCCTCACAGTTGAAGGCCGGCGACATTGATTGGGAGAAACTATTTGGCGAAGAGGGTGCTCGTTGGTTCCACACTGGTGGGATTTATGCCGCCCTCTCAGACTCGACCGCCGAGGTTGTGATCGAGGCCGTAAAAGCTGCCAAAAAGCACGGAACGATCGTTTCCTTTGACCTAAATTACCGTCCTTCTCTTTGGAAGTCGATTGGTGGACTCGAGAAGGCACAGGAGGTGAACCGCGAGATCGCAAAATATGTCGATGTCATGATCGGCAATGAAGAAGACTTCACTGCGTGCCTCGGTTTTGAGGTTGAGGGCGTCGACGAGAATATCTCCAACATCGATGTAGGCGCCTTCGAGAAGATGATCTCCCGCGCGATTCAGGACTTTCCGAATTTTAAGGTAACCGCGACAACCCTCCGGGGCGTAAAGACTGCGACAGTCAATGACTGGAGCGCAATGGTCTGGTGTGATGGCAAATTCCATCATTCGATGGAATTCCCAGGGCTTGAGATCATGGACCGTGTCGGCGGTGGCGATAGCTTCGCTTCCGGCTTGATCTATGGCTTTCTCTCCGGTGCCGGAGCCGCTGCTGCAGCGAACTACGGCGCGGCTCACGGGGCCTTGGCCATGACCACCCCAGGCGATACTTCCATGGTGACCGTCAAGGAAGTCGAGAAGATCATGGGCGGCGGCGGCGCTCGCGTTGTCCGCTAGTTATTGTCTGTTTTATCGCGAAATCGTCTCGGAAAGATATGTTCAACGTTACAGCGTTGTTGAACCGTGCGGAACTTGAAGGTTGAAACCTCAGGATTCGCCGCGCTCAATATCCATTATCGGCCCGCCGATGTTATTTTGCCAACACTCACGTAAATCGAATCATCCTACTATGTCAGAAGAACTCTCCGAAATCGGTCTGATCGGCCTCGCTGTGATGGGCCAGAATCTCGCCCTCAATATTGCCGACCATGGCTTTAAAATCTCCGTCTACAATCGGACGACCTCCAAGATGGAAGCATTTGTTTCCAAGCATCCGGACACTCCGGGTGGTCTCGTAGGCCAAGCCGAATTAAAGGATTTTGTTCAATCCATCCGTCGCCCTCGAAAGATCATCATTCTCGTTAAGGCCGGAGCCGGGACCGACGCGGTGATCGACGAGTTGGTACCTCTTCTCGATAGCGATGATATCATTATCGACGGCGGTAATGCCAAGTGGACCGACACGATTCGTCGGGAGAAGGATTTGACCGCAAAGGGTCTGCGCTTCATCGGTAGCGGTGTTTCCGGCGGTGAAGAAGGTGCTCGTTTTGGCCCTTCTCTTATGCCGGGCGGCAAAGAGAGCGCATACCGCGAATTGCAACCGATCTGGGAAGCTGTTGCGGCTAAGGTCGATCACGAAACCGGTAAGCCTCTCGAAGGTGCCGCTCCAGGCAAGCCAGTCGAAGGTGGCGTAGCTTGTACCGCTTACATCGGACCCAACGGTGCTGGGCACTATGTGAAGATGGTTCACAACGGAATCGAGTACGGCGATATGCAGATGATCTGTGAATCGTACGACTTGATGAAGAACATCCTGGGCATGGAAGCTCCCGAGATTGGTAAGGTCTTTGAAGAATGGAATCTGGGTGAACTCGATTCGTTCTTGGTCGAGATTACCGCCGACGTTCTTCAGCAAAAAGATCCGGTCACCGGTGGCAACTTTGTTGATATCGTTCTCGATACCGCAGGTCAGAAGGGTACTGGTAAATGGACCAGTATCAATGCGTTGGATATGGGGACTCCTGCTCCGACCGTTTCCGAGGCTGTTTTCGCTCGCTGCTTGAGTGCGGTGAAGGAAGAACGCGTTGCTGCTTCCGAGATCCTTCCTGGACCTGAGAGCGCCGAAGCACCGAGCCGGGAAGAATTGATCCCTGCGATCCGCGATGCGTTGTACTGTTCAAAGATTTGTTCTTATGCCCAAGGTTTCCAACTGATGCGTCACGCTCAGGAAGAGTACGACTGGGAATTGGACTTCGGCAAGATCGCTCAGATCTGGCGGGGTGGTTGCATCATTCGTGCCCGCTTCCTCCAGAAGATTACCGAGGCCTATGAGCGCGATGCGAAGCTAGCAAATCTTCTTCTCGATCCTTACTTCTGTGAAGCGATCAGCAAGGGGCAGGCTGCATGGCGTAAGGTTGTTGCCCTCGCTGCGATTCACGGCGTGTCGGCTCCTACTTTCAGCTCTGCGTTGTCCTACTACGATGGCTACCGTTCTGCACGTCTGCCGCAGAATCTTCTGCAAGCACAGCGTGACTTCTTCGGTGCGCACACTTACGAGCGTGTAGACCAGCCTCGTGGTAAGTTCTACCACATCGACTGGCCTCTCGCTGATCGTCCTCAATTGGAGTCCTAAGTCGTGGGGTCCGATAATAATTCTTACGCGGGTACTCCGTTTGACCTCTCCGGGAAACTGGCGGTGGTCATCGGAGGAACCGGGGAACTTTGTGGCGCAATGGCCGAGGGTATCGCCTCGGCCGGAGCCCACGTGGTTCTCGTAGGCCGTAGCCAGGAGAAAGCCGAGATTCGGATCCGTTCGATCGAAGCTGCTGGCGGTTCGGCTGAGTTCAAGTCCTGCGATGTCGGTAGCCGCGAATCCATCAATTCCTTGGCTGAGGCCTTGTTCGCCTCACATGGTCAGGTAGATATTCTCGTAAACGGGGCAGGGGTTAACTCTGCGACTCCGTTCCTTGAGATCGACGACGAGGAGTTGGATTGGATTTTCGATGTCAACTTCAAGGCCGTGTTCCGCACTTGCCAGGTTTTTGGTGCAAAGATGCTCGAAGCTGGGAAGCCCGCCTCGATTATCAATGTCGGTTCGATGTCTGGTGTGATTCCCCTGTCACGGGTGTTTACTTACTCGGCGACTAAGGCTGCCGTTCACAATCTCTCCAAGAACTTGGCTCGTGAATGGGCTCCGTCCGGTGTGAGAGTGAACACGATTGTTCCCGGGTTTTTCCCAGCGGAACAGAATCGAAAGATCCTTTCAGAGGAGCGAGTGGCTCAGATTATGGGGCACACTCCGATGAAACGATTTGGTAACTCCGATGAGCTGGTAGGTGCAACTCTGTTGCTCGCCTCGTCAGCTGGATCGTTTATGACAGGTACGGAAACCATCGTAGATGGTGGATATGCTTCGATGACGATCTAATCGCTTTTGTCATTGTTGAACCTCTTTGTGCGGGGTAGCTTCTCTATTATGAAGCTACCCCGCTTTTTTGGTCTCCTCACAATCTTGTTATGTTTGGGTTCGATCTCACCGCTTTCCGCCCGGGTGGGAGAGAGTCGTAGTGATTTGGAGTCCCGATTGCTGCGTAGTAGTGATCGCGGGATGGTGGTCACCGATAATGATTTGGAAGAGCATTATCGCTCCCGCAGTCAGGTGTCTAAGCAGATTGAGACCCTCGAGAATGAGGGCGTTGAGGTCGACTACATTATCTACTACAAAGTGAGTGAGGACATGGTCCCGTCGAGTAATCGCCTCTGGATGGATGATAGCAAGGGCCGGCGCAGTGATCGGCCTGTCTCAAAGCCCGAAGGATGGCTTTTGCACGTGATCTATTTTAAGGATATTTCTGTGCTGGAGTATTACTCTCGCTCACAATCGATGACAGAGGTTGAGTCTGATGGGATCTTGATCCGTAACGTAGGTGAAAGTCGCTGGGTAAAGGGGAAGCCTCCATCTGATGACGACACGATCATTCAGGCGCATGTATTTCCCGTGAGCTTCTATCGGGAAGATTTGGCTATCTATGCGAACGTGAAATCGGATTCCATACTGCTCTTTGATCCACGCCTTGATGAACGTATCCATCGTTTACAGACCGAGAAGGCAGAGAGGGAAGCTCCGGAAAGCCTCGATGGTTTTTGATCGGTGCCGCGCTGAATGTGAATCCATTGAGCTGGGTTTGAGGCGTGCGGCGCAGCTTTCTTCGGTGTTGGCACCTGGATTTGACGAGGGTAGTGAAGTCTGCTGTCGATTCCTGTAGGGCCGTTCGTCCCTCTCTTCCTCTGTGCTCAGTCCGGATTGATTCTGACTTGGTACGAGTTGATTGATTGATCTATCTGTCAGTGCCTGTCTCTGTTCAGTGTCCTCTTCGGTCAGCGTATAGGGCGAGGGCACAAAAAAGCCCGTGAGCCACCATTCCGGGGCTCACGGGCTTTGGAAAAATGTGTGTGAACTTCTTACTCGCCGAGTTGGAAGCGCGCGAACCGACCAATGATCAGGTTCTCGCCCATCTTCGACACGTTCTCAGTGAGGAGGTCCTTGATGCTTTGATCAGGGTTCTTCACGAAAGGTTGCTCGAGCAAGCAGATCGTTGAGAAGTACTTGTCCAGTTTGCCTTCAACGATCTTCTGGATCGCTTGTGCAGGCTTTCCTTCTGCTTGAGAAGCAGCGATTTCACGCTCTTTTTCAACGACATCTTCTGGGACGTCTTCGCGACTTACGTAGAGCGGACTAGCAGCTGCAACGTGCATGGCGATGTCTCTTGCGAGGCCTTTGAATGCGTCGTTCTTCGCAACAAAGTCTGTTTCGCACTTGAGCTCAAGAAGAACGCCGACCTTACCACCGAGGTGGATGTAGGACTCAACCACGCCTTCGCTGGCATCACGTCCAGCTTTTTTGGCCGCGGTTGCGACTCCTTTCTTGCGGAGGATTGCGATCGCCTCTTCGGCGTCTCCGGCAGCTTCAAGAAGCGCCTTCTTGCAGTCCATTAGTCCGACTCCGGTCTGTGCGCGGAGTTCGGCAACGAGTTTTGCACTGATTTGACTCATGAGAATGGGTGTTTTGGGAAAGGAACTAGTTTGATTCCTTAGACTCTTCTTCGGCGGTGAAACCCTCGGGGAGGGTGACTTCGCCTTCGTTTTCAACGTCGTTGAACGAGTTCCGAGTGATGACCGGTCCGGAGGATTTTGGCATCGATACGGACTCGCGGCTTTCGAGACCATCTTGGATGGCTTCGATAATCGCTTCAACGATGATGCGGATCGATTTGGCCGCGTCGTCGTTGCCTGGAATCGGGTAATCGACGAGCGATGGGTCAGAGTTGGTATCAACAAGAGCGATTACCGGAATCCCGAGGCGGCGTGCCTCTTCAACGGCGATCTCTTCGTTGTTGATGTCGATAATGAAGAGAGCAGAAGGGCGGTCATTGATGTCAATGATTCCTTCAAAATTACGGTTCATCCGGACCATCTGACGACGGATCGCAGCACCTTCCTTTTTAGGGAGGTCGTTTAGTGAACCGTCTTTCTCCATGGCCAGGAAGCGGCGGTACTTCTGGAGGCTGGTCTTGATTGTCGCAAAGTTGGTCAGCGTTCCACCCATCCAGCGATTTACGCAGAATGGCATGCGGGTTTCCGCTGCTGCCTCACGGACGATTTCCTGCGACTGGCGTTTTGTGCCAACAAAGAGGATGTTCTTTCCGGTGCGGGTGGTGTCCGTTACGAACTGGCAGGCTTTCTCCAGCTGGTTGTAAGTCTTTTCGAGATCGATGATCGAGATACCGTTGCGGTGATCGAAAAGATAAGGCTTAAAGCAAGGGTTCCAGCGGCGGACTTGGTGTCCGAAGTGTACGCCTGCGTCGAGTAGGTCTTTTGGTGTGATGTTCATGGTTCAAAGCCCCGGAAAAATGGGGAGAAATCAGGTTTTCTTACTTTGTCTCTGAGTTGGTTGATGTTGAAACGAAACGATTAAAGCTAAGTACATCGGATCGGGTTACAAGGATAAAACCAGAGGATTTTACTGTTTTGAGCAAGGTATAAGCGGGTCCGTGGAGAGCTTGTAACACTTCCTGCCTTTTTTCGGTTTCGTTCGACAGAGTCTGGACAGTCGGCCCGGTTCTAGCTATGCCCTGTATCTATGAAGCCGAAGAAAGTTGCGTTCCTTACCGCGGGCGGCCTGGCCCCTTGTCTTTCGTCCGCTGTTGGCGGATTGATCGAGCGATATACCGAGATGGATCCCTCTATCGAATTGATTTACTACCGTAGCGGATACAAGGGGCTTTTGCTCGGCGATTCGGTCGTGGTGGATGCAGATATGCGGAAGAATGCAGGTATTCTTCACCGGTTTGGAGGAAGTCCGATCGGGAACAGCCGGGTGAAACTGACGAACGTAAAGGATTGCGTGAAGCGTGGTCTCGTTGTCGAGGGTGAAGACCCGCAGAAGAAGGCAGCGGATCAACTGATCGCCGACGGGGTTGATGTTCTTCACACGATTGGGGGAGACGATACCAACACCGCAGCTGCCGATTTGGCCGCTTTTCTCAAGGAGAATGATTACAGCCTCACCGTCATCGGGTTGCCGAAAACCATTGATAATGACGTGATCCCGATTGCCCAGAGTTTGGGTGCGTGGACCGCGGCGGAGCAGGGCGCTCGCTTTTTTGAGAATGTGGTGGCCGAGCATAATGCCAACCCGCGGATGCTCATCATCCACGAGGTTATGGGGCGGAATTGCGGTTGGTTGACCGCAGCAACGGCCGCTGAGTACCGCAAGATTTTGGATCGCAAAGAATGGGTTCCTGGTCTCGGCTTGAGTCGCGAGCGCCATGAGGTGCATGGGGTTTTTATTCCCGAGATGGATTTGGATTTGAAGGCCGAGGCAGATCGCCTAAAGGCGGTTATGGATGAACAGGATTGTGTGAATCTCTTCATCAGTGAGGGGGCCGGAGTCGAGAGTATCGTAGCTCAGATGGAAGAGGCGGGAGAGGAAGTTCCTCGCGATGCCTTTGGTCATGTAAAACTCGATGCGGTTAACCCCGGTAAGTATTTCGGAGAAAAGTTCGCAGAGGCCCTTGGAGCCGAGAAGGTTTTGGTCCAGAAGAGTGGCTATTTTGCACGTGCTTCGGCCGCGAATGTAGAGGATCTTCGACTGATTAAGAGTTGTGTTGACCTCGCAGTAGAATGCGCCTTCCGCAAGGAAGGGGGGGTCATTGGTCATGACGAGGATCAGAACGGGATCCTGCGCGCGATCGAGTTCGACCGCATTAAGGGCGGGAAGCCTTTCGAGGTCGCGACTCCTTGGTTTCAGGAATTGCTCGCGGGTATCGGTCAGGCCGGGTAAGGCCAGATCGTCCTGTATCTCTTTCGGCTTGCTCGCTGCTTTCTAGTGGTGAGCTTGCCGGACTGTGTTCCTAGCGTTGGCCGAGCGCCTCCGGCATTTCTGTTACTGGGTCTGCTATTTGAGGCGTTCGTAATAGTAGAATTTGTGGTCTGGCAGTAATTCCGGGTGGAAGATTGCTATCAAATCAGCGAGAACTCGGTCGGGATACACGCTGCCGGATTCCCAAAAGTCGTTTCCGCCGGATGCCGAGATGCGGCGTGTGCGGTTGTAGACTTGGCCGTTTCGAAATACGGGGAGAATTGCGAAGCGCTCGTCCGCTTGTGCGAGCTCGCCGAGGGAGGCGTAGCGTCCGGGGTTGATCCAGTAGTCTGCGTTGAATCCACGCGCGAGTGCTGACTCTAGGTCGATCGGAAAACTCCCGGTTGAGGGATTCTCATTCCATAGTGATTCGGCGCCGGAATCCCGCAAAAAGGCAGACGTATAACTCTGTCCACCTGGCATATACCAGATCCCGCCGAACGGTGCAGAAAGCAGGACTTTTGCGGGTGTCGGCGATCCGGTCTGAATGAGTTCGGTTAGCTCTTCGTACCGATCTTGGGTTTCTGTGAACAGCCTGAATGCGGCTTCCTCTTTTCCGGTGAGTATTCCATATAACTTAATCCATTCGCTTCGGCCGAGAGGGTTGGTCTCTTTCCATGCTGCGGTCACTAGCACCGGAATCCCTGCCTCGCGTATGCGGGTTTCTTGAGCTTCTTGGCCGGGGTTTATACGGGTGAGGAGGACGAGGTCTGGCTTTGCCGCTATAATGGACTCGAGGTCGAGGTTCTCAGCGCTGCCGGTTTCAGTGATGCTCTCCTGCTGAATTCGCTTTCGCATTTCCTCCGAGTACAGGTAGCCACCGTTGTCGACGGCCACTAGATGATCGAGCGCGCCGATGGCCTCTAGTGGTCCAATGTACGTAGTCGACAGCGATACGATTCGGCGCGCGGGAATCTGGATCGATTGTACCCCGGAGTATTGTTCAGATTCTGCGGGAGGCTGGCTATCGGCTGTCGATACCAGTCGGTAACTCTGCGCCGACGAAGAGTCTACGGGGTTGGCAATCGTCACCAAGTACTCGTTTGATTCCGTCTGACGGATCGAAACGTTCTCGGCTATTTCAATCAGATCGGGACCAGCTGCGCTGAGAGAATACGAGAAAATTTGTATCGATATGAGTGATACCCAGAGGCACTTTCTGCAAAATTTAATGTGTAGGGTCATTCCCCGGGGGTTGGTAGGAAGGTTCGACTCCACGCGACAATCTCGCTTAGCGCCGGGAGGCTGCGAGAAAGTAGAGAAGCCACGACAGTGAAGAGACGAAGGCCGCGATGTAGGTCCAACCGGCCGCGTTGAGGGTCCGCTTTACGCCGGGAAGCTCGTCGGCATCAATAATACCAAGGCTTTCCAATTGCACGGTAGCCCGCTTGCTCGCATCGAATTCAACCGGAAGTGTCACAAGTTGGAACACTGTGAGGACTGCGTACACCGCAACTCCCAGAAGCAAGAGGCCACCGAGATGCAAGAATAGGCCGCCAAAGACCACGATGGGGAGCATCCGCGATGCAATGTTGGTGATCGGGCCAAGAGCCATGCGTGTGTTGAGCATCGAGTATCCCACTTTGTGCTGGATGGCGTGGCCTGCTTCGTGGGCCGCTACTCCGAGTGCGGCGAGACTACTGCCGCTGTAATTGTGCTGGCTCAGGCAAAGTCGCTTCCGGGTGGGATCGTAGTGGTCGGTTAACTCCCCGTTGATCGGGACAATTTCAACGTCGTTGATGCCCGCTTGGCGCATGACATAACTCGCAGCTTCGGCTCCAGTGATTCCACTGCGTGATCGGATCTGCGAGTATTTCTTGTAGGTCTGAATCACCCTTTGCTGCGCCCAGAAGGCGAGAATAAAGGTCGGGATGATAAGTATTAGGTAAAGTGGTAGGTTCATCGGTATTCCAATTGATCGCGTTTCAGTTTGAGTCTAGCACGTTTGGTTCCGGGTTCAACCAAGCTCGTCTCATATTGGATTAGAGATATATAACCTACTCAAATATAGTTTGTTATATAATTTTATTAGTCGGGTCAGATCCACTTGGGACGACTGCATAACCCATCTCCGAGTGTGGCGAAGTGTCCCAGTGAGACTCACTCAGTGAGCAATCCTGCCCGGCGGAGGAGCGCGTCGGGGTCCGGTTCGCGCCCCATGAAGTCACTGAATAACTCAGCAGGTGGAGCACTGTTCCCTTTTGCTAGAATCTTCTTTCGAAACTCCCTCCCAATGGACGGGTTTAGAATGCCTTCCCCGAGAAACCGGCTGAACGCGTCGGCGTCGAGCATCTCAGAGTACTTATAACTGTAGTAGCCCGCAGCGTATCCAGTCGCTGAACCAAAGAGATGAGTAAACCGGGGTAGGATGCTTGGTGGAGTCACCCGGAGTGGCATCTGGTAGTCGGCTAGAAGTGTCTTGATAAAGGCAAATAGATCTTCAGTTGAAGCAAAGGTACGGTTGGTGTGGAGCTCGAGATCCAGTTTTGCAAAGGTGAGTTGACGCATGGTTTGCATCGCACTTTGAAAATTTCGAGCCCGGCGCATTTTTTGATAGAGCTCTTCGGGAATCGGGGAGCCGTCCTCGTAGTGAAGGGCGAATAGATCTAAACTCTCTCTTTCCCAGCACCAATTTTCCATGATCTGAGAGGGCAATTCAACGAAGTCCCACGCCACGTTCGTACCGGAAAGTCCGCGGACCCCCACTTCACTGCAAAGATGATGCAGTAGGTGACCGAACTCATGAAAGATGGTCTCCACTTCTCGATGAGTTAGAAGGGCAGGGCGACTACCCGAAGGAGGAGTCAGGTTGCCACAGATTACGCCGAAGTGGGGAATCGGCTCATCGGGCGAGGTCGGGTTTCCCGTGAATAGTGGATTCATCCAGGCACCGTCACGCTTCCCCTTGCGAGGATACCAGTCCGCGTAAAATGAGCCGAGAAATTGACCGCTGGAATCCTCGAGGTCGTAAAATTCTACGGATGGATGCCAAACTTTAGCGGCGTCGGGTTCCGTCTTGGGGCTGATGCGCACCCCGAATACTTTCTCGGCCAGTGTGAATAGGCCGTTCTGTACCGATCGGATGGGGAACCATTGCCGGAGTTCTTCTTCATCAAAATCAAAGCGTTTCTTTCGCAATTGCTCTCCCCAGTAAGAAACCTCCCATGGATCGAGATTGCGAGGTGAGGATTGGGTCTCCTGTGCGCGGAATTCTTCCAGCTCACGGATTTCTTCCTGGAAACGAGGAGACACTTTTTCATGCAACTCTTCGATGAATTTTAGGGCGGACTCCCCATTCTTCACCATCCGTCTGCTCGTTGTGTAGTCAGCGAATGATTTGAACCCGAGGAGTTCGATTTTTTCCTTCCGAAGTTCTAGGATCTCGAGGACCAAAGCCGGATTGTCGTAGGTACCGTCGTTTCCTATCCGGGTTGCAGCTTCCCAGATCTCTTTCCTCAGGGAATCGGAGTGCGCGTATTGGAGGATCGGAAGATAGGACGGAGCCTGGAGAGAAAAACGCCAAGCCGGCGAATCGTCGCTTCCGTGTCCGTGCGCTTTCGCATCTTCTCGGGAAGATTCCAGAGCCGAATTGGGTAGTCCCTCTAATCGAGAGATGTCAGTGACGATCAATTCCCACTTCTCTGTGGAATCTAGTACGTTTTCAGTAAACTTTTGGGTCTTCGCCGCTAATTTCGATTCAATCGCGCGGAGCCGATTTTTCCCTTCTTCTTCAAGTTGGGCTCCGGCTTCTTCAAAGTCACGTCGAGTCTCCTGAAGGTGGCGTAGCTTTTCCGGGTCGGTGAGCTGCGCGGAATTTTCCGATACGTGGTGAATGCGATCCCAAAGACCGCCTCTCAGGCATAGTCCTGCGTAAAAGTGGCTCACTGCAGGCAGTACTTCATTGTAAGCTTTCCGGAAATCCGGATCTGTGCGGACACTGCTCAGATGACCTGCGAGACTCCAACTGTCTGAAAGAACTTCCAGTGCCTTCTCCATTCCGGCGATCACATTTTCGTAATCGCAGGCACTCAGGGGTAACTTCTCGATGGATGCCAACTGCTCATCGGCGAGGCCAATCGCCTCCTGGATGTCCGATACTAAACAGTTTGCGGTTAGCGTAGACCAGTCGACGGGGCGTTCACGATTGAGAAAGGGACGTTCGTTCACTTTGAGCATTGTTCGCTACCTTGCCATTTGATTCGTCCGAAGCAAGACGTCAGTCGAAATTCATTGATTCGGATTGCCAACCTCGCACCCATCCTTCCAGTTTCTCCTCAGTGAGATTTTCAGTATCCCACACGACTTTTTATAAATATGCCGAGCCCGCTTCAGAGTCTGTAGCGGAGTTGCGACTGTGCCCAATGTCCGGACCGTGGCAGACCGTCCTGTCCCGGAATTTGGTGGTCGATCCAGATGTTCCCGTAGGTTCGTTCGAAGATTACTGGGGGAACCGAGTTGAATACTTCGCGATTCCGTTCCGACACCCAACTCTGGAAATAGCGTCTTCGTCAGTGGTTGAGACCGCCCATCAGGCCCCAGTCAACTATTGTGCAGACGTAACGGTAGCAGAGGCCAGACAGATCCTGTCCCGATCCGCGTTGAGCTCCATAGACTACCGCCGACCAACCCGCTTAGTTCCTCTGGGTGCCGTCTTAAGACCTCTGGAAACAGAATTCTATCGCTCTAGCGCTCCTCTCGTCGAAACCGTTCTGACGATCAATCAATGGATCTACGAAAATTTTAAATACGTACCGGGAGCGACTGACGTCAGCACTCCACTTAAGAACGTTATTCAAATGAGAAAGGGCGTCTGCCAAGATTTTGCCCACGCAATGCTATCCATACTTCGGACGGCAGGAATTCCGGCACGGTACGTAAGCGGCTACATAGAACCAGTCGACCCAACAATTCCAGGATCAGAGTTAGTAGGATCCGCGGCAAGCCACGCTTGGATAGAAGTAAGTCTCCCCGGAAATCGATGGTGGGGCCTGGATCCAACAAACAACCAAGTAGTAGGCGACCGCCACATTAAGGTAGCAACAGGCAGAGATTACCACGACGTAGCCCCATTCCGAGGAACATTCCGAGGCGTCTTGGAACAAAACCTTAAAGTTTCAGTTGATATCAATCGTTCTTAAAAAAATTTGATTTAATAGGTCAGACAAATTAGTATTGACGGAGGCCGTTAGGAAGCGGTAGTTTTGGAGCATGAGTCGGAGACGAAAGGTATTGGGGGAGACTGCTTATTATCATTTGATGAG
>DGMY01000094.1 GCA_002388665.1 Opitutia bacterium UBA4506 | reverse complement strand
GCTACTGTGCTTCGCTGCCGGGTTCGGTATTTTACCGACGGAATTGTGCTGGGGTCGGTGGAGTTTGTGGAGGCGCAGCTGAAAGAATTGCCTGAAGGGATACGGCCGCGGAAGCCGCACGGGATGGCGGGGGCTGACTGGGGTGGTCTCTCGGTGGGGACCGGGCTGCGGAAAGGCCTGTTTGGGTAGTGGGGGAAGTCTATTTAGCTGTCCCTGATGCCTATTCTTTTACTGCCGATCAGGGTGTCGGGCAATGAACAGGAGCTATTTACATTGTTTGGAGAAAGTCCTTGATGGCGAGAGAAGTGTCTTGGGGATTTTCCAGGTGGGGCGAGTGCCCGGACTGATCAATTACTGAGTAGCGGACCCGGGCTAATCCGAGTTTCATTTGCTTTGCGATCTTTTGAAACTTCATGTCTGACTGGCCCACGACTAAGAGTGAAGGCATCTGGAGATCCGGTAGAGCTTCCCACATGGAGGGGATTGCGCCGGTGCCATTTTGCTGAAGGGAGCGAATTAACCCATCGGGAGAATTTTTAAGACGTTGTTCTCTCAGCTGATTTAATTGGGTTGCGGGTAAATTGCGTATGCTTGCGAGGATTGGTTGATTCCACCACAGATCAAGAAAGTGGGGGAGGGGGGTAGTTTCTAAAATTCTGATCCATTTTTCATCGGAACGGATTCGTTCGATCCGTTCTCGCTCGGTCCGGAGGCCGGGGCTGGTGCTGATGAGAACCAGGGCTTTGAAAATATCCGGATTGCGATGTGCTAGATGAAGGAGTAGGCGTCCGCCCATTGAATACCCTATGCCGATATAGCCGGATGACGGCGGCCTAGCGAGGACTTGCTTCTCTATGCTGGAGATGGAGAACTGATTGTGGGTTGCGTCCTTCAGGCTACCGTGGCCGGGAAGGTCCGCGCATAGCCAGTCACCGCCGGTATACGAAGAAAGGGCGGAATAATCCGCCCCCTCTCCTGTAAAACCGTGCAACGCAAGAAAGTGCGCAGACGATGTATCTTTTAAAATCAACCGGCCAATTCAGCTGCCGCTTCTACGATTCCGACGAATGAGCGGGCGGTAAGCGCTGCGCCGCCGATTAGTCCACCGTCGATATCGGGTTGCGCCAATAGTTCAGGAGCATTTTCAGGCTTCATGGATCCACCGTAAAGGATGCGAACCTTATCGGCTTTCTCTTCACCGAGGAGCTCTGAAAGAACCTTTCGGATGGCCGCGTGAACTTCTTGAGCCATTTCGGGTGTCGCCGTTTTGCCGGTACCGATAGCCCAGACTGGTTCGTAGGCCACAACGATATTCTCCGCTTGGTCTTCACCTACTCCTTCGAGACCTTTGCGGATCTGCGCGGAGACGATATCAATGGTCTTGTTCGATTCACGCTCCTCCAGAGTTTCCCCAACACAGAGAATCGGGCGCAAGTTGTTGGCCAACGCGGCAAGAACCTTCTTGTTGATGAACGCATCGTTCTCGTGGAAGAGTGCGCGGCGTTCGCTGTGACCGAGGATTGCGTGTGTGACGAAAAGACTGCGAAGCATCTCCGCAGAAATTTCACCTGTATAGGCGCCCGAGGCCTCTGGGTTCATGTTCTGAGATCCCAGTTGGATGTTGGACTCAGAAATAGCCTTTCCGACGCTTTCGAGGGCGGTGTATGGAGGGCACACTACTACGCCAACTGAAGTTTTGCTTCCGAGTTGGGAGACGATGTCTTCTGCAAGTTCAACGCCTTCGGTGGCGTTCTTGTTCATCTTCCAGTTTCCTGCGATCAGGTATTTTCGAGAGGAATTGCTCATAATATCTAGTTTTTTAGTAATTCGTTTATTCTTGGTCGAGAGCAGCGACACCGGGGAGGGTTTTACCTTCGAGGAACTCGAGGCTGGCGCCACCACCGGTGCTCATGAACGTCACTTTGTCAGAGAATCCGCTATTCTTGATTGCTTTGACCGAATCTCCACCCCCGATGATCGAAGTGCCATTGTTGGAGGCGACTGCGTCAGCGACTGCGAACGTTCCTTTGCTGCATTCTGAGATTTCGAAAATCCCCATTGGGCCGTTCCATAGGATCGTTTTTGCACCAGCAATCTCTTCTGAGAACGTCTTGATGGTCTCGGGTCCAATATCCACGCCCTCCCATCCTTCGGGAATGTTGCCGGAGATGATTTGGGTTTCGGCAACGGATTTTGCTTTAAAGTTCAATCCTTTGGCGACCAGGTTGTCGGACGGAAGAAGGAATTTGACTCCCTTTTCAGCGGCTTTGCTCAAGGCTGCCTTTGCGGTATCGACCTTGTCGACCTCACAGAGGCTCTCCCCAACAGTTCGGCCATTTGCCAGCGCGAAAGTGTAGGCCATAGCTCCGCCGATCAGCATAGTGTCGGCCTTTTCCAGAAGAGAGTCGATGACGGCGATCTTGTCGCTGACCTTGGCTCCACCGAGAATCACAACGAAAGGACGCTCTGGGTTGCCGGTTTTCTCGCCGAGATAAGCGAGTTCCTTTTCGATTAAGTAGCCGGCAACCTTTGGTGTAAGAAAATCGCAGACACCTGCTGTCGAGGCATGGGCGCGGTGGGCAGTGCCGAAGGCGTCGTTGACGTAGGCTTCGGCATTGGCAGCGAGTTGTTTGGTAAACTCTGGATCATTTTTCTCCTCACCCTCATGGTAGCGAAGGTTTTCGAGAAGTAGAACCTGGCCGGGTTCGAGAGCTTCGGCGGCCGCTTTTACCTCATCGCCGATGCAGTCGTTGACGAACGAAACTGGCTGGCCGAGTTTTTCGCTGAGTTCTCGGGCTATTGGAGCGAGGCTCATCTCCGGTACTCTTTTGCCCTTGGGGCGTCCGAGATGGCTGCCGAGGATAATCTTAGCTCCTTGCTCGATCAATCTTTTGATCGTTGGGAGTGCTGCGACAATACGACTATCGTCAGAGATAGTGCCTGCGCTATCGAGAGGAACGTTGAAGTCGACGCGGACAAAGACCCGCTTGCCGGAAAGATCGACTGAATCGATAGTTTTTGCTTTCGACATAATAGTTTAGACTACGAGTGGTAAATAGGTTTGCGCGAGAATGAGTGACATTCTGCGTGGGAATTGATGAGAAAAAAGGCCGTCACGGAATAAAATAGTTACCGTGACGGCCTGAAAATTCAGGGTCCCTGATCGCGTAGACGGATCAAGGCCTCAATTGCGTTTTGCTTAGAGAAGTCCCCGGACCTTTTGGAGGAGTTCGACACAGCGGTTGCTGTAACCCCACTCATTGTCGTACCAGGAGACGAGCTTCACGAAATTGTCGTTCAGTCCGAGACCGGAACCGGCATCAAAGATCGAACTGAGATCGCAGTGGATGAAGTCCGAGCTGACGACCTCGTCTTCGGTGTAGCCGAGGATGCCCTTGAGGCTGCCTTCGGAAGCTTCCTTCATCTTGGCGCAGATGTCTGCGTAGCTCGCAGCCTTTTCCGTGCGGACGGTGAGGTCGACGACGGAAACGGTTGGAGTCGGCACGCGGAAGGCCATACCGGTGAGTTTGCCCTGGACCTCTGGGAGGACGAGGCCAACAGCCTTGGCAGCACCCGTGGTTGACGGGATGATGTTGATCGCAGCGCTGCGGCCACCCTTCCAGTCCTTGCGGCTTGGGCCGTCAACGGTCTTCTGGGTAGCGGTGTAGCTGTGAACGGTGGTCATCAAGCCTTCGACGATACCGAAGTTGTCGAGGACAACCTTGGTGATCGGAGCCAAGCAGTTGGTGGTGCAGCTGGCGTTGGAAATGATGTTGTCCGAAGCTTCGAGGGTGTCGTCGTTGACGCCGAGAACAACCGTCTTCACGCCGTCGCCCTTACCGGGAGCGGAGATGATGACTTTCTTGGCGCCTGCGTCGATGTGGCCTTGAGCCGCGGTGTCTTGAACGAAGAGACCAGTCGACTCGATGACGATGTCGACGCCGAGCTCACCCCATGGGAGAGCCTTCGGGCCTTCTTTGATGGACAGAGACTTGATGGTCTTCCCGTTGACGACGAGTGTGTCCTCGTCTGGAGCCTCGACGGTTCCGTTAAAACGGCCCTGAATCGAGTCGTATTTGAGGAGGTACGCAAGGTTGTCAGCGGGAACGAGGTCGTTGATCGCAACCACTTCCACATCGCTGCCGAGCAGCCCTTTGTCCACGATGGCCCGGAAAACGAGCCTTCCGATACGGCCGAAGCCGTTGATTCCGATTTTTGTCGGCATGTTGTTTCCTATTTTTTGGATTAGAGAAATTTAAATTTTGGTTTTCCCGATTGTCAGAAAAAGGCTCTTTCGATCAAAAGGTGACCGAATGGCAAGGCAAGAGAATAACAGTGGGAATTATGCACAATGCGTGGAAGTAGTAAAAAGAATTCATCAGATTAGGAGAGCTAAGAGCGCCAGAGGCCGCAGGACATGGCGGGAAGGTAGATTCCTTTGGGGCTTATCGCATGGAGCGCACCTTCGAGTCCGTGGCGGCTAACCCGCTCTTGATCGGCGATTTGAGTCCAGTCTTCTCGCTGAGCCCCCTTGGGCATAGGTATGAGTGCCGGTTCGAAATGGGGGTTGATGGCGAACAAAAGCTGCTCTCGTCCATCGACTTGATCCGCATTGTAGAGACAGGCGATAGCTGTCGAATCATCGGCGCCTGAGAAGGTGAGGTAACCATCTCGGTGTTTACCCGGCCGCAAAAGACGCCCAACCTGTGAAATGCGTAGGCGCGTCCACTGCGCAAAATACTGTGCCGTTCCCGAGTAGTAGGTCCGCCTTTCGTAGTCGATCGCGTTGAGATCTCCTCGTTGATAGGTGTTGTGGACTCCTCCCTTGGTGCGGAGACCATCTTGACCGGCAGAAAGCATGGGGATGCCGAGTGAAGAAAACAGGAGCGCGCCCATGAGATGAGTTCGACGCCTGTCGGTCGGTGTGGGATTCCATCCGACGTGGTCCGGGTTTTCAGTGATTCTGTCTAGCCAGCAATAGTCGTCGTGAGACTCGGCGTAGTTCACGGTTTGAGCGGGCCAACTGGTTCGGCTGTTGGGCGAACCAGCGATGAAATATTGGGCCGCATCGCGGTTGCTCGATCCTCGCACATACTCGGCGAGGAAATCCCGGTACCCATCGTTCCATGATGACCATCCGGTATCTTTGAGATCGTCGGCGATATGACCGCGGAAGCTCCAGGGTTCGGCGATTAGGATGATGTGTGGAAAGCGTGCCTTGAGCTCCTTTTCGATCGCCATGAGTGTTGGCTTACCGACCAAGTCCGCTAGGTCGAAGCGAAACCCGTCGACCCCATATTGCTCGACCAGATGAACCAAGCTCTCAATGATGATTCTACGGACCATCGGAGCATCAGTGCGTAAGTCATTTCCACACCCGCTCCAGTTCATCAGGTAGTGATGAGTATTGAGGTGGAAGTAGTAATATTTATCGAGAAAGAGGAGATTGTTCGGCTCACCGATGTGGTTGTAGACGACATCCAGGATGACGGTGAATTCTTGCTCGTGCATCGCCTGAACCAGATCGCGGAACTCCTCGACCTGGCTGGCCTTTTCCGGATGTTTGGCGTACGTGCTTTCGGGGGAGAAATAGTTTACGGGCATGTAGCCCCAGTGATATTCCTCCTTCGAGAGGCTATCAAATTCCTGGATGGGTTGGAGTTCGACGGCATTGACTCCGAGTTCGTGCAGGTAGGACTGGCCGCTGCGTATCCATTTTGCCAGCCCGGTGTAGCCGAGTCGATCCTCTGGCTTCATCGATGAGGGGAGACGCGCGAGCAAATCGCGCACGTGGCACTCGCAGACGACCAGATCGTCCCATCGAGGCGGTGTAAACCCTGGGTCTACGCCGTTTTTTGGGAACGACGATTCACCGAGGATGATACCTGGCCCGGACCGGCCGTAGGCGGCTTTCGCATAGGGATCGAGGATGGCAATGTCGGGGTTGAACTGGGTAGAGGTATCAGGATTCTCGCCAAAAATGCGGTACTGGTAGAACCACTTCTCTAAGCGCTTGGGGACATGGGCTTCCCATACCCCTTCCTGTGGTCCTGTGAGCTCTGCTGAAGTGGGTGAGCTCATGGACGGGTCGTTTTCGAACTCGACTACAACTCTGCTCGCCCGGGGTGCGAAGATGCGGAAGGTGGTTCCGTTCTTCTCGAGTGTCGCACCGAGCTGTGCATCGGAGTGGAGCTCGAGAAAGTCACGAGTCGGCGGAAGGTGGCGGACTTCCGTGTGTTCCGGGGATGACCAGATTACCTGTTCATTGCCCTCGGTTTCCTCGTTCTCGGAAACGTGAAACGTGAACAAATGGAGTCCCGTGCGTTCTGGATGGTACTCGTGGTTGCAGGCGCCATTTTCGTCAAACACTGCGTTGGGCGCGCTGCGGGACACCTCGAGCCAGTCTCCGTTGCCGGTTTGAAATTTGAAAGTAAACGGAGCGGAAGGGTCGATCTGTTCGGACGGGAACCGTAGGACTGCAAAATCGATACCGTCGAGACGGGTTCGTTGCATCCGCCAAGTTTTTCCGTGATCCAGGGGGCTCCAGTTGTTGAATGGGCCAGCTACGTAGATCCCCTGTTTGAGTAGCTCGCTATTCTCTCTCTCTGGGAGCTCAAAGGTAAATAGGAGTTTTCGGCGAAACTTGAGGTATCCCGCCATCTGCCCGTAGAGCAATGGCGAGGTTCGTTCAAGTTGCTGAAACGGGCGAGTCGGCGGGCCGAAAAACAGGGGAGGCTTTTCTTTTTGGCTGACCCAGTCGTGGTTGAGCACGACGAGACCGGAACTAGTGGACTCCCAGTAGGCTTGGAGGATCTTCGGTTCGTCGCTCACGCCACAACAGGAACCGGACCCTGTGCGGTTGTCAACCGGACATACCGCGAATCAAAAGGGATTGTTGCAGTGTTGGAAGATTTTTGGGTCCGGACAACCGAAGCAACGCCTGCATCGTGGCCCGTCTTCTTGGTCGAGGACCGTCTGGCTTCAATCACTCGGTGAGGATTTCCTTAGCGGACTTTCCTTGTGGAATCATTGGAAGAACATGCTCTGTGTAGGGAACGACTACGTCGAGGAGGTAGGGACCGTCGTGGGCGAGCATTTCCTGAATGGCTTCCCGGAGTTCTTCTTTGCGGATCACGCGGCGTGCTTTCACGCCAAACCCTTCTGCAATCTTAACAAAATTCGGGTAGAGTCCGTCGATGTTCTCGGGACTTCCGATATTTTCGGGATCGCCGAGGATGGTCTGCCCGCGGCACCCTTGGTAGAAGCGGTCTTCCCATTGGACGACCATACCGAGGTGCTGGTTGTTCAGGAGGAGGCACTTAGCGTTGATCTTCTCGATGTTCGCAGTCGCGAGCTCCTGAACGTTCATCAGAAATGATCCATCGCCATCGATATCAATCACCTGCTTATCGGGGAAGGCGACTTTGGCGCCAACGGCGGCGGGATATCCGAATCCCATCGTTCCGAGACCGAGCGAGCTGATGTAGGTGCGCGGCTCTTTGAATCGGTAGTACTGGGCGGCCCACATCTGGTGCTGGCCAACTCCGGTCGTAATGATCGCGTCACCGTTGGTCTCTTCGTAGAGGACCTTAATTGCCTCCTGGGGAAGAATGTGTGGGCTTTCCTTGAAGTGGAAAGGGTGTTGCTTTTTCCAGTCGGTGAGTTTTGCCATCCACGGAGAAAGATCCGGTTTGGCGAAATCAGTGGAGTCGATCAACTCGTTCATGCGCTCGAGAGCGTGACGAATTTCCCCGAAAATTGGAAAATGGGCCTTTTTGTTTTTGTGGTGCTCCGAACGGTCCAGGTCAAAGTGAACGATCTTCGCATCGGGAGCGAATTTCTCGACCTTGCCGGTAATCCGGTCGTCGAATCGGGCGCCCGCGCAGATGAGGAGGTCACTTTCGCACACCGCCCAATTCCCCGCGACCGAACCGTGCATACCGAACCAGTAAAGGGACAATTCTTCGTCGGGGTCCATTGCTCCCAAGCCCATCAGCGTTGAGGCGACGGGAACGCCGGTCTTCCGGGAAAATTCTCGCAGCGCTTCTGTGGCGTGACTGCTGATAATTCCGCCGCCTGTGTAAAGGACCGGGCGTTCGGCTTGTTGGATCAGCCCCAGAACTTCCAGCAGTTTCTCATCTTCTGCAACGGGAGGTTCGGGGTAGCCGGGGAGGTTGATCTCGAGAGGGAATTTGGGTTTGAAAAGACTCTGCTGTACGTCCTTCGGGATATCGATGAGAACCGGGCCGGGACGGCCAGTCTGCGCGATATGAAAAGCTTCTTTGATGACGGTAGGCAGATCTTCCGCTTTCAGTACCAGATAGCTGTGCTTGACCACTGGCATTGAAATGCCCAGGAAGTCAGTTTCCTGGAATGCGCTCTTTCCGATCAGCGTTTGGTACACTTGGCCGGTGATCGCGATCAGGGGGATGCTATCCATGTACGCATCGGCGATACAGGTGATCAAATTGGTCGCTCCGGGGCCGGATGTGGCCATGCAGACCGATGCTTTGCCGGTGGCGCGGGCGTAGCCGTGGGCCATGAATCCGCCGCCTTGTTCGTGGCGGGGGAGGATTGTGCGAATCTTTTCCGAACGAACGAGCGCTTGGTGCAGCTCGAGTGAGGCGCCGCCAGGGTAGGCAAACACGGTGTCGACACCCTCCCGTTCAAGGGCGGATACCACGACGTCGGCACCTATCATTTCAGGTCCTTCCTCATATTGAGGCTGGAACGGAAGAACGGTTTCCGGCGAAGGCTTTGCTGATTTGGTCGACATGGTTTTGTGGAAAAGGGGAAAAGGAAACCCGGATTGGTGCGCGGAAGCAAGCATTTCATCCTTTCCTTTCGACGGGCAGAATGAGTCAATACAGGCATGCCACGTATTTTGTTTTTGGGGGACATCGTTGGTCGCCCCGGTCGTAAGATTTTGCAGCAGCGCCTTCAGGAGATTCGTCAAACGCGCCAGATTGATCGAGTCATCGCAAATGGTGAGAACGCCGCTGCGGGTGCGGGGATCACCGGAAAAATGGCCCGGGAGATTCTGGACTATGGAGTCGATGCCATCACGCTGGGGGACCACGTGTGGGACCAAAGGGGCTTTCCCGCGGAGATTGGGGGGTTGGATAAAGTGTGCCGCCCCGCGAATTTGGACGCGAGTTGTCCCGGTCGTACCCATTTGATTATCAATGGCGGAAGCTTCCGATTAGGTGTGTTCACCGTGTTGGGCCGGGAGTTCATGAAGATCAAATCATCCTGCCCCTTTCGGGAAGCTGAGCGCCTGGTTGAGAAACTGAGGCCGGAGGTTGATGCTCTTCTCGTGGAGATCCACGCCGAGACCACTTCGGAGAAGATCGCAATGGCGTGGATGCTGGACGGTCTGGCCACTGCCGTTGTGGGGACCCATACCCACACCGCCACGGCGGATGCGCGGATCCTTCCGCGCGGGACTGCCGCGATTACGGATGTTGGCATGACGGGCCCCTACCGATCCGTGCTTGGTCGCGAGGTCGAACCGGTCCTGCAGCGATTTATTGATGGGATGCCGAGAAAATTTACCGTCGCGCAAGAGGATGTCTGGATGCGGGGCGTAATCATTGACTTCGATTCCACCGGAAAGGCGACATCGATTGAGCTATTGGCCGTTCCGGATACCGCCAGCGAGGCCGGACTCTAGTCTACCGTTTCGGGCCGGATGGGGCCAGGCATCGAACGGCGAGTTCCCGGAAAACCGCTTCGTGATCGTTGGGCCGATTGATCATCTCCATGAAGGCGTCGACGAAAGCTGTCTGAAAATCGAAGAGCTGACGCAGTGTCAGCCGGCGTGCCGCACCTGCTAAATTGCCGAGATAGTAAGGGTTCTGCGCAAAGACGTTCACGGGTGTCTTCTTCGTGGTGTCCCCATACCAAGGTTCAGCCCATGCCGCAGCTTCCTTCAGGCTCGCCGCGTCGACTCGATTTCCGCTCCCTTTGAGCATGCGGCTATCCGAGAGGACTCGGACTTGAATCATTAACCGGTTGCGGTTGAGCAAGTTGGCTAGAAGAGGGCGCCCTTCCTTCTGAGTGAAAAAATGGCGCCGAATGGCTTCCAGTGCGTCGGCTAAATTCCCACGAAAGAATTTGTCGGCTGCTTCAAAAAATTCGGGTTCTCCGAATTCCGGGACCTCTTCGGTCACCTGCTTCTCCGTGATCTCGGTTTTGCCAGCGGGTAGGGCGGTGATCAACTTGCGGATCTCTTCCACCGCCATGCGGATCTCCCCATTGAGTTTGGCCCGCAGGATTTCCAGTGCCATGCGGGACAGTTTTACCCCGGAGGCTTCGCATTCTTGTTCGACGACTTGTTGAAACGCTGCTGGACCCGCTTTTTTCGCGTCGATGGCCTCGAATCCTTTTTGCTTCGATGCCCACTTGTAGAATGCGCGCCGTCGATCGACGGGAGCTCCGGAAACAAGAATTTTTGAATCCCCTCCGGCCATTTGCCCCAGAAGCCCTTGGAGTCGTTCGACCTCTTCCTTCGCTCCGGCACTTTGGCCGAGACGGCCCTCACCGAGGAAATTCAGATTTCGAAGCCAAACCGTTTTTGCTCCACCGCCAAATAGAGAATCCGTTTGCGCGGATTCGGCAAATCGGGAGATTGCGGTGCTCGCTTCATCGACCGTTTGTGCCCGCCCGTCGATTACCTCGACCGAGTACTCATCTGTTGCCGCGGCTTTCCAGGGAGTAAATATTTCGCCAGCCCGACGGTCGACGAGAAATTCGTCGTCGCCCAATACCAGTGCAAAGGAATCAGCCATGATTGCTTATCAGAAGATTTGTGGCAGCTTCGACGATCTCTTCGACCGGAGCCAGCCTTCCTTTGCCTTCATAACCGCAAGCGAGCATTCCCTCGGCCGGTTCGACGAAATGATGCCCGCGCTCTCGTAGAATTTTCAAATTCCCTGCAGTAGCGGGATGGGAAAGCATCTTCCCATTCATCGCAGGAGCGAGGAGAACTGGAGCCTGCGTTGCCAGGTAAATTGAGGTGAGGAGGTCGGGGGCCAGGCCGTGTGTGAAGCAGGCCATCGTATGCGCGGTCGCTGGAGCGACCAGAAAAAGGTCGGCATTGTCGGCGAGCTCGATGTGCCCCGGTTGCCAACCTTCCTCTTCTTTCCATAGATCCCATGACACGGGGTTCCGTGCGAGGGTCTTCAATGTCAGTGGTGCGATAAGCCGGGTCGCCTCAAGTGTCATGACCGGAAAAACGGCGGCCCCTGCCTTCGTCAGTTGGCTCGTAATGTCGGCCGCTCGATAGGCGGCAATACTACCACACACGCCGAGGACAATGGTTTTCCCAGCAAGAGGTGATAGAGGGCTGTTTTCGATCTTTGGCATGACGCAATTTGATTCTCACGATGAACAATTGCCTGAATCCCGCAACGGATAAAATTATCTCCAGATAATAGATCAGACATAAAATAATTGCCATAAAGGGGGTCGAGGGTGCGGTGGAGTTGCGTTTTTGGGGACTTTGGGTTTGCTTGGGGCATGTGGAAAATTTTGCTGTTGGTGCTGGTTTCAGTGGGGGCGGCTTTATGGGTCTCGATGAACACAGGAGGATTTATGAGTGAAGATCATTGTGAAGACGGGGCTTGTGGAGTTCCGAGTGGGAATTTTGCTTCCGGCCGTGCGGAGAAGGTACAGTTGACGGAGGCGCAATGGAGAGAGGTGCTGACTCCTGAGCAATTCGCGGTCATGCGTGACCACGGAACGGAAAGACCGTTTCAGAACCCCTATTGGGACGAGAAACGCGTGGGAATCTACGTGTGCGCTGCGACAGGGACGCCGTTGTTTTCGAGCGAGGATAAATTCAAGTCGGGCACCGGCTGGCCTAGTTTCACTCGACCTCTTGCCGAAGGACTGGTCGGAGATGAGGTGGACACTTCTTATGGAATGCGCAGAGTCGAAAATTACTGCGTCGATTGCGGTGGACACCTCGGGCATGTGTTCGAGGATGGGCCCGAGCCAACAGGATTGCGTTACTGTATGAACTCCGCGGCTCTCGAGTTTATCCCAGTGGAGTCCGTCGAGGGTATTCCCGCGGCGGTAAAGGCGCAGCAGGAAGTGGCAGCCAAGCGGATCGCCGAGCTGCAGGATCTCGCCGGATCTTAGGTCTCGCCTGTGTACAGTGCGCCTCGAGCGGTATAGCCTACCAACTTCTTGGGTCGAGGTAGAGGCGCCAATTCAAATCATCGATTTCGCCCCAAACGTGAAATTCGAACACCTTCCCGACCGGGTTGAGGAGCATTCCGATCTGTGCGAGGATTGGGAATTTGACTTCGCGCATCAGCTGCATTTGGGCATTAAAATCAATCGACTGGTTTTCCATTTCGTAGGCGCCGGAAGCCAGGAGCCGCGAGCTTGGGCTGTGGAGAGTGAGGTCGGGGATCTCGATCAGGCCACGGTTGAGAAGGAATGAGGTTTTCACCCGTTCGAACTGGAAAGAGCCCAGAGTGATTGGCAGTGGGAGTTCCTCAGAAATGCGGGAAAGAATCCCAAGGAGCCTGACATTTGCCAGATTCGGGGTCAGCAGGTCGATGTTTCCTTCCCCCAGTAGAGTTTCGGGCTCGCTGATATTTCCGGATCCTTCGATCGAGAAGTTCAGGGAGTTGTCTTCAAGGTCGTCGCTCTGATTCTCGTCGAACCGATCTCCAGCCGCTTCTTTGAGTTGCGGGATCGCTTGAACCACTTTGTAGGGGATGGCATCATTTAGCGTCAGTTGAAAGCTGCTATGGCCTCTATCGGTTTCATCGGGCCATAGAGTGAAGTGGGCACTCCCTTTGCCGCCGCCGAGGCCGAATGAGATCGGAGAAAGGTACAGTGTCTTACCCTGATAGACCGCAGTGAGCTGCAGATCGTCCAGTTCAATGCCTTTGTAAACCAGTGAATCGTCGGTGGCCGCATTGATGACCAAGTGGTTGGCGGGGGAAATCTTTCCTTCGATGGGGGGAAAGAGAATGCCTTCGATTCTCAGCTCCGGATGGGTCGTGAGTTCGAAGGTTGATAGGGGCTCTTGGAGTTCATCCCCAAAAAGAGGAGCAAGCTTGGTGAAATCCACCGAGGTAGACAGATTATAGGTATTGGCGTAGATTTCCCGTGTTTCCCAGTCGAGAAGGATCCCGAACGATCCGTGGGCCAGTCCTTCTGGTCGAAATGCGTACAGCTCAAATGTTTCGAAGAGATGAGGGCGTGTTCTCATCCGGGCATACCCGTGATCAATTTCCATTCCTTTGAGGACAATGTCGCTGAAGCGAACTCCGGCGAACATGCTTCGGAGGTCGTAGTGGTCCCAGTCTCCCCAGAGCTCCAAATCGACATAGGGGGTATCATTGATGACGAACTCCTTCCACACATCGTCCCACCAGGACCTCATGAACCCTGCAATGTCCATCGGCATAAATCCTCCTTGGACCAGGAACCGAAACTTGTTGGAGCGGAAGTCGTGAAAGTATTTCCCGTAGAGGTGGTAGTCGGTTTTTTGGATCAGAATGTGGTTCACTGCTACCCGGAGTTCGTGCGGGTACAGCACCCCAGCTGATTGGGCGTAAATGCCGGTGAGGTCGGAGATGTCGAAGGCTTCCGATTCGGCCTGGAATTGAACTTCGTCGGGAATGAACTTCCCTTTGCTGAATGTGGAAATCAAACGAGCGTAGACGGGCTTCTCGAACTGGATGTTGAAATCGACGATTTCTCGAGGTACGGCTGGATGACTCAGTATGTCCGGGACGGAGAGTAAGCCTGCCGTCTCTACGGTTGCTGAACGGCGGAGGAGGTTGATCTCGCTTTGAATGGAGATCGGGTAGCCGAAGAGGCCAACCTGTCCTTTTGCTTTCGCGACAAAGTTCGGTTGTACGGTCAAATCCAGTGTGGGCTGCGATAGCGTTACCTCCGGCGTCGTGAGAGATTCTGCGGAGACCTGAGCGATGGCTCCCGCTATCATAGCAGTTGTTGAATAGCCTCCGGGTGGGGGCATTCTTAGGCGAACTCTCTCCGCGCTCACACTGTTCGAATAGCTGACGTGTCCGGCGCTGAACTCGATGGGGCCCGGTCTTAGATCACCGCCGGCGAGTGTGGCTCCAGAGGAAATGCGGACCCCGTCGTCTAGCCGGATGTCAAACGGGAGATCGGCACGATCTGCGGTGAATGTGGCTTTTACGGTGTTCGCATTCCCGCGGGTTGAGGATAACTCGATCCTTAGATACGGGTTCTTGACGCGCTGCATTTGGGAATCCAGCACCGATATACCTTCAAGGAACTGGATCCAATGATTGGTGGAGGGGCCGGTCTTCTGATCCAGCCTCGGCTTGCGAACGTTGCCTGAAATCGAAATGGGAAGATTGGAGCAAATGAGTTTTGCGTCATCGATCTGCCAGTGGTCATTTTCCCGGAGGATATTCAACGCTGGGATTTCGAGAACCGAGGAGTCAATGCCCAGTGGACCTCGGGTGTCGATGAATTCCACGTTGCGGGCTTGGATCTGTTCCACGTGAAAGATTCCGAAAACGATCGAAGGGAGATAGAAATCTGCTTTGAGGAATTCTGCAGATCCCATCTTTCGGCCGATCTTGTTCCGGACCGTGGCCTCTCTGATTCGAACTGTGCCGGTCTCATCGACGCTGATCGAATCGAACGTTATCGAATAGTCTTCACCTAAATGATGGTTAATCGCCTTCTCGACCCAAGACCGGGGGATCGAGAGTTCTCCGTCTATCGTGAGGAGAATGAGTAGTGGAATTTGGACTACGAGGAGAAGGACGCCCAGAAGTACCGTAAAAAGCCAGAGAAGACAGCCAATCCATTTGCAGTCGTGCTGGCGACAAAACACCGAGATGCCTCCTTAATCGATTGTAGGGGTGCTCGATTCAGATGGGACGCTGTCCTCTTCAGGCCCAACTGAGCGGAGGTCGAAATCACTGGGATTCGCGCCTTCCGGTAGTGCCTGACTGGAATCTTGAGTAGGTGAGGTCGTTGCTGGGTCGAGCTTTTCGACCTCCTCATCCTCTTCCTCCTCAGGCGGCCGTGACCCCGATGTCGCTTCCGCGGCTGCGCGTGCAGCTTCCGCGTCATAAGCGTTCGGTAGGGGGTAGAGGGGGAAGAGTTCCACCCAGGCGTCAATGAATTCCAACGGCAGAATGAAGGTTACCTCCTTCTCCTCGGATCCTCCCCCTTGGAGGGTCCCTTCGACACGTTCTGTGAACAGATACTTCTTGGTGACGGTGGTGGAGTCTCCACTGGAGGGAAGGTTGATGTCGGACTCAAGGCGGTAGCGCCATGGTATGATGCGCTCCTCTTCGATCTGCAGGCCGGGCGTAAACTCTGGAGAGAGGTAGGACTCCACTCTAAACGTTCGGATCTGTTTGAGAAGGGAGACGAAAGCGGCATCGGGAGCTTCGCCAGCTGGATCCAGCTTCCCGGCAGTCCAAGACTTGCCTCCCTGTCCGAGCTTTCGGTCGAGAAGGAGCTTGCCGGTTTTGAGGTCGAATACTCGGACCGTTTCGACGTGCGCATTCTCGGGGATTCGGTCCAGTACGCGATCGCGATAGGCGAGTGGTGAAACCGGAAGTGTTCTGAGGATCTCAAGAGGAACGGCGTAGACGAAGGGTTCACCTTCTACTTTGGCAAAAAGCGTCCGGGTGTCGGGGTCGAGGTCGCCGATCAGCAGTTTGTGGTTCTGTTCACCGATGATCTCGACTGTCCGTTGTGGAGAATCGAGACCGAACTCTCTGAGGTCGGAGTCGGACGGAGCATCGCTGACGAAACGAAGAGCGCGCAGGATGATCAATGACTCGAAGGTTTTGGAAAGTACGCCGGGGTCCGCCGCGTAGCGTACGGGCTCCGAATCACCTCCAGTCGAGCTCACCTGCCAGGAGTTGTTTTCGAGCTTTTGAAGGGTGACCGCACGATTGTCTGAGCCGATTTGAATGCTGGTGACGAGCGGTACCCGGAAGAGGAAAAATGATTTTTCGCGCAGGTCGGTGAGTGCGTTGTTCAACGTGAGGAACGCTTCCTCCGGAACGGTGACGATTGTCGGCGTGCCCTCGATCTTTCCGTACGCATTCCCGGGTTCATCGGGGATGGGGGCGCCCAGGAGGAAGGTTCTGCGGACCCCTCCATCTTCGAGCGAGATGCGCAGGCGTGGTTCCACCAAGCCGGATTCACTGGGAGAAATCTGGGTCTCGGGGCGTAGTGCGAGAACTGGAGTTTCGAGGATTCGCTGAAGGCGGGCGTCCACTGCGGGTGCGCTTGCCCGCGTCTGAATCGGAGCTTCAAATCGCCACCCGTCATCCATGGCGGCCAAGCGAATTTGCAAGCCACGGCTGTTCCCCAGTTGCATAGAGATTTCTTCGATCCCGAAAAAATCCATCGCGAAAAGCTCGCGGCTACGAAGGTCTTGAAGATCGAGTGCGACCGAGCGGATTACTTCTTCGTCGACGACATAGACATCTTCACCCGAGGGTCCGAGGAGGTAGAAACGGTCGCCTACATCTGTCGGTGAGCCAATCTTTACGGTGGTGGTTTTGTTATCGCGAAGGAATGTGATTACGAGAATAGGAGTATCGAGCCCGTAGTCGGAGAGAGCCTGGTTGTTGCGCTCGATGTCATCCATGGTGAAATGGATATCTTTGCGAAGGAAAAGGAGTGCTCGAAAAATCCTGTCGATGGCATTCGGGTTGGCCCGCCAGATGACCGGTTCTTCGAGTCGCCATCTGTCGTCTTTGCGGGATAGCACGCGACGTTCGGGTACGGCTTCGCCAGAGATTTCGATGCGGGAACTCTCCGCAATTGAGGAGGGTAGTATCGGGTCGGCCCGCCGCTGCTCGGGGTCCTGGTGCTCGTTAAACTCGAGGTAGTAGATGGCGCCGAACGCGAGAAAGTTGAGCAAGGCGAGAAAAACTGTCAGTTTAAGTCTCATGGTTTATCGGCGGATTATGGCGACGAAGATTCCGATCAGTACGAGAACGGCGGCTGGTCCAATCAGCCAGAAAAGGAGGTTCCGCAGTTCCGATTGGCTCAGGATGATCATGTACCCTCGTACATCTTTCGCGGCGATATTGATGTCGTCGCCTACGTCCATGCACCAATTGAGAGCGCTGAGGAACAGGAGTCGGTTTCCGAATGCGTCAATCCGGGAATTGGTAATGAAATCGGCGTTTCCGATCGCGAGGAAGCGGCCTCCTTCGACTGCTGACAAAGCAAATCCAAACGAGGTATCCGCCTTGCGCTGGGAAGCGACTGCGATGGGAACTGGGCCTTTCAGGTCATCCCCTTCTTCGTAAGAAATCGTAGAACCGGGGCGCAGTTCGCTTTCGGCCCAGCTTTGCGGTGAGCTCAGGAGGAGGGTTTCCAGTTTGAGGGTGTCAGGATTTCTCGCTTCTTCGAGCGCAGGAAGAATCGGGCGGGGGAGGCCGAAAAGAACGGTAACGCCCATATTTCTGATGAAGCTCCCCACCGGATGATCGGTGAAATCACGGATGATGAGGTCGCCGGTGGCGGATTGAAAGTCGGGGCCGACGTCGACCACAATTCGGTCATCAATCTGGATCCCCCATTCCAAGGCCAATTTTTCCAAACCGGTTTCTTCTCCGGGCTCCAGCAGGGCGAGTATACTCCCGTTTTCTTCGTTTAAGTAGTCTCGCAAAAGGCTCGCCTCGCGCTCACGAAATCGGGTGGCTGGAGCTGGGATTACCACCGCCCCGGCATCTTCGGGGATGCGTGCGTAGTTGGTCAGCTCGATGGTTTCCACTTTCATTCCGCGCTCTCGCAGGAAAGACTGGAGACGGGATAAGCCGGTAAGGGGGTCGACGCTCGAGAGGGAAAACTCACCCTGGCCAGTAAGGAAGTAGACCACGCTGTCGTTCTGGCGAGTGACCTGCAGGATGCCGGAGAGAAACTCAGATTCCCCGCGGAATCCCCGCATCTTTCCGTTCTCAAATGTGTAGAGAGAATCAATCGACACTTGCTTGAGCCGATCTCCTGAAGTGATGAGGATCGAATTTTGAGTCGTAATGCCGTACCTGCCGAGGATTTCACGAGCTCGATTCCGTTCCTGGAAGACGTCGATGAACTCGACGTGAACGTGCCCGTCGCCCTCGGTCCGGGAGTACAGTTCGATGTTTGACAGGAGTTTCTTCAGGTCGCGAATGACGCGGCGGTTGGTGTCATCCGATTCGATCTCGGGGATGATGATGAAGATGTCGACGGGTTTATCGATTGAGGAGAGGTATGCCTCGGTCTCAGGGGCGAGAGAAAACTTACGATCTTCAGTGAGATCACTTCTCTCGAAAAAACGCGCCCCGAGATAGTTGATCGCTCCAATAAGAGAAAGACAGAGTAGGACCTGGATCGCCGCATTGAGTCGGCGCCCTCGGTTTGTTCGTCGAAAGTCGTCGCGGGTGGTCATGCTTTTCTTTCAACCAAAATCACAGAGAAAACCAGAAACAGGAGAGATCCGGAGATGTAGTAAACAAAGGGCCGCGAATCAATAATCCCCGTGCTGAAATCGAGTAGATGCTCGAAGGTCTGGAAGTATTGGAAGGGCGCGTTCAGGGCTTTGAGTGGACCAGTTTTTGGGAGGGGAACCTCGAGAAGAAGTCGACTCCCGGCAATCAGAAGGAAGAGCCCGGTAAAGCAGAGCATGCCGGCTACGAGCTGGGAGCGGGTGAGACTCGAGCAGAAGATGCCGAGAGCGATAAACAGCGCCCCGCTGAGTGCGACAAAGAGATACCCGCCGAGTAGCGATGCGGGATCAAATAGAATAATTCGCGCCTGATCAACAGAGGTCATCTCTGCCGCCAGAAGCGGGAATGCTATGGTGCACGCCCAGAGGAACAGGTAGAAAATGTAGATCGCAAAGAATTTGGCCAAAACGACGACCATCGGACCGGTCGGCGTCGTTAAAAGAGTCTGCAGTGTTCCCAGTCGCCGCTCTTCGGCAATGCTCCGCATCGTCAGCAGCGGGACGACGAAAAAGGCGGGGATCCAGAAAATACGGAAAAATTGGGTCGCAGGAGTGTCTTCTTGTGGAGCTACGGTGTAACCTTTGAGGATTGCCCAGTAGATGAGACCCATGAGGAGGAGGAAGAGCACTCCGGCCACATAGCTGGACGCGCTGAAGAGGATCACCCGGATCTCATGCCGGAGAAAATGGACAAAATTTCTCATTGTTGGAGGGGCTCCTCGCTGGCGGGCGCTGCTTCCGTTCTCGGCGCATTTTCCTCCCACGAGCGTTTTGTCGCTGCGAGAAAAATGTCTTCCAGTGATGCCCTGCGAATGCGGATCTCCTGGATGACCGGGAGACCTGGTCCCTGCAGGCATTCAATGATTCGAGGAACCAGATTGGTGTTCGAGTTGGAGGAAAAGGTGATCCGGCGAACAGAGCCTTCGGGCTCGCGGTAAGAGTCGCGCAGCACCAAGCTGTCGTCCGCCAATTGAACTCTTTTTTCGACCTCAGAGAGCGATCCTTCCACGCGAATTTCGTAGGTTTGGCCGGGTGAGAAGACTTCCCGCAGTTCCGACCGCGTTCCAGCCGCGACGACTTGCCCCCGATTGAGGATGACGGACCGGTCGCAGATTTTTTCGATCTCGGGGAGGATGTGGCTCGAGATCACCAGAGTCATCCGTCCTCGCAATTGCTGGATCATTTGGCGGAAACCCAGGATCTGGTGCGGGTCCAGCCCGATGGTCGGCTCGTCTAGGATGACGATCGGGGGTTCCGCGAGAATGGCGTCAGCGATTCCCACCCGCTGGCGATAGCCTTTACTCAGATTCCCGATGAGCTTGCGCTCGGTCCCGTGGTGAAGATCGCAGAGTTCGATGACTTCAGCGATGCGGCTCTTGCGCTGCTTTCGGTGGATGCCCTTGATTCTGGCGCGGAACCGAAGGAACTCGGTAACCCGCATATCCTCCGGGAGCGGATTGTTCTCGGGCATGAAGCCGATGAGGTGGCGAATCGCCTCGGGCTCGCGTGCGACCGAGCGCCCAGCGACCCACGCCTCCCCAGAGCTCGCGCTCAGGAGGCCAGTCAGTACCCTCATCGTCGTCGATTTTCCTGCACCGTTCGGGCCGAGAAACCCGACGACTTCGCCAGCGCCGACTTCAAACGAAATTCGATCAATGGCTCGATTGGGGCCAAACCTTTTCGTCAGTTCGACAGCCCGAATACTTGGGACAAGAGATACCATGGGTTAATTCCGCGCTTTTTAGAGGATCAATGAGGAGGATTCCACATTATTTCTCAATCATCTCACTAAGGGGGCTTTTGTAGCAATTCATTCGTTTTCGTAACGATAAGTAGTTTGGTCATTGACTTGCTCGCGATGAGGGAGACAACCGAAAGGAATGATCGGAATTGAGGTTCAGGGGGTGGTGAAGCGATTTGGCGAGACCGTCGCCCTGCAGGGTATTGATCTGTCGATCGAGCCCGGTGAATTGTTTTTTTTGTTGGGACCTAGTGGATGTGGAAAAACCACATTACTGCGGACGCTTGCTGGGTTCTATTTTCCAGATGAGGGTTCGGTAAAGTTTGGAGACAAAGATGTCTCGAGGTTGGACCCTCACAAACGACGGACCGGAATGATGTTTCAGAGCTATGCTTTGTGGCCTCACATGACGGTATGGGATAACGTGGCTTTCGGTCTCCGCCAGTTGAAGGTCGGCAAGGCAGAGCGGGAGCAGCGCGTCCGGGAGGCTTTGGTTTCCGTCCAGATGGATGAGTACGGCGAGCGCAAACCCAATCAGCTTTCCGGAGGCCAACAGCAGCGGGTAGCGCTGGCGCGGGCACTGGTGGTGCGGCCGCGATGCCTCCTCCTGGACGAGCCGTTGTCGAATTTGGATGCGAGGTTGCGAAACGAGATGCGTTTGGAAATCCGGCGGATCTGTAAAGAGTTTGAGCTGACTACAGTCTATGTGACCCATGATCAAAAGGAGGCTCTTTCCATCGCGGATCGCATGGCCGTTTTTGAGAAAGGGCGTATCCTTCAGGTCGGCAGCCCGAGTGATGTCTACCGCCGCCCAGAGAGCAAAACCGTCGCCTCTTTTATCGGCGAAGCGAACTTTCTCGAGGGTGAGGTGGTCCGCACTGGGGCGGGCGAGGCTCTTGTCAAAACTTCATGTGGCGCCCTCTCGGGGATATTGTGCGGTTTCGACGAGGAGCTGGCGGAAGGCACTGCCGTGACCCTCTGTGTTCGACCGGAGGTCCTGAAGATTTTTGACATGGATCCGGGTGAGAATTGCATAGCCGGTAAGATCGGCGATTCAGTCTACTTCGGTGAGGTGGCACACTATGAGTTTTTGTCGGGGCAGGAGAGTCTCCGAGTTTCCGAATTGAACCCCAAGCCACGTTCTGGTGCGCGAAGTGAGGGACTGTTTCTCTACGCCGATACCGAGGATGTTGTCGTGCTCCCAAGATAAACGAAGGGAGTGATGCCGTTGTGTCGGGTTTGAAATCCATCATCATCCTCGGTCTGATCGTAATTGTGATCGGCCTGCCATTCGCTTTTAAGGGCGAAGAAACCATTGTGGGGAAGGCGGATGACGTGGTTGTCGTCATTACTCCGCATAACGAAGCGATTCGCTTCGAGTTTGAGAGAGGCTTCCGCCAATGGTACGAGGCCCAGACGGGGCGTACCGTCGATGTGGATTGGCGCGTGATTGGGGGAACGAATGAGATCGTTCGTTACGTGAATTCCGAGTACGAAAACGCTTTTCGCAACTACTGGACCGATTCGCTGGGAATGGAATGGACACCGGAGGTGCGGCAGGCTTTCAGCAATCGCAAGCTGGAGCTTCCCGATGATCCCGACGAGGACGAGATGCACCACAAGGCGAGACGGGCGTTTCTTGCCTCGGATGTTTCGATCGATCTCGATGTGTTTTTTGGTGGGGGAAGCTATGATTTCATCAAACAAGCCCAGGTCGGTACGCTAGTTCCTTGGCGATCGGGTGAAGAGTTGGCGGCCCAGTTCCCAGACGAGGTGTTTCCTCGGAAGTTTGCCGGTGAGGTATTTTGGGATAGTGAGGGCCGGTGGATCGGTGCGGTTCTCTCCAGTTTTGGCATTATTTATAATGTGGATGCCATGAAGCGATTGGGGATGGAGGAGCCTCCGTCGCGCTGGGAAGATTTGGGAGACCCTCGGTTCCTCGGGGAGGTCGCTTTGGCCGATCCTACGAAGAGTGGATCCATTACCAAAGCTTTTGAGATGATCGTGCAGGGGTGCATGGACGCTCGGGTTGACGAGCTGATTGAAGAAGGGTTGAGCCAGGATGAGGCCGAGTCCCAAGGGGTGCCGGCTGGATGGATGGACGCCATGAAGTTGATTCAGCGCATTTCAGCAAATGCCCGGTATTTTACGGATTCCGCAACAAAGGGTCCGGCGGATGTGGCCAGCGGTGATTGCGCAGTAGGCATGTCGATCGACTTTTATGGTCGCTTTCAGGCGGAGGTGATTCTTGCCAATGGAGGTGGAGATCGGTTGCGTTACGTAACTCCGGAGGGGGCGTCGAGCCTGTCGGCGGACCCTATAGGGGTTTTTCGCGGCTCCCCAAATCGAGAGGCGACCGATTTGTTTTTGGAGTACGTTCTTTCCGAAGAAGGCCAGCGGCTCTGGGGTTATCAGGTCGGCGTAGCAGGAGGGCCGGTGCAGTACGCTCTTCGGAGGAGTCCCGTTCTTCGCAATCTCTATACGGATGAGGGCCGATCAAATTTATCTGAACCCGAGGTCAATCCCTATGCCACCGTACGGGATTTTGTCTACCGTCCCGAGTGGACCGGCCGATTGTTTGCACCGCTTCGATTCATCATCCGAGTTGCCTTTATCGATCCGCATGAAGAACTGGTTCAGGCTAGAGTCGCAATCTTGGAAGCAAGAGAGCGGGGAGATGATGAGGCGGCTGATGCCGCGGAACAGATTTTTTCGAATTTGGATGCGATCCGATTTTCCGAGTCGGCCGGCCCTATTGCCGGTGTGCTTCGAAGTGGGGATAAAATTGAAGAGGTTCGGATGGCACGAATGCTCGCTGATGGGTTTCGGGAACAGTACCGTCTCGCCGAAAGTGTGGCAAAAGGGAAGTGAGATTTGCCCCGGCTGACCGTCGGCCGGTCGACGAAGGTGAGATAAACCTCGTAAGAAGCTGGTCGGGGAGAATAGAAAATTCGGAATGTTAGTCTTAGCTGCAGCTTGGGGAATCTTGGGAGTTTTAGCGATTTTGGGCTGCGCGGTGGCCCGGATCTATCCCGTCGCACTGTCGGCGTTCGATGGACACTCTTTTGGTGTCGTGGAATGGGTGGTCTTTGCGCTGTGGCTTGTCTTTATGGTCTATGCCGAGGGCGTGAAAGGGTTCCACCGGGCCTTTTCTCCGCGGGTTGTCTCGCGGGCTCGGGCGCTGATGGATCACCCCAATGTGTTGGCGTGTCTTTTGGCTCCCTTCTATTGTTTTGGTTTCTTTTATGCCACGCGGAAGCGGAAAATTGTCTCCTGGGCGGTCGCTACGGGGATCGTTGTCTTGATCCTCAGTGTTCGCCTGTTGCCGCAGCCGTGGCGGGGAATCATTGATGTGGGAGTGGTCGCGGGACTGGGGATTGGAATGCTTTCCATCCTGTACTTCACAGGTCGTTGGATCTTCGGTTGCCCGGCTGACTATGCCGCAGATCTTCCGTCCGAGGTGGATTCGCCGCGCCAGCCGTAGGGGCTTGCAGGGAGCTTTTGGCTTCTTTGGTCCCGGTGCAGTCGGGTCTTGTTCGGGTGGTTCTGCGTTCTCACTTATTCAAGCTGGCGTACGAAGGGCAGGGTCCGGGTTCTTTGACTCAACTACCTGCACGGGGTGTGGATGAGGTGGAGGAGATAGTAGCTTACCTGCTCTCGGTGTCCGATTGCCGGCAATGAGGTGGAGGTCGGATCCTCTACTGAGAGAGGGTGCTAACCAAATTGCGCAGTGCGTGTTTTCTGGGGGCGGCTTCATGCTCCCGTGCTGGGGTTTCCTTTTCGCCGGTGGGGAGTAGGCGCAAAAAAAAAGCGGGAACCGTAGTTCCCGCTTTTAAGTAGAAATTGGATGTCTCTTAGAAGAGAACTGAGGCAGAGAATTCGATCGACTGGAATTCGTAGCTGTCCACCTTCACGTTTTGGTCGAAGAGAGTGAAGTTCGAGTCCTCAGGAACGGTGTACCGGTAGGCCAAGTCGAAACGGATGTTTTCAACGGGACGGTAAGAAATGCCTCCGAGGAACTGGTAGGTGAAGAGCCATTTGTCATTGCTGTCGGATACGGAACCATTGGGGCCGCGAACAGTTACGTGCTGGTTGAGGTTCGTTGTGCCGAGTCCACCACCAAAGTAGATCCCCCAGTTGGTTTCCATCGAATCAAGAACGTCGTAGTAAACATTAACTGCGTACGTGTAGTTGTCCGAGTTGTTCTTAATATTGTAGGTGCCTGTGCCGAGGTTTGTGCCCGTTGCTGCTGCTGACTGGGCTCCGCTCGCTTGCATGGATGCGTTGGAATCAGGCTCGAAATATTGGAACTCAAACTCGAAATGCCAGCCGTTGGATGGGATCTTGTATCCAACATTGACGATGCCACCCACTCCATCTTCCGGATCCATGTTGGGTCCGCCTAGGGCTTGAGTAAACGAAGTATCTGCTTCAGGAAAGAAGTACCCGACGCCAGCACCGAAGTAAAGTTGGCCAAATGCCGTTGATCCAGTTGCGAAAAGCAGGGGAAGAAGTAGGGATTTTTTCATGGTTTCGTAGCTTTTGGAAGGTTGGTGAGTCGATCCTGCCTTGTCAAACAGGTTTCCCCGCCCATGCAGTATTGATCGGGTGGGACTTGTGACGATTTCTTCAAACTTTACTATATTTGCTGGTTTTCGATTGCTTCCCTGAAAGGTTGTTCTTTTATCTTGAATACAAGATGGAGTTATCGGGACAGCATTCTAACGAAGATGCATTCCGGATATTGGTTCTCAATCGGGTCTGGCAGCCGGTCAACATTGTTGGGATTCGCCGGGCGGTGGCGTTGCTTTTTCAAGACAATGCTCAAGTGATTCATCCTAGCCAGGGGAACTACGAGATGTTTTCCGCGGAAGAGTGGATGGATCGTTCAATTACAAATCCTCCGCGGGTCGGTGAGGCTTCGATCCGTTCTGTGCGTTTGAATCTGCGTGTCCCTCAGATTTTGTTATTGCGGGACTTTGATCGTGTGCCGATTCAGGACACCAAGCTGAATCGCAAAAATATTTTTGAAAGAGATGATTACCGCTGCCAGTACTGCGGAGACATTTTTTCTGAGGCGAAATTGAATCTCGACCATGTCATTCCTCGAGACCGTGGAGGGCGCACAAGTTGGGAAAATTTAGTGACCTCCTGCATCGAGTGTAACAGCCGCAAGGCCAACCGGCTCCCTCATCAAGCCGGACTCGCCCTTCGGCGGCAACCGGTTCGTCCCAAGCATCGTCCTTTCCTTTCGGTATTGCATCGCAGCGGCTCAAAAGAGGTCTGGAAGCCTTTCATCGGAAAGATTTGATGCGTTTACCGGTTGCGTCTGAGCCGGAGAACTGCACTTCCATTCAGTAATGGGACATTATGATTCGTATCCGCTTCCGCCAGTCGCCGCGGGGTTTTCTCCTGAGGTCCTCAATTCTCGTGCTCAGGTGCTTAAACGCGTCGCGAGCGAGATACGCTATCATTTCTCTCTAGCTTCGGACGAGGGGGACGCCGGCGGGTGGGATCTCGATGTGTTTCCACGGCTACTGTCATCCGCTGACTGGAGGACGATTCGTTCTGGTGCGATTCAGCGAATGGAGGCTTTTAGTCGCTTTACTTCTGATGTGTATCGAGACCAACGAATTGTGAAGGAAGGTGTTCTGCCCGCCGAAGTTCTGTTGAGTGCACCGGGATTTTATCGTGAGCTGCTGGGGAAAGGGGGGCCGGAGAACCAGGGTTTTTTGATCGGGGCAATGGATCTCGTTCAAGCTGAGGATGGTGGGTGGATCGTATTCGAAAACCATTTCTCGTTCCCTCCGGGTATTTCCCATGTGATTCAGAATCGAAGAATGCTGGCGCAGGCGTTCCCGGAGATTTTTGAAGGACATTCGGTGGTTCCCGTCGCTGCCTTTGGTAGCCAGTTGGTCGAGTCTTTGAAGGGAGAGAATCCGCGTGGAGATCAGCGAGTCGTTCTACTGACCCGGGGGGATACGTTGCGACCTCATTTCGACGATTCGTTTCTGGCCCGGCATATGGGAATCGTGTCGGCACGTCCCGCGGATTTGATTGTTCGGGACGGTCGGGTCTTTCTGAAAACCATTGATGGCCTTGAGTTGGTCGATGTGATTCTGCGGAAGGTGGAAACCAATGCGACCGATCCAATCACTTTTGTGGAGAATTCAGACCGGGGAGTCCCCGGTCTGGTTCATTGCCTGCGGCGAGGTACCGTTCGAATCCAGAATGTTCTCGGTGCAGAGGTCGCTGATTGCCGCGCTTTGTTGCCGTTCAGTGATTCCATTATTCGGTTTTACCTCAATGAGGACCCGATTCTACCCACTGTGGAAACATACCACTGCTCAGACCTGGACCAGGCGGATTGGGTCGGCGCGCGCGCGGATGAATTTGTTTTTGATCCAGTAGCGACTCCGAGGGTGATGGTCTCGGCCGAATCCCAGGGCGAGGTTACCAGGATTGATCCGAATCACCCTTACTTTCCGGGTCCACCGGAATGGACGGTCGCTCGCCGCAGCATCCGAGCGAGCCGCTTGCCGATGTGGAAGGATCATCGAGTCTGTGAAGCGCCATTTTTTCTGCGCGTTTTCGGGGTTCTGGGCCCCCAGCCGATTATTCTTCCGGGAGGACTGTCGTGGCAAGCTGGCCACAGCGACTCCATCGATTTTATCGGGACCATGAAGGATACATGGGTCGTTGATGAGTCTCTTAGTCAGAAGGATACCGTCGAAACGCAACTGGAGGCAGACCTCGCTCCCGGGAAGTTGTCCGCTCCGAGCCGTGTCGCAGAGGGCCTGTATTGGCTCGCTCGCTACATGGAGCGAGCCGGTAGTGCGGCTCATAAGGTGGATCTCTTGGAAAGTATCCGGCTGACGGAGTTGGGTCCTTCGGATGTGAACTATTATTGGCCTTTATGGCGAGGTGTCGCCGCAGCCAGTGGGTTTGCGCCCATTTCTGAGGTGGAAGAATCTCCAGAGAATTTTGGTAAATTGTTGCGGGAGTTCGCTTGCGGTCGGGGCAATCCAGCTTCGATTATTTCAAGTCTCTCTGCCGCTCGCTATAATATTGATTTGATTCAAGAGTGGGTGAGTCCCGAGGTCTCAGAGGTTTTCTATACTTTGATCGAAAAAGCCGAGCGGCTTTTAGGGCGCAAATCAGTGACCAAGGCCCGGATGAGCCGGGATCTCTGTAGTCTCGTTTCTTTGGAGTTTCTGAGATTTTTAGGCACGCTGGAGCGCACGCTCTCACACGATTCAGTCTATCGGTTTTGGGTATTGGGTTCGTCGATTGAGTGGGCGGTCGGAAGTACTTTGCTCCTGGAGTCTATTCTCCCAAGCAGGATTTCTCTGCAGAAACGCCATCTCGAGGATGATACCGACTTAACGGCATTGCTTCGCTTGATGGGATGCTTGGATGCGTATCGCCGCGAGTATCGGTCTCGTGCCTATCTTGACCGCGTCATTCGTTTGGTCTGGAGAAGTAGAGACCTTCCGGGGTCGATTCTATACAATCTCTATCGGGTACGGGAGTCGTTGCAGGAAATCGAAGTCAGTACGCCCAAGCATACAAATCTTCCGCTTCGCCGAAAGATTAGCCGCATGATTTCGAGAGTCGAAAAATTTCCCATCGAGGATGTGTTCCCCGCCCGGATGTCTCACCTTGATTTAGGGACGAGAGCTGAATTGGTGCATGCGGAAACTTTGAAGAAGGTATGCGCCGAGCTGGTGTGGTTGCGCTCGGGATTGCAGTCAATTCACGGGTTGATCGAAGACTATTATTTTAGTCATCAAAATACTCGTGGATAAGAGGGGGAGCCGTCAGCCTATGGCTCCTGTCTGATCGGAGATTGCGGTCCTGCTTTTAGCTGACCCCGCGGGTGCTCTCTTTGAAAAACTGAATCAGCGAGGTCAGGATCGGAGAATTATTGGCCTCGGGATGCGCGGATAGTTTTTCGAGAGATTGGCTGCGGTTTAAACCTTGGCGGTACAAAATTTTATACGCCTGCTGGGCGAGGGAAATATCCTCTGCCGAGATTCCAAATCGCTCCATTCCCACTTTATTGTGTGTGCGGCATCGAGCTGGATTTCCGTCAGCTATAAAGTAAGGAGGAATGTCTTGGATGACTTTTGATGCCGCGGCTGCCATCGAATAGGAGCCGAGGCGGCAAAATTGATGAATGCCAGTGCCCCATCCGATGTTCACATGGTCGCCGCACAGGACATGCCCTCCGAGTGCGGCGTGGCTACTCATAATGAGAGAATTTCCGATCTGACAGTCGTGCGCGATATGGCTGTAGGCGAGGATCGAATTGCGGTCTCCGATTCTTGTGAACTCACCCTGCTTGGTCGCGACATGGACGGTCGAGTATTCGCGGAATACATTATAGTCCCCGATGGTCAATCCGGGCTCCCCGCCGGTGTACTTCAGGTCGTGGGTTTTGCCGCCAATCAGCGCATAGGGGAAGATTTCGTTTCCCCGGCCAATTTCCGTATTTCCTTCGACCGTGGCGTGGTGATGAATTCGGCACTCGGGGCCAAGGCGAACGTGAGAACCAATGTAGGCATACGCTCCAACTTCAACCGAGCCGGATAGCTGGGCGCCTTCCTCTACAATTGCCGTTGGGTGAATCTTCGCCATCGGTTTAGTGAGATTCTCCTGCATCTACGATGGTAAACATCAACTCGGCAGAGGACACTACCTTGTCACCGACTTTGCATTCGCCTGCTGCCACGGCCAATTTGTTCCCGCGCTTTTTGATGAGCCGTACATGAATGGCTATCTGATCGCCCGGCTCAACCGCATTGCGGAACTTGACCTTATCACAACTCATGAAAAATGCGATGCAGTTCTCCGCCGAAGTATATCGGAGCATGAGGATCCCGGCTGCCTGAGCCATCGCCTCAATCTGGAGGACCCCCGGCATGACGGGTCGGCCGGGAAAGTGACCCTGAAAGTAGGGTTCATTGATGCTAACGTTTTTGACCGCAATCAATTCATCGTCCGATTTGATCTCAATCACCCGGTCGATCATGACAAACGGGTACCGGTGAGGAATCGTGTCCAGGATCCGTCGAATATCCAAAGCCTTTTCATCTGCCGGAACAGTTGGCTGGTTGGATGCTTTGGTAACAGTCTTCTTCCCGGAAGTTTCCTCTTTCATCTTCGCGGCGAGCGCACGGGTGAGGCCAGCATTCAGGGCATGTCCTGGGCGCACTGCCACGATGTGAGCCTTGAGGGCACAGCCCAGAAGAGAGATGTCCCCGATAATATCGAGAATTTTATGCCGGACGAACTCATCTTTGAACCGGAGAGGCTCTTTCGATAAAATTTTGTCTCCCTTTATCACGATCGCACTGTCCAGACTCCCACCTTGGATTTTGCCGAGCTTCAGGAGCTCTTCGATATCTTCGTATATCGTAAATGTCCGGGACGGGGCGATTTGCGCCATGTAGACGTCCGGATCGATTTCCAAAGTCAAGTGCTGCGTATGGATTCCCCGATCGTCGGAGGAAGTGCACGTAATCTTCAAAGTGTCGCAGGGGAGTGCGATGATAGATCGATTTCCCTCCGTGATCGAAATCGGCTCCTTCAGCGTGTACACCTTCCTCTCCGCCGTTTGCTCAACCGGTTCAGCTTTCTGAATGAGGTTCACAAAATGCTTAGCCGATCCATCCAGGATAGGAGGTTCGCTAGCTCCCATCTCAATGATTGCATTATCAACCGCGCACCCACTCAGAGCACTGAGGATGTGTTCCACAGTATGCACCTTCGCGTGCCCAGAGGACAGGGTAGTGCTACGGACTAATTCCGTAACAAGCGAGACGTCCGCCCGCAATTCAGGTTTCCCGTAAAGATCTGTGCGCCGAAACACAATACCGGTGCCCTCAGGCGCCGGTTTCAGAGTAAGGGTAACTTCTTCCCCAGTATGGAGTGACTTCCCACTCACCGAGGACTCCCGCAGAATCGTCCGTTGTTTCATTCAGTACTGTCAGTTTTGTGCGACTACAAGCAATCAGGCGAAATCGTATGATGCAAGATTCTCTTGTTATCAAAGCTAAGGGACAGGAATTAAATACTTGCGGTATGGGATTTTTTGATTTGCTATAGGATGCGATGAGAGGGGGGAGGATAAAGATTCGGGGTGTTGATGCGGTGTATCATTGCATGTCGCGGACCGTAAATGGTGAACGGTCATTGGGGGTTCGGCACCGGGAGGTTCTTCAGAGGATGTTGTTGAAGGTGGCTGAGTTTTCGGGGGTTCGGGTGATTACCTATTGTCTGATGGAGAATCATTTTCACGTACTTGTTCGGGTTCCGGGGGTGGACAGGCCTTCGGACAAGGAGCTGGTTCGGCGCTTTAGGCTTTTGTATCCGAAGCCTGGGTTCTATCAGCCCATGTCGGCGGATCGGCTAGAGCTGGTTCTATCGAAAGGTGGTGCTGAAGCAGAGTCGTTGCGACGCGTTCTCTTGGCCCGAATGGGCGATGTTTCTGAGTTTATGAAGACTCTGAAGCAGAGGTTTTCTATATGGTTTAATCAGTTTGAGAAACGATTTGGACCGGTCTGGAGTGATCGGTTTAAGAGTGTGTTGGTCGAGGGTGGGCACTCTTCGTTGAAGACGGTTGCCGCGTACATCGATTTAAACCCGGTGCGAGCTGGGATAGTACGGGATCCTGGAGAGTATGCATTTAGTGGTTTTGGTAAGGCGTCCACAGGGAGGCAGTTTGAGTTGGAGGGGATCCGATCCCTGGGTGGTGGTCGGGCACTGCAGATTTCCGAGTATCGGAATATACTTAGAGGAAAGGGGGAGCTCAGCGGCGGGGGGCGTGACTCAGGGGTTGGGGATTTTGATCGTGATTCGAATGAACTTTTAAAGAGGAACCGGTATTTTACGAACGGGAAGATCCTTGGGTCAGAGGGATTTGTACGGGATTTGTTGGAGGGTATGCTGGTCTTTCATGAGGCTACGAGACGAAGGCGATGCCCCATGTCTGTTGGGGTCGCCGGCGGAGTTTTTGCGGGAACCTCGGTTCGACGAAGGAAAACTTGTCAGCGAGAGGTAGAAAAGGTGTAGTTTTCGGTATTGATGACTGGAAATTTACCGAGCCTCGTTGAGGAAGGGGCCGTCCCATCGGCATTGGCGCCGATGCAGAACGTCACCGACCATGCGTTCATGCATGTGATCGCGGAAATGGGGCCTCCTGACTACTTTTTCACTGAGTATTTCTCGGTTCATTCTACGACCTCGCTGGACGGGGAGACCCTTCGGTCCATCACGGAGAATCAGACGGGAAGACCGGTTTACGCGCAGGTGCTGGGAAACGATGCGAAGGCCCTTGCGGATGCGGGAGTGAAATTGGAGGATTATCCAATTGCCGGTGTAGATCTGAATCTAGGTTGTCCTGCTCCGAAGATCTATAGGCGAAATGCTGGCGGTGGATTGCTTCGCGATGCAAAAATTGTCGACGAGATCATCGGTGAAATGCGAGAGCGAATTCAGGGGACCTTTTCGGTGAAATGTCGGCTTGGGTTTGAAGATGACGAGCCTTTTGACGCCTGTTTGGAGGCAGTGGATCGGCATCAGGTGGATTTTTTAACGATTCATGGGCGAACAGTTAAGCAGATGTATCGCGGAGATGTGGATTACTCATCGATGGCTAAGGCGGTGCGATTGCTGAAGTGTCCTGTGTTTGCGAATGGAAACCTCACTTCTGCGGCAGTTGCGGTTTCGGTGATTCGCGATACTGGTTGCCACGGAGCTATGATTGGTCGCGGAGCGATTCGGAATCCATGGATCTTTCGTCAGATTAGGGAAAAGTCGTTGGGAATGAAAGTGTTCGAGCCGAAACTTCAGGATGTCCGAGAGTATATTGAGAGGCTTAATCAGGCGAAATATGATCCGGGAGTTGGGGACCGCTATCGAGTGGCCCACTTGAAGCGGTATCTGGTATTTATAGGAGAAGGGGTTGATCCTGAGGGTAAGTTCCTGCACGAGATTCGCCGGGTGAAGGATGAGGCTGAGATGTTTCGAGTTTGTGATCGGCATTTGATGGACAATGGCTGTGGCGAGCGGTTGTTTTCGGACGAACCGTTTCCCGGAGTCGTAGCCCGGCCAAATAAAGAATAGCGCGTCACGGTCGTTAAAACAAAGTTGAACCGATGGAGCTCCGTCGGCATCTTACAAAGGTTTATGAACGACGCTTCGCAGATCCATTCGGAATCTCCGGTTTCCGGAGAAGTCGGGATCGTGCGCTATCAGGATTTTCTCTGCGAAGAAGAGTTTCGGTTTGAGAGTGGTGAAACAATTCCCTCGTTTCAACTGCGCTACGAAACCTACGGGAAGCTAAATCGCGAGAAGAGTAATGCGATTTTGATCTGCCATGCATTGAGCGGAGATCACCACAGCGCTGGAGTCTATTCTCTCCAGGACCGGAAGCCGGGTTGGTGGAATCAGATGATTGGGCCCGGAAAGCCTATCGACACCAATCGATTCTATGTCGTGTCCAGTAATTGTCTGGGTGGATGCCAAGGTTCTACGGGTCCTACTAGTATAAATCCGAAAACGGGCGAACCCTACCGGCTCTCGTTTCCATTGCCTACAATCCGTGATATGGTGGCGGCGCAGGCCAAATTGATGGACCATTTGGGTGTCGATCGTTTGTTTTGCGTGATCGGCGGCAGTATGGGGGGGATGCAAACTTTGCAATGGGCCATCGATTTCCCGGATCGGGTAGAATCGATTATCGCTCTAGCGACGACTCCACGCCAGAACGATCAGGCCATCGCATTTAATGCGGTGGGGCGGACAGCGATCCTCCAGGATCCGGGTTGGCAAAACGGTGAGTACGCGACGGGCAATGGTCCAAATGTGGGGTTGTCGGTCGCTCGCATGATGGCGCATATCACCTATGTGTCCGAGGAGGGACTGGAGGAAAAGTTCGGTCGAGCACGGCGGCTGTTGGATTCCGAGCAAACCCTGGAGGAGATCGAATTCGAAGTGGAGAGCTACCTTCGATATCAGGGCCGGGTTTTCGTCAGTCGATTCGATCCGATTACTTATATTTACTTCACGAAAGCGTTGGATCGGTTTGATTTGTATGGCCCATCGGGAGAGCTCGAAGAAACTTTTGCCAAGGTGTCGGCGAGATCGCTGGTGATCGGCTTTACCTCGGATTGGCTCTTTCCTCCGGAGCACAATCGACGGGTTGCCGCCGCATTGTTGAGGGCGGGGAAGGATGCTTCCTACGCCGAGGTCGATATGAAATTCGGGCATGATTCCTTTCTGCTCGATTCCGAAGAGTTATCGCTCTTCATACGAAACTTCCTAATCGAGCGATGACCGAGAGATTTCCAAAGAGTCCGTTCCTTCGACGGACAAACAAACGTCGTCAGATTGATTTTGAAATCATGGCGGAGTGGATCGAGGAGAACAGCAGTGTGTTGGACCTTGGCTGCGGTCGCGGGGTATTGCTCCGCGAGTTGATGGATCGAAAGAAGGTGTACGGGGTCGGAGTCGATTCAAATCCCGACAAGATTGCGTCTTGTGTGAAAAGAGGGGTCAATGCCTTTCAAGAGGACGTCTCGGGGGCTTTGAGCCGATTCCGAAAGAGTTCTTTTGATTATGTGGTTCTGACTCGAACCTTGGAGTTATTTGAAGAGCCGGGGGAAGTGATTGCCGAGGCTTTGACAGTCGGCCGATCGGTTCTGGTCGGCGCGGTGAATCGAGGGTACTGGCGCAATCGAATTAGTTTTCTTTTGCGGGGCCGGACGACAAAGAATGCGGTGTATCCTCTTTGGTGGGAAGAGTCTCCTTTGTCCAACCACCTGTCGGTGGGAGAGTTAGTCGGTTTTGCCGAACGAAACAATTTAAAGATCAGCCGTTCGGTGTATTTGCGAGGCGATTGGAAAACACCATGCTCGATGTTGCCCAATTGGTTGGCTGGATACGCGATCTTCGAAATTCAGAGACCTCAATAGGCGTTTTCAGCCCGCATTTCAGTGGTCGATGAGATGCGAATTAATCCGGAACTCCAAAAAAGGTTTCGTGAATGGCTCCGCCGACTCTGTTTAATCGGTGTTGGAGGTAATCGAGGTATTCGTGAAGACCTTGGTCGAGGACCTCTTCTACGGAGACGTAGGTCAGATCGCTATAGAGGCGACCACATTCTCTCTCGGCTTCATTGGAAAAGCGGTCGTGTTTATTGCGTGAAATGCGGCCCAAGTGATCTCCGAGGCGAGCGAGGGAGTATCGGATGGCTCGCGGGAATTTTGCAGAGAATATAAGAAATTCGGTGACAAGAGCCGGGTCCACGACAGTGGCAAAGTTTCTGTGATAGGGTTCAAAGGCACTGCATGAGCGAAGGATGGCAGTCCATTGGGCGGTATCCACGACGCCACCAACGTCTTGAACTCGGGGGAGCAAGATGTGGTATTTGATATCGAGAATACGGCTGGTCTTGTCCGCTCTCTCCAGGAATTTACCGGTCTCCATGAAATAGTACCCGAGACCGCGGACGACGGTGGAGGCAACCATCCCTTGAAAGAGCTGGGAAAAATTTTGGATGGCGTTGTAGAACTGGTACGGTCCCTCTTTCCAAATTTCGTCGGATCCTGAGTCACGGAGGTCGAGATAGGCATCATTGATCGCCTCAAAAACCTCGCTGGGAATCTGATCGCGGATGATGCGTGCATTCTGACGAGCTGCGATGAGGCAGCTGATGATGGAGTTCGGATTTGAACGGTCGAAGGTCAGGAAGTCCGTCGCGGCGCGAGAATTGGGTTTGTATCCTAGGGAATTAAATAGGTCCCAGTCTCCGGTACTGCGAATAATGGGCTCCCAGTGCTCGACGAGCCGAGAGTCGTTCAGGTCCTTGAAGTCAGTGAGGATGTTTAGGTTTACATCTAAAAGCCGGGCAATGTTGTCCGCGCGCTCGATGTAGCGACCGATCCAATAAAGTGATTCTGCAACTCTGGATAACATGATTAGGATTCTCCGTACAGGACCCAAGTGTCCTTACTGCCTCCGCCTTGTGAGGAATTGACGACTAGCGACCCTTTGCGCAGGGCGACTCGAGTGAGTCCGCCGGGAAGGATCGAGATCTTCTTGCCGCAAAGAATGTAGGGGCGAAGGTCAACATGGCGCCCCTGTATGCCCTCTTCGGTGATCGTCGGGTGCCGCGAAAGGGAGATCGGTGGTTGAGCAATGAAATTTCGTGGATTCGCATTGATCAAATCTCGGAAGGTCTCGATCTCCGACCGGGTAGAATGGGGCCCGATGAGCATGCCGTATCCACCCGCCTCGTTTGTAGATTTAACGACAAGGTTTGCGAGATTATCGAGGATATAGCTTCTTTCCTTGGGGTCGTCGGCTACATAGGTATCAACGCTTGCAAGGAGCGGTTCTTCGGACATGTAGAACCGGATCATGTCCGGTACATACTTGTAAATTAGCTTGTCATCAGCGACCCCGGTGCCGATGGAGTTGGCGAGACTGACGTTTCCTTTGCGATATGCGTCTACAAGCCCCCGTACCCCCAGGAGAGAGTCCTCGCGGAATACATCCGGATCCAAGAAGTCATCATCGATCCGCCTGTAGATCACATCCACCCGCTTGAGCCCTTCGGTCGTTCGCATGTAGACGAAACTATTTTCGACGACCAAATCGCTACCCTCGACGATCTCAATACCCATGCGGCGGGCGAGGAGGCTGTGCTCGAAGTAGGCACTATTGTAAACTCCCGGGGTGAGGAGAACAGCCGTTGGGTCGTCGACTCCCTCCGGCGCGATATATTTGAGTGTTTCGAGTAGATCCTCGGTGTACCGGTCCACGGATCGCGTACCGGTGTTTGGGAAGAAGTGTGGAAACACTTTCTTCATCGCTTCCCGGTTCTCGAGTAGGTAAGACACTCCTGACGGCGAACGGGCGTTGTCCTCGAGGACTAGGTATTCTCCGTTTTGGTCTCTAATCAGATCGGTTCCGCAGATATGGATGTAGATATCCTTGGGCACCGGAACGTGCATGAATTCTGGCCTGAAATACGGCGCGGACTCGATGTACGAACGCGGGATAATGTCTTCTTTGATGATCCTTTGCTCGGAGTAGATATCCTTGAGAAAAAGGTTGAGGGCGGTGATCCGCGGGGTGAGGCCCCTCTCCAGCGTTTCCCATTCATCTCCGGGGATGATCCTGGGGAATAAATCGAAAGGGAAGATGCGTTCCGTCCCTTGCTCGTCATTGTAAACGGTGAAGGTGACTCCCTGCCGGAGAAAGGCGCGGTCAACCGCCTTTTGCTTTTGCAACATTTCGGCGGGAGGCAGGTCCTTCAATCGCTCGTAAATTCCTTGGTAGTGAGGCCGTATCGTGCCGTCCTCTTCGAACATTTCGTCGAAGAAATCTCCAACCTCGTATGATGAGAAGTCCATGGTTGAGTAAAGCAAATAGCATGCCTTGCTGAGTGAACCAATCGAATTCGCAAATCTATCGTCAGATCTAATACGAGTGTCGAGTTTCGGGGGAATGGTTGACCCAATGGGTGAACGGGTTTTACATCCTCCCATGACGACCCCGAACGAAAAGAGCGCGGAGATGTCTTTGGAGGATTATCCCTTAATCGAGGAGTACGGGATCATCGGCGATCTCTCTACCGTGGCGTTAGTGGGGCCAGGGGCTCGAATCGATTTCCTTTGTTTGCCTGAGTTTGATTCGCCGTCGATTTTCGCTGCGCACGTGGACCGCAGGAAAGGGGGGTGCTTCTCTTTGACCCCTAGACTGAGCGATGTAACGGAGAAGAAGATCTATTTCCCCGAGACCAATATTTTGCTGTCCCGTTTCCTGTCGAAGGAGGGGATTGCTGAAGTCACCGACCTCATGGTTGTACACGAGAAGCAGACGAACCAAGCGCTGGTCCGGAGGGCAAAGGCAGTACATGGAGAGGTTGAGTTTGAGATGAGATGCGCTCCCCGCTTTAATTACGCGAGGGATGGGCACCGGATTGAAAGAACTTCCGAGGGGTATAGTTTGTGTGGAGAGGGCCTATCGCTGCGCTTCCGATCCGATTGTGATATTTCGGTCGAAGGGAAGGATCTGGTAGCCCGTTTTCGGCTGAAGGCAGGGGAATCGGTTTCTTTCGTTTTAGAATCAGGGGAGGGTGAACCCGCAACTGAATCGGTCTCTGATTTTTCATCACGGGCATTTAAGGATACGGCCGGCTTTTGGAGGAATTGGTTGTCGAAATGCACCTACAAGGGGCGTTGGAGGGAGACGGTACAGCGCTCGGCGTTGGCGTTGAAATTGTTGACCTCGCGACGCCATGGATCGGTGGTAGCGGCTCCGTCCTTTGGTTTTCCCAACTATCCGGGAGGGGAACGGAACTGGGACTATCGTTATACTTGGTTGCGAGATGCCGCGTTTACTACATACGCGTTCATGAGGCTCGGTTTTACGGAAGAAGCTTCAGGATTTATGGGCTGGCTTGAGCGGAGGGTCGAACCCCTGGAGCACGGGAGCCATCTCAACGTAATGTACAAGATCGATGGAACGCCGGTTACCGGTGAATTTACTCTCGACCATTTAGAGGGGTACCGCCACTCGAAACCGATCCGGATAGGTTCGACGAACAACGACCAGTTTCAGTTGGATATCTACGGCGAACTGATGGACTCGTTGTATTTGTACGATAAGTTCGGATCGCCGGTATCCCATCAGCTTTGGACTCAAATCCGAAAGCTTGTTGATTTCGTGGAGGAGCATTGGAATGAGCCCGACATGGGGATTTGGGAGATCCGGGACGGGAAGCGCGAATTTCTGTATTCCAGAGTGATGAGTTGGGTCGCGCTTGACCGAGGGATTCGGCTGGCGTTGAAGCGCAGCCGGCCCGCGCCGCTTGAACGGTGGATTCTCGCGAGAGATGCTGCCTACGAAAGCGTTTTTCAGGATTTTTGGTCCGAGGAGAAGCAGTCGTTTGTTCAATTCAAGGGTACGGAGTCACTGGACGCTAGCGCGCTGATCATGCCGCTCGTGAGATTTATCAGTCCCACCGATCCGAAATGGCTCTCTACTTTGAAAGCGATCCAACGGGAGTTGACCGAAGATTCTTTGGTGTATCGGTATAGGGTGAATGAAGCCTTTGATGAGCATCTCGAGGGGGAGGATGGTACATTCTCGATTTGTTCATTTTGGTTTATTGAATGCCTTTCGCGGGCTGGAGATACCCTCCAAGCTAGGCATTATTTCGAGAAAATGTTGAGCTATGCGAGCCCGCTCGGGCTATTCTCAGAGCAGATCAGTTCAGAGGGGCGCGCTCTAGGAAACTTACCGCAGGCCTTTACCCACCTGTCGCTGATCAGTGCAGCATTCGAATTAGATCGCCGTTTGGACAGTGGCATGGGAGATCATTCGAGCTTTACCGCCTGTGCTTCACAGCGTTGAGTCGATCGTCGTTTGTTCAGGTGGTGGTATTATTGTTTCAGTTTGAAAAATCTGGTAGGGAAAATTTATGAAGAATGATGTTCTTATCGTCGAGGTGAAGGGAGTCATGCCGACGGCAAATGGTTGCGCGGTTTTTCTTGGCAACGAGGAGAAAGTTTTTGTGATCTATGTGGATCAGGGAATTGGTAATACCATCTCCATGACCATCAACAAAGTGAAGAAAGAGAGACCGATGACACATGATCTGATCGGGAATATCTTTCAAGGGTTTGGGATCACTCTGGAGCGCATCGTTATCAACGATGTAGATGAAGGGACCTACTATGCCCGAATGATTTTGAAAATGGAGAACGAGATCGACACCAAGCTGGTTGAGATCGACGCGAGACCGAGCGACTCGCTTGTTATGGCCTTGCAACAGAAGAAGCCGATATTCGTTGACCGTGCGGTAATGGATCGAGTCGATGATATGACTGAGATTCTGGAAAAGATCGTGAATCAAGAACCGGAAGAAGATCAGTAATGAAAAAATTTATTCGGTGGGTAATATTTGGATGTATAGCAATTGGTCTTATCGCGGGAATCTTGATGGTCCCCGCGGTCCAACGGGCCCTATTTCTTTGGGTGGCTTCGGGAGAGGATCGCTCAGTTTCTGTTGAGTATCTGCATGTCGGCCCCGGGTGGCTTCGAATCGAGAATCTCGAGTTTGCGAATGATTCCGTGCTCGCTCGGGTTCCCTCAATGGAGGCGGACTTTTCCTGGACGGCGCTAGTGAAGAGGAAGTTGGTGCTGAGAGATCTTACTGCGGAGGATTTGTACGTCCGCTTACAGGAGGTCGATCCCGGAAAGGAACAGGTGGACGAGGATCAGGAGGAGAGTGATTTTACGGTTCCTGCCGATTTTCAGGGGATACTGGGAGAGGTAGTTCCTGTTCAAATACAACAGCTATCAGTTTCGGGGGTCTTTTCGACAATTGAGAATGAAGAGATCGCATTCTCTCTGACGGGTGGGGGGCTGGTCCCAGGCGATACTGGAAATTTCTCGGTTTCCATTGTTCCCGGGGAAGAGACGAAGGAGACCTATCCTGCAATTTCTCTCCAAATGCCGGTTTCAGTGAACGCCGATGGAACTCTTCAATCAATTTCTCTGAAAGGGGAGGTTGTTTCGCGGGCTTCGACTGTTGCTGGGAGTCTTCAGATCGAGGGAGGTGTACAGCCCGAAGACAGTGGCGAGTCCTATAGTATTTACGTGCGTTCTCCGGAGTTGATGAGGGGCGGTGAACTTGCAATAACCGGAGCGTGGAATGAGGCCTCGAAAGCGTTGAATCTCGGTTTCAACGCGGTCGGCGAGGATTTGGAGTTTCTACAACCATTTGTCGAAGAGGATTTGCCTCCAGTTTCATTTGAGATCGACGGGGGAACTGAGATCAAGGCGGGACAAGGTTTCCATGACGCCGATTTGCAGGTTCATCTCGCGGCCGCGGCCGGGACTTTTCCTCAATTCGACGAGCCACTCGAAGCGAATGGAGTGCTGAAAGTTTCACAGATAGAGGAAGGTTTTTCGTTGAACGAAATGGAAGTTCGGGCTGGTCCGTCAATCGATGGGGAACGCGAATGGCTGGCCGTAAATTTGTTGGAGCCTCAAACGTTTCGCAAGGGAGACTCGATTGAGATACCCCAGGGAGCGTTTGCTCGGGCCGAACTGTACGTACCGGAACGGTTTGTCGATTCACTTACGGATGAGTGGTCGTTTTCCGATTTAGTGGGCAGTGTGCAACTGGAAGGCGACGGCGATAACTTGATCCTCCGATCTACGCAGCCGATATCGGTTGCGATAAGCCGATCAGGTGAGGAAAACGAGCGGGCAGTGGTTGAATTGACACCTTTTCTCTCGTACGGGGGGGAGCAGTTGCAATTCTCGAAGTCGATCGTTGTGCGCTCGTCCGACCGTGAGTTGAAAGTCGATGCTTCCGGAGATGTCCGGATCGAGGATCTTGGAAACGTTAGTCTTAAAGTGGCTGCAATTGGAAATCTGGCTGCTCTGGTACCCGTTCTCCCTGATAGTGTTCAGTTGCGGGAAGGAACGGTGAATGGGAGTTGGGATGCTACCGTGGGAGACGAGATGTCCGTGTCGGGTGCGTTAACATTAGAGGAAGTGTCAATCGGTGAAAATCCTAGCTTTGATGCGAAGCTCACAATTAAGGATTCTTCTTTTGTACAGCAACCTTCCCAAGAGTTTAAACTCGTGGCTGATGTTTTGTATCGATCGCTGGGGTACGAAAGTTCCATGGATGATTTGAGCGTATTTGCTTCGGCCAATGATGACGGGCGTTTGAAAGTTGCCGTTGAGGAGGGAGTGTTTGTTTTGGACCTTAGAGCGTTTGGGCAAGAGGGAAGCGAGGTGACTCAGACTCCGGCCGAATCGAAACCGAGAGATTTGCCGACACCCAATGAGGTATTGCGGATGGTCCAGTTTCCTTCGCTTCCAGTGGATGTAGAAACGATATCTCTAACTGGCGAATGGCTTGGGGAGGACACTGATTACGATGTCTCCCTGTCTGCGTCTGACTTTATCGCTGGCAGCGAAGGAAGTCTGAAGCTAGGTCTTTCGGATAAAGCGAGCGGACTGAGTGCCATGATGACAGCTTTGGTTCGTATCGACGAAGAAGCTGTTCCCGATTCGCTTCGAGGAACTATCAATGTCGAGGGCCTGAATATGGAGAGTGGCCCAATTGATTTGTTTGTGGATTTCTCGTATACGCCTAGCTTGGCGGTGGACTCGCTCAATCTGAACGTTCGTTCTGTCGAAGGTGGATCTCCGTTAGTGTCCCTCCGGGGCAGTGTTAATGAATCTGCGGTGAAAGTCTCGCTCGATTCGGATGCGGTCAATTTGCTGAAATCCCCTTTCAGAACTCTCTTTCCCAATCTTGCCACGGGACAGTTTAAAGCCGAGGCCAACCTTTCAAACGATGGCTTGGGCGTGCAGTTGGCGGTGTGGTCCCTCACTCCGTTAGATGGTTTTGAGAGCTATGATATCGCGATAGTGGGAGATCTTCTGAAGGTTGACCCTATCTCTATTCAAGGGCAGATGACTCTCGTGGACCAGAAAGACAAGAAAAGTGATGCAACGCTTGTGGTCGAGGGTAATCCGGATGAGAAGCTGGTGTTTCAATTGGATGGAACGCGAATCGACATGGAGGCGGTTGAGCGGGTCGTTGCAGTGTTTGGACGGTCCGGAAAGACCGAGGAACCGGCTGCTCCGGGGAGCGTCGCAGATGCAGGGCAGAGGAGGGAAGATATCTGGCCTTTGGATGCGTTGCCTTTTTCTCTTCAGGGAAGCGTGACCTTCGATGAGTTTATCTTGCCTGAGTTCCCATCAGTAAGACAAGTGGACGGGGAGATGCAAGCCGACCGAAAGCAGGCTTTGGTTCGATTGTCGGGTAGTTGGTTCGAGGAATCTGCGTTCAATATGCAGGGACGGATCTCGACGGATGGTGAATCAGTTGAAGGTTCTATCGATGGTAGGTTGAGGGATCTTCCGGTTGGTGACTTTCTTCGGGAAATGAAACCGAAGGAGACGGCCGCCTTAGACGGTACGGTGTCGGTTGGGGTTTCCTTTGAGGGCACGGCGAAGACTTTAGCGGATCTGCCCAATTGGATGGCAGGAACACTTTCCGTAAATGTAAGGGATGGCGTAATACGGTCGTTGAAACCGGAAGCGAGGGTCACTCGATTGGTTGAAGTGGGTTCGGTTGCCGGTTTGATTGCAGGGAGCAAACTGAATCGTCCGGGCGTAGCTGCGCTGGGAGAGGTGGTGAATATGTTTAAGGAGATCCCGTTTTCCTCGTTCGATGCTCAACTCGAACGTTCGAAGGATCGAGAGACGTTGATTCGGTCGGTGCGTTTGTTGGGATCGTATCTATACCTTGAGGGCAGTGGGAAAGTGGCCGAAGGTGACCTCGAGGATATTTCAACTACCCCCATGCAGATTGATTTGGAGTTAGGGAGTAAGGCGCCCTTGACGAAGGAGTTGGATATACTTGGCTTGTTGGGGACCGGTACGAATTCGGCTGGGTACAGGAAATGGAAGAAATCGATCTCGATCACTGGAACATTCGAGGACCCGGATACCAGCGATTTGTGGGACCTGGTGATAGGTGCCGTTGAACGCGCTGCGACGATGAGTACAAAGGATCTCGAGAAGGAGAAGGAGAACGGGCCGCAGACGGAAGAAGGCAGCGAGAAGAAAAAAGGTTCAACGGAAGATCTAATCGAGCAGGGTGTAAATCGCCTGTTTGATGCTTTGAAGTTGTAGTTTAATTATGAGTACGGATTTTGTATGAAGCAGGAAACGGTATTTATAACAGGGGTTAGTTCGGGCCTGGGCTATGGGTTGGCCGAGGCGTATTTGGATCGTGGATCCAGAGTTTATGGATGCAGCCGTAGGGTCCCCGGCGATTTAGTCGAAAAGGGGCTTGTCTTTCGATCTGCCGATCTGGCTAGTGGAGAGGATTGCCTGAATGAAATCCGCGCTTTGCTTGGTGGCGTTCAGTCGTGGGATGTGATCTATCTGAATGCAGGGCGGTTGGGTGAGATCCGGGATATGAAGGATTCTCCAATTGAAGATTTGAAAGAGACGATGGAGCTGAATGTGTGGGCCAATAAGCAGATTCTCGATCTTCTTTTCGAGGAGGCCTCGTTCGTCTCTCAAGTGATAGCTATCTCCTCGGGAGCTTCTCTTTCTGGGAGCCGTGGATGGAATGGATATAGCCTCTCGAAGGCTGCCCTGAACATGCTGATGAAGTTGTACGCAGGGGAAAGACCTCAGACCCACTTTACTGCATTGGCACCGGGATTAGTTGATTCTGGGATGCAGGACTATCTGACCAACTTGCCGGCCGATGACCGGTTTGCTCCATTGGAAATTTTGAAGGCAGCCAAAGGTACCGATAAAATGCCAGACGGCCGAACGTGTGCCGAAAAGATTATCCAACTCCTCCCGTTGTTGCGCGAAGAGGTGAGTGGTGAGTATCGCGATATTCGGAAGATCTAGCTATTCGGTTGCTGGAATGTCTGCTGGGTAGCGGTAGTTACTCCGTTGCAAGGCTCTTTCCCTCTAATTCGCCTTCGGCGAAAACGGGCTTTTGAGTGCTGTGATTGAATTGCATGGATACCAGACGAGATACGCCTTTCTCCTGCATCGTTACACCGAAAACGGAATTGGACGCAGCGATCGTTCGCTTGTTGTGGGTGATAATGAGAAACTGCGAAAACTCGGTGAAGCTTTTGAGCATCTCGGTAAACCTTCCAATGTTCGCGTCGTCGAGAGGGGCGTCGAGCTCGTCCAAGACGCAAAACGGGCTTGGCTTGACCATGTAGATCGCAAATAGCAGTGCGACCGCAGCCATAGTGCGTTGCCCTCCACTGAGAAGGCTTAGAGTGGCAGTCCGAACTCCAGGTGGGCGCGCTTTGATCTCGATTCCCGAATCGAGAATGTCCTCCGCCTCAATCAATTCGAGATCGGCCGTTCCACCGTTGGTTAGGTGGTCATAGGTGTACTTGAAATTGTCGCGGATCTTATCGAATGTTTGTTGGAATAGTGTCTGCGAAGTATCATTAATTTCCTCAATTGCACGAAGGAGTTCGTCCTTCGAGTTCGATAGGTCTTCGCATTGTGCTTTCAGAAACTCGAATCGCTCCTTTAGATCTTTGTACTCCTCAATGGCGACTAGATTAACAGCACCCATTGATGCGATTTTGTCTCGCAGAGATTTTGCTTCTGACTCGACGGAGTCCCAATCGGTGGATTGATAGTTCTCTAACGCTTCGTTGGAAGGCTCTCCTCGAGGGTCAACCGGATCCAGATCCAAAACGTCTCCGTCCTCGAGGTCATCCAGTTTTAGACTGGATTTGAAGTCTCTATCCGCATCCCAAAGTGACCGCTTCCAATCCACTTTTCGGACATCTACCTCATTCTCCGTGGAGGACTTCTCGAGGATGAATTCTACGCGGGAACGTTGGCGGGTCAGTTCCACTTCTTTGCGGTTGAGGGTCTGTTCCAGTTCCTGAAGTGCCTTTCGGTTTCCCGAGACGGATTCCTCTCTTTGGCTTAGAACCGTCTCGATCTCGCGTAGTTGAGACCGTTTGATCTCTAGACCCGATTTAAGCTCTTCAAGCTGAGATTGTGTGTTATCGCGGATCGTCTGTTGTTCTGTGATCGTTTCTTCTGCGCTTGCGATTTGTTCACTCAATTGGCCGATTTCGTGGCTTCTGGCCTTGCTGGCGGATTCGATCTCCTTGGAGCGTCTTTGAATTTCGGAAATCCCTTTCTCGACCATTTCCAGAGCCTGCTTGCGGCTCGCGTGATCCAATCGAATGTTGGTCCAATCTTCCCTTCGCTTGTCCCGTTCTGAGCGGAGAGTGTCGATGTCAGATTCCATATTCGAAATCTGGATACGAGTTTCTGCGAGCTTCTTTTCCGCGAGCGATAAATTGGTGCGGGCTTCGGTTAGCTCCTTTTCGCTGTTAGTCCGAGAGGTTTCAAGGCCTTTCAGTTTCTCCTGCGCCTGCTGAAGCATGCGATGGTTTTTCTCCAAGTTGTTCAGCAGTGCTTTTGCTTCGGCTTCTAAGGTTGCACGGTCTCGATGGATTTCGTTTCGCTTCTCCCGGCTTTGTTCAATCTCTGTTTCAAGAGTTTCAATGGTCTCTTGATCAGTTTGAATACGCTCTCGTTTTTGATTGAGCTCTTTTTCAATCGATTTGATCTCTTTGTTGATTCGACGTATCTCGGCTTCTCTCCCGAGGAGGCTCTTTGAGCCCTCAATTGATTTACCGGCAACAATTAGTCCATTGGCGTTAAAGACAGTGCCTTCGGCAGTGACGATTCGATCAAAAGAGACATCGGTGTTCTGGGATCTCCACTCGAGGTAAAACGATTCGGATTCAGCAAAATAGCATCCGGCCAATAGCTCTTCGAGTAGGGACTTATGCTCTTCGAATTTGGGACGTATCAGATTTGTCGCCGGCGTTAAGTTCTCTATAGTAGCAGATGCCTTATTTGAATTGGAAGGTGCGACCAGGGCTGTCTTTGGAATGTTCTTGCTGCGGAGAGAATGGAGGAGGTCAGTGAGTTGATCAGGGGAGTTCCAGACGATTGCTTCTACCGCGTTGCCAAGCAGAGCCTCTGCGGCTGCGGTGTGCTCGGAATCCACTTCTATAAGTGTCGAAAGAAGCTTCATTCGCTCCTTCGTGAAAGGCTCTCCGAGCTTTCCTTTTAGCACCGACTTTGCGCCTTCTCCAAATCCCTCCATTCGATCTTGGAGATCTTGCAGCACTTGCTTTCGAGCGGCGGTCCTCGCCAGTTGGCGGTCGATCTCTTGGATCTCGGACTGGGAGGTGCGAAAGTTATCCCGTACTTTTGTCAGCTCGAGCTTCTTGGCCTCGAGATTTTTGTCGGCATTTTCGGCCTCGCTCCGTCGTTGTTTAAGTATGGAGGTAGTTTCTGCTTCTCTTTCCTTAATTCGCTCGGTTTCTTCCAAAGCGGATTCCACCGTCTCATTGTGAGAGGTGTATCGGACTTCGAAGGACTTTAGATCGACCTCAAGTGTTGTGCACCGAGAACGCAGCCTCGAGATGCCGTTCTCCAGTTGGGTGGAAGCCTCGCGGGAACTGCGGAAATCGGACTCTTTCGCAGCGAGTTTCTGGGCGACTTCCTCAAACTTTTTCTGCTTTTCGGCTGTTTCCGAATCAGAGTCTCCGAGGAGATTCAGTTTCTCTTGTCGGGCGTGGCTTTCCTGGACGCCGCGGTCTTCGAGTTCTTGTTTCTGTTCGCTGAGCCGTTGCAGTTCGGCACGGAGTCGTTCGATCCGCTGTTGGTGGTCGCTCCGGCGAGCGTTGAGCATTTTTACCTGAGTCTCGGCATTTTCTACTGCAGACCGATGCTCGAATAGAGATTCTTGGAGGCTTTCTATCGTTTGGTATAATTCCGCTCGCCGACTTCTCTCTTCTGCCAGATTGGCCTCAAGTGACGCTATCTGAGCACTATGTTCGTTGGCTGAAATTTTAATCTTTTCCGATTCGGCCTCCAGTTCCTCGATGGAAGAGTCCAGTTCACGGATTTGCTTCGCATGGAGCGCAATCTCAAGGTGACTCTGACGATGGGTTAGTCGTTTATAGCGTACGGCCTTTGAAGCTTGCCGTTTAAGGCTTCCGATTTGGCGACTTACTTCGTCGATAACGTCCGAGACCCGGGACAAGTTGCTGTCGACCAGGGCGAGCTTGTTGAGGGTTTCCCGACGTTGGCTTTTGTAGCGAGTAATTCCGGCAGCTTCCTCGAAGATGGTTCGTCGCTCAGCTGGATTTGTCGATAAGATCTGATCAACCTGCCCTTGGACAAGGAAGGAATAGGCGACCTGTCCCACTCCGGTATCCATAAAAAGTCTCTGAATGTCCTTGAGGCGGGATACTTTTCCATTGATGCGATACTGGCTCGACCCGTCACGTGTGACTCTCCGCGATACTTGGACCTCGTGAAACGCGGCTCCGAGATCCGATTCACAATCGGAAAAGGTCAGGCTCACTTCGCAATAGGGTAGGGCCTTTCGCTTTTCAGATCCTCCGAAGATGATGTCTTGCATCGATCCGCCTCGAAGTGATTTTGCACTTTGTTCTCCGAGTACCCAGCGAATTGAATCGGAAATATTACTCTTGCCGCATCCATTTGGACCGACAATGGCTGTCACTCCCGGTTGCAGTTCAAGGCGGGTAATGTCGGCAAAACTTTTAAAGCCGTTTAGAGTGACTTCGCGAAGATACATTCTGAGAAGGTTGATAGGAAAAAGCCCAGCGGGCTGGATCGGCAACTATATTCTAGTGCCAGGGATCTTCGCCGAGTTCGACTGAACCCCAGTATTGTTAGCCGAAGGGCTTCTTCCGGAGGCCCACGCCAACCGTAAGACCACCCCAGTCAGTACCGAGCATTGGATGCGGCTTTTTCTTCCGCTTGCCCGGGGGTTCTTTGGAGAGCTGTTCCTCCACGAATTCAGCAGACCCGAGGACCACCCCGTCCGTGAAGTAGCGAAAGCGGCATCGAAAGACCGTCGCAAAAGGCAATTTGCCCCCTTCCTTGTCCAATACTCGGATGGCGTCCTCTTCGGAAATCGAGTGCTTGCCGTCCTTCTTTCCGGATCCATACCCATACAAGGTCTGGCGATACCCCTCCAGAGTGCTCTCGATGATTCGTAACCCCCTCCGGGCAAGGCTCCCTCCTCCGATCGCCTCTCCATATCCACAGAAACGATAGTCCTTGGGATCCTCAACCAACCCAGCTCGCACGGCATTTAGGTCAATATAAGCAGCGACGGTCCGCAGCGCCCAACGATCCCCCTCCAC
>DGMY01000035.1:19318-19480 GCA_002388665.1 Opitutia bacterium UBA4506 | reverse complement strand
CGCGCTCCTTCGTCGCTTTGCCAAAAGCTTCCCTTCGCATCGACTTTCGATGTTCCAAAGTTTGGAAAGGCCCCGCGCCCGGCGGCAACGGCAATCCGGGAGGGTTGTCTCCGTATCCAGTCCTCTCCGACAGGAGAATTTTTCTTAGTCGCTCCCGCCACG
>DGMY01000035.1:0-19178 GCA_002388665.1 Opitutia bacterium UBA4506 | reverse complement strand
TTTTCTTAGTCGCTCCCGCCACGCGCCCCCAGGGCCGCTTGCTCCTCTGCGCTCAGGGCGGCTTCCCCCCGCCACTCCCGCTAAGCGGGATTTCCCCCCGCGTTGCTCTCCCGCTTAGGCGGGATTCGCCGCGGGGGGGAAAGACACACCGACGCAGGACGCGACGCCCAGGGGCGAGTGGATTCTTGGACAGCCATAGCACTGGCGATAAAGAGTAAGCGTCCGGTGAGCGACCCCGAGTATGGGCATCGACCTGCATTGCATGGTTTTGATTAGAGGTGGTAACGACTTCTATATGCAGATCGTTACGGGTTGTATACGGACTCTAACTCTCTGGCTTCCAGTTTGCAGGTAAGAGCGGCTCCAGATCGCACTGATTGCTCATTGTCGGCAGTCGTTGGAGCAGGTCGGTCATGTAAGGGGATGTCGCAAACTTCAGCTTCTATCGATTCCATCCAAACAGATTATCACCACAGAAGGACTCTGGGAAGGAGGTCGATCACCGGACGCTTACGCTCAATCGGCCTGGCGGAGAGGTTGAGAATGCGAGCATCCTCGTGGCCATCGGAGTAAGCGAGGGGATGAGCGGAGACAAGGAGAGTAGGAGAAACCCATGAAAGTGCGTTTATGTACCCCGGTTCCTTGGCGAAGGTTCGTCTATTTCGTCCTCATTTGGTGGATTGTGCAAAGTTTGAAACCGGTAGCTCGGCGCAATTCTCTGATGCCTGGGTCCGATTGTTTCGATCCATGGGAATTTGGCTGTGCTATTTAAGAGGCGACTTTTAAAATTGCCCCAAATTATTATTTGCTCAATGGATAATCTCTAGTGAGGTGGGTTTTACGTATTTCAGAGCTTTGGTTTTTGACCATATTTATTGCCTTTTCGGCGGCATTTATGAATCCCTCAGGGCTGCTTGGAGTAGATTCCGAACTGATCCGGTTTTCTGAGGCCTCTCACTGGAATGAGGTGCTGTGGGTTGATGCCCGAAGTTCGGAAGAGTTTCAAAAATCAAGAATCCCTGGTGCAGTCTTACTAAATGAGGAAAATTGGAACTCGGGATTAGATCGATTTATGCTGGAGTGGGAGCCCGGTATGAAAATCGTTGTTTACTGTAATTCCAAAGAATGTGGTGCTAGTTCTTCCGTTGCCCAACGATTGAGAGCCGAGTTGGCCATTCAGCACATCTATGTTCTCGAGGGAGGTTGGCCAGAATGGTTGGCGCACCAAAAATGAAACGGCTGAGATTTCTTTCAATAATTGCCTTCCGGCTCCTCCTTTCTATCGTATTTGTTTACGCTGCTTTGGCGAAGCTCGGAGAACCCTTGGAATTTCGTGGTGCCGTACAATCTTTTCAGCTGAATCTTAGGTCCTTTGCTGGGGCCATTGTTTACATCGTTCCCTCGTTGGAGCTAGTTCTTTCGTTAGCCCTTTGGTTGAAAAGATATCGGTTTCTCGCAGCTCTGCACTCTGCTGTGTTGTTCCTTCTCTTTATTGTGTTGGTAGCTATCTCCTGGTTTCGAGGTATTGATTTAACTTGTGGCTGTTTTGGGGGCGGAGGGGCGAATAGTAGCTATTTTCTCATTATCGCCCGGAATACTGGCTTTTTTCTTATGGCCGTGTTTCTTTTGATGAGGCAGGATAGAACCGGTAAGCATTGAACGATCTGATCTATGAATATAGTTTTTATCTATCCGATATTTTTGTTCTCGGCCTATTTTCTCACTGCTGGGAATTTGGTCTGGAAGGACACTGAGTTAGTCATTCCTTCGGACTATGGGCAAAAGGAAGTGGTTGCTTTATTCCATTTTGAGAACCGCAGCGAAGACCGGGTGGTGATTGGAAAGATTCAATCAAGTTGCGGGTGCACTGTCCCGGTACTAGTCAAAGATGTTTTCGAGGCTGGAGAGTCTGGCGTCATCCGTGCCGTATTTACGGTTGGAGATCGGGTGGGGCCTCAACGGAAAACCCTCAGAGTTCAGGTGAGCGGTTCGACGGAAGAGATCGTCGTTCTCACATTCTCCACAACAATCCCGCAGCTCGGCGAAATTTCTCCGAGGATGCTGCTTTGGAGAAAGGGAGAGGAGGGAGTTGAGAAAATGCTAAGCATTAAAATCGCTCCGGACGTTGAATTGAAGGCGGATATTCCATCGGAAGATTTCCCGTTTGTTGTTCGAGAGATAGAATCAGAATCGCCGAACAAGGTCGTTTTCGGTGTGACTGGGCCCGCCGAGATTGGTGCTTCAAAGTTTGAATTCAACTTTCTATTTTCTCATGGCGATTCGATAGAGAAAAAAAAGGTGTACCTTCTTCTTCGGTGACGACTCGACCGCGTTTCCTTTTCTCGTTTCGAAATGTAATCGAAAAGGTCCGCGAGAGAGGAAGTGGTCGATTTTGTATTGCCATTTGCTCCGATAGCCTTTCCGAGTGCTACCATGAATCGATGGATGGTTTGGGCAATATGCTGTATAAATGTCGGGTTAGTTGGGTACCTCGGTTGGCGCATTGTGGGGCGTGAGGCCGTTGAGGGCGGAAACGCCAATCTAGATTCTCATGTTGAGGCATCTTCTGTTGATACCGAGAAAATGAGTAGCGAGATCTATCGCAAACTAGTTGATCGTACTGTTGGAGGTTCCGATGATTGGATGGTTCATATTGCGAGTCATCCTGAAGTTTCCAGGGACCAATGGAGCGAGACAACGCGGAGAACTTTTCGAGAGATGCGAAGTCAGACTAAAGTCAATCCATCTGCTCTCGAGCGGATTCAGGCGAATCAAATTTTTTACGCTCGATTCGGGAGCGTTGGTCCGGCTCTCGAAATGCTGGTTTTTGACTGGGTGGATGTGGTCTCCGATGTGGATAGATCTTCGGCGGAGCGTCAGTCTGCGCTGATTCTCATTTTTAGATCAGTTTTGTACCGGCCAGAGTTCTTCGACTTGCAGCCAAAACTGAGGAGCGAAGTGGTCGAGGTAGTGCAGTTTGCCGCGGCAACCCCTGGACTAGTTCCTGTTGTAATAGAAGGTTGGGGGGCGCTTTATGGGAATGGGCAAAGCGATCTTGCGAATGAAATGTTCTCTCCTCAAGAAGTCGAGAGGATGGGGATTGATAACGGCGCGATTGAGTCGGTTATCATTCAGTACGTTCAAATACTAGAGTTAGTGCGGCCAGAGGTTGAATGGAATGATTTTAGCGAATGGTTCCTTCGTGGATCACCGGTTGTTTGCAGGGAGATAGCAAGGCCGTTGCTTAAATCAGGAAATCCCGAAACGGTAGTCTGGTTGGAATCATTTTCTTTTGATGACCCGGAATCTGAGATGGTTCGATTGCAGTTGATCGAATCTCTTGTTCGAAAAATGGAGGATCGCTCATGAATGCTTCGGAGGGACCTGGAGACTTATCGATTTCGGTTCAGAGGTGGAGAAACCGATTTTTTATTCAGCTAGGCTTGCTCGCCTGTCTGCTGACTGTTTCGGCTGTTTCTATGTGGATCGCAGTTTCTTCAGATTTTGAACCTCTCTTTACAGAAGAGGAGGTTCTGGAGGCTGGCGTCGAGTGGGGTAGGATCGTTTTCGAACGATTTGAGGAAATCAAATCTCATCCGGAGATACATCGGGAAGCCTTTCTGCAGATAATTCGAGAGGAGCGACATGATTTCGCGGGCATTTCAGACGAGGATCTGCCGAGTTTTAGCGAGGCCGTTTGGAACGAATATTCTCGATTGAAAGATGAACGGGATTCTCAGATTTGGAAATAGTTTCGGGCCGATCATTTTCGGCCTTCGGCCGAGAGTAAACCTCCACAAAAGTAGCAGATGCGTCCCGCTTCTGATCCTCGCAGGGACTGAGGCGGGACGCCCCAGCTACGTTTTGGACACTGATACGGGGGGAGTCCTGGACCGCTTCGGTAAAGTAGCAGATGCGTCCCGCTTCTGATCTTTCTAGGGACTGAGGCGGGACGCCTCAGCTACGTTTTGGACACTGATACAGTGGTGTCATAGATCTCTTCGATAAAGTGGCAGATGCGTCCCGCCTCTGATCTTCCTAGTGGACTGAGGCGGGACGCCCCAGCTACGTTTTGGACACTGATACGGGGGGGAGTCCTGGACCGCTTCGATAAAGTAGCAGATGCGTCCCGCTTCTGATCCTCCCAGGGACTGAGGGGAGACGCCCCAGCTACGTTTTGGCCGCTGATACAGGGGGGGGGCTGGATGGCATCGATAAAGTAGCAGATGCGTCCCGCTTCTGATCTTCGCAGTGGACTGAGGCGAGTCGCCCCAGCTACGTTTTTGGGCGCATGCTCATCAGGTGTCCCGGATGGTCCCTTTTGATGACATCGAACCAATGAAGTTGAGAACCTGTGAAGCAGGGAGCGGTGGAGGAGTTCGTCACTGCGAAGGCCTGAATAAAGTGAGCCGGTCAAAAATGGGCAATAAAAAACGGCTTCGAAAAATTCGTAAGCCGTTGATTATTAAAGTGGAGCCACCTGTCGGGATCGAACCGACGACCTGATGATTACAAATCAACTGCTCTACCAGCTGAGCTAAGGTGGCGTAAAAGAGTAGAAATGAGGAAGGGTTGGGGAGAAGGCAAGTCGAGAAATTACGAATTTTCGATTGCGCGAAGAATTGCCGATTTCAAGGTGTCTTTGCTGACCGGCTTGACGAGGTAGTCGGCGATCCCGGTCTTGATTGCGCGTTCTCGATCAATTTCTGACGCGGAGGCCGTTACCGCTATGATCTTAGGGTGGGGTGGGTCAAGTTTGTGGATTTTTTCTGTCGTGTCGAAGCCGTTGATCCCCGGCATTTGGCAATCCATGAGGATCAGGTCGAATTCTTCGCCATCCTGGACTTTCGCGATCGCTGAATTGCCGTTGTCTACCGAGATGAAAGTATGCCCGAGGCTCCGTAGTTGCAGTTCAGCGACGCGAAGATTCACGGGATTGTCTTCGACGATCAAAACGTGAAGGGACTTCTGAGGGTGCTGTCCGCCGAGGGAACCAACAGAATTTGAATCCGGTACAATCTGATCGGGTGATTGGCAGGGGATGTTCACGAAAAACGTGGTTCCGAAAGAGGGAGCAGTTTGAAACCAAATCCTGCCATTCATTGCCTCGACCAATCGGCGGCAGATCGAGAGGCCGATGCCCGTCCCACCAAAACGACGGGTGTTCGAGGAATCCCCTTGAGTGAACATGTCGAAGAGAGTGTCCTGGACCTCTGGCCGTACTCCTACTCCGGTATCCTGTACTTCGATCCGAAGGGACTCGGGGTCGGTTTTCTCGATCCTTAATCGAACATCAATCCGGCCGACATCCGTAAATTTTACGGCATTTGAGATAAGCTTCGAAATGATCTGTCGGACGCGGTCGGGATCGCCAACTAGGTTCGAGGGAAAGCCGTTGGGGATGTCTAATTCCAGCGCAATGTTTTTCTCGAGCGCACTGGGAAGGAACAGGTTTACTACATCCTGAGCGACGGACTGAGCGGAGTAGTTCCGTAGGAGGATTTCCATGTTGTTCGCTTCGATTCTCGAAAAATCCAAAATGTCATTCAGGAGAGTGTGTAGACTTTGTCCGCTATTCTGAATCGTTTCCAGAAACTCCCGTTTTTCGTCGGAAAGCTCTTCATCGAGCAGGATCTGGGTCATGCCTAAGATGCCGTTGAGGGGAGTGCGGATTTCATGGCTCATCGTGGCCAAAAAGGCGCTTTTGGCGCTGTTTGCACGAATGGCCTCGAGTGCGGAGGCTTCCGCTTTGAGAAGGGCCTCCTGGATGTCGCTCTCATAGTCACGGCGTTGGAGGACGACCCCGAGGCTGCCGGCCACGGAATGGAGTAGGGTGACCTCACTGTCGGCCCAACTGCGCACGTGTCGGCAGTCATCAAAGCCCAAGAATCCGAAGAAGCGGTTTCCGGTATGGATGGGTATGAGCAAAAGCGATACGATCTCCTGCTCCGCGAAAAATGACCGGTGGGGCTCCGGAATCGATTCCACCACTCCATAAACCGGGTTGCCGGCCTGCAGTTGCTCCATCCACTCTTGGAACATTCCTCGGTGGGTAGGGATATTCTGATTCCGACAGTTGTCGATCTGTGGCGAGAAGGCACCGGAATTCCATTCCAGCTGCAAACTGATAGTCGAGCGTGTGGGGTCGGAAATCGGCTCCGTGTAATTGAATAGATACGACCGGTCGACGTCACATGCTTTGCCAAGAATACTTAGAATCTTGGGAAACGTTTCCTCGATCTCGCTCGATCGAAGTAGCAACTGATTGGCTTCGCCTACGCTGCGGAGAACTGTCTCGGTGCGCTGTTGTTCGGTGATGTCTTCATAGATCCCCACGTAGTGTTCGAGATCCGTATCTTCACTCCGAACCGGGTAGATCGTGGCCTGCTCCCAAAAAATAGAACGGTCCTTTTTGCGGCGCTGCAGGGGGCCGACCCAGTCTTTGCCTGATGCGATTTTCTCGCGAACGGCATAGTAGGCCGTAGTATCCTGGGTGTCGGCGTTGAGGATTTCATGATTCTTCCCCAGTACGTCAGACGAGGAGAAGCCCGTTCTTTCCGTGAAGGTACGGTTTACGTAGGTGATGGTCCAATTGGAGTCGGTAATGATTATGGAACTGGAACTGAACTCGCGAGCCTTCTCCAGCAAAGCCAGACAGCGGGGTAAATCTTTAGGAGGCTCATTCATCGGTCAGTTCAATTCCATCGATTCGCCATAATGAATGGGATCACCTTGGGGCGGACGAAGAGAGTCGGGCCCATCTTTGCGGAATGTCGGAAAACTAGAATTTCGCCATCGAGCATGTGGGGGAAACCTTTGTTGAGAATGAGATTGGCGTCAACAATGAGCTTTGGGGGTGGTTTTTGGAGCAATGGGCCGGAGTTTCGTCTCTAGTGTACACCAGTTTTCGAGAGCGTATTGAGAACGATCACCCCTGAACCAATCAATGCGATGCCAACGATGCCAGCGGGATCGAGCTTCTGGCCGAAGCACAGCCACGCTACCAGGGAGATCAGGACGATGCCGACTCCGGACCAGATCGCATAGGCAACCCCGACTGGAATTACGCGCAGGGTGAGCGAGAGAAGAAAGAACGAAATTCCATAGGCAATGACGACTCCGATGGAGGGCAGGATTCGCGTAAATCCCTCGCTGGCTTTGAGTGCAGAGGTTCCGATGACCTCAGCGACGATTGCGATAAAGAGGAGTATCCAATGCATAGTTGTGTGGGTTTTTTATAGTGAGTGGGCATCCTGATCGATCCCCGGTAACGGGGTCGAGGACCGAATTCGGAATGCATTCGTTCGCCGGGATTTCGATGAATATGCCCCAAGGAATCACCCGCTGAAACAGAAGAAGTCTCCTTTCTGGTTTGCCCTGAGTCGGGCCTCCCCCGTAGAACGCATCGATGATCACTTTGCGCGATATCTCTCTTTCCTATGGAGACCGAGCCCTTTTCAAGAAACTCAACGTCACTATTGGCCCCCGGGACCGGATTGGCCTGATCGGTGTCAACGGGTCGGGAAAATCGACTTTGGTCAAATTGCTGTTGTCCGAAGTCGCCGCAGATGAAGGTGAGATCGAGAAACCCTCGTTCGTAAGTCTCGGGTATCTGCCCCAAGACGGCATCGAAACCCGTGGGCGAACTCTGTACAAAGAAGCGGAGCAAGCGTTCGCGGATGTCCTGTCGCTCCAGGAGAAGATTGATAAAGCGAGCGAGCGCATGTACGAGCTCGATCCGGAAGAGGAGGAATATTACGACATCATCGATGCCATTGGTGAGTGGGAGCAGCAGCTTGAAGACCACGAACCCCAGAAGATGAAATCCCGTATCGAACGGGTCTTCTTGGGGCTCGGTTTTTCGATGGAAGACCTTGAGCGCGATACCGGGGAGTTCTCCGGTGGGTGGCAGATGCGAATTGCACTGGGGAAGCTCCTACTGCAGACACCTTCGTTGCTACTCTTGGACGAACCGACCAATCACTTGGATATTGTTTCGCAGACGTGGCTGGAGAGTTACCTGAAGGACTACCACGGTTCGCTCATGATCATTTCTCACGACCGTGCCTTTTTGAATTCGGTGACGAACCGCACCTTCGAGCTCAAGTTCGGGGAGCTCAACGTATTTTCTGGAAACTACGATTTTTACGAAAAGAACAAGGCCGAGATCATTGCGACTCAGCGCCGAAAGGCCGATAATCAAAAGAAAGAGATCGCCCGACAGAAGGAGTTGATCAATCGGTTCCGCGGCAATCAAAAGAAGGCCGGTATGGTGCAAAGCCGGATCAAGCAGCTCGACAAGATGGACATCATCGAGGTTGAAAGGGATGAGAAAAAGATATTTTTCCGGTTCCCGCCACCTCCTCCCGCCTCGCAGAAGGTGGTTGAGTTGAAGGAGCTCTACAAATCCTACGGTGACATTAAGGTCTTTCGGGGGCTGGACTTACGCATAGACAAGGGAGACCGTATCGCCGTAGTCGGGGTGAATGGCGCGGGTAAATCGACTCTTGCTCGCATCATTGCCGGTGTAGAGCCGTATGACTCAGGCGAGATTGACGTTGGTGTTCAGACGGTGTTTGGCTATTTCGCCCAACAGCAGGCCGAAGAACTAAAACCGAATAAGACTGTTTTGGAGGAGGTTGAATCCTCCGTACCGCCGGAGGGAGACGCGAATCCGCGGGGTGCTCTGGGGGCTCTACTGTTTTCCAAGACCGACCAATCCAAGAAGGTTGAGGTACTGTCGGGTGGAGAACGCAATCGTGTCGCATTGGCCAAAATGCTCATGCGCCCATGCAATTGTGTAATTCTCGATGAGCCGACCAATCACTTGGACATCCGAAGCAAGGAGGTCCTGCAGGACGCGATCCGCGAATTTGACGGGACGGTCATTCTCGTGAGTCACGACCGTGATTTTCTCGATCCGGTGGTCAATAAGGTGTTGGAGATTCGCCCGGATGGCAGCCGAATGTTGACCTGCAATGTCAGCGAATATGTCGAGCGGGTCTTGAAACAGGACCAGTAGTCCGCTTTCGGAATCGTTCCTACCGAAACTCTATCCGCCGCAGTTGGTGTCCGGCCAACGGCGGAAGCGAGTTGAGGTTCGTTGAAGGGGGAGATTTCTCCAGAAACTGCCAGGCCTTGTTTCGCAGGTCGATCCATCGGTCCCACGCGAAATCCGGGGAGTGTATGATCTGGCGAAGGATCGAGCGCCATTCCAAGACGGCTCGCTCCATGTCTCCGGCGTGCATCTGATCCGATTCAAATTCGTGGGGCTTGCGGTGTTGAACGACGATCCCCGCGACAACTTCGGCCGCGCCCTCACCGTACTCAGTCGGTACACCGCGCTTTAGGTATCCCGGAATGGTTCTCCAGCCGTAGGTCAAACGCGAAAGATCACCCAGTCTGCCGTCGGAGTGGGGCAACTCTTCGAATCGGTGCCCCGCCCGCAGGTTGGCTAGTTGGAAGATCAGGTCGGAGATGTCGAACGACGGATCTTCGAGGCCAGCGGCGATCGCCAATCCCTCTCCTTGACTGAAAAAACTGAAGATGACTCCTCGCCGGGTGGGCCTGAACCGGGAGTCGATTAAACCGAGATCGAGCCAATTCCGGGCCGGCCGTCTCGGTTTGTCATCCGATTTTCCGCCAAGCGCCATTTTCAGGTCGGGTTGATCATCCACAAAGGTCTCTCGAAGCGGGGGATTGATCAACGCGCGGCCTTCCCCGTCGATCCGGCAGAAGGTCATCGCCTCCGAATAGTCAAGGTAGACGCGAACCTCATCTCGATGCTCCTCCCATCGAATCGGTAACCCGCCACTCGCCATGCGAGGCATGCGAGGCAGATAGGTGGACTCCAAAGTTTCGAGGGAACAGTGGTGAGCGGGCTTCGGGTAGTCTTTGTGTTCGTTCCAGTCCGTCTGGAGCAATTTTCGAAAGCTCTTCGTCAGGTTCAGATTCTTGTGCCGATTGTCGTGTGGAAACAACGCGACCGTCATCATTCTTCCGTATCGAATCGGCTGGGATTGAGGCAGGCGGCACAGAGTGCCAATGTGGACAGCTTTGAGGACGTCGGGGGCCGCGAGTGCGGGAATCCATTTTCGGCCATTGAAGTATTGCCCTTCGGCTAGGGAGGCCCGCCGCTTTTTCCCGAGGCGCTCCCATTCGCCGTCCGGATTTTTCATTTCGACTTGGCGTGTCCGCGAGGGAGACGCGAAGGAATCAGTAGGATTGGCGAAACGGATAGGCAATTCCTCGCGCAGACCAAGATTTAGACGCCCCGCACTAAGGAAACGATGGTTCAGTTCTTCCAGCTCCTGCCGTGGATCGCTCCCCAACCCAGTACTTGCCTGTAAAGTCGCGAGGCAGGCCTGCCAGTCGATCCTGCGGTTCGGGGCGAGATCGACGCTGCGGCCATCCCGCAATCTTGGTTTCTCTGCACCGGTCAGGACATAGCCGACCGGATCAATACCCCGCCTTCCGGCACGGCCAAACATTTGTAAGAGTTCATCCGATCGAATCCGGCGAACTTCCTCGCCAAAACGGTAATGGGTCTCCGTAACCAGGACTGACCTCATCGAAAAATTAATTCCAGCCGCGAGCCCGGTCGTCGCGACAACTACACGCAACTGGCCCATTTTGGCCAACGGTTCGATTACCCCGGCTCTCAGCGAATAATCCAGTCCACTGTGGTGATATCCGATTCGCCGGCTGAGCATTTTGCGCACTGGACCACGGGCGAGAGATGTCTGTTGCGAGGTTAACTCCAGTGGCTCACAGGGGGGGAGGGTGCTCGCTAGCTTTCGCGCGATCTCTTCGGCCGCCTGTCGTTGAGGAGCAAAAATAAGGATAGGCCCCAACCCGGCAGCGAGGGCTTTTGCAATCCGGCGCGGCCAATAGCCTCTGACACCTTGCGGCACCTTCTGTCGAAGAGCGTCGAGATTGATTTCCTCCTGCGGAACCGGTCGCTCCGCACATTGTACAAGGTCGACCTTTCTTTGGAGGCGGCGCAACCAATCCACGATGAGACTGGGATTGGACGTACTGCCGCTGAGCAAAAGCAGTTGGGTCTCTGGTGGTGCACTCGCAATCGCCAACTCGTAGTGCAGCCCTCGGAGGGGATCATTGAGCATTTGGTACTCGTCGATGACGAGTAAATCCGGCCCTTCCCCTCGCAGGAGGGCATGCCGTTGAGTCTCTAAGGTTGCGACAATGACTGGAGCCTCGAGGTTCTCTGCTAAATCTCCTGTGGCGATCCCCACATTCCATCCCCGCGAACGCCATTCCATCAATTTATCGTTGGCGAGAGCTCGGGTCGGTACCGTGTAAACTGCTTTGCGAATCTCGCCGCGCTCGACCAATTGTTCAAAGACAAACGTCTTCCCCGAGCCTGTTGGCGCGTCGACGACCACGTCGTGTCCAGCTAGTAGTAAACGGATCGCTTCCTGCTGCCAAATGTCAGGTATGAAGAGGTGCTCTCCCGTTTCAAGGTCAGACGGGGTGGCCGAAAACCCAAATTGTCGGCCATGATACGCTCCGCTCATCGCTGGAAAAGCTGAATGCGAGAAGGGATTTTGGCAAGCGGGTTTGTGTGAAAATTCCGGTCAATTTCGAAGCCTATGGTTTTGGAATGGTTTCGGTGGCGGGTGGATGGCGGGACGTCAACGGGCAAAAAATGCAGTTCTCTTTTGTAAGAATTGCCGATAATTCAAAAAGAATGAGAGGAGGAATAGCAGATCATGGTCGAAAGGGCTTTACGCTGATTGAGATCCTCCTTGTCATCGCGCTGATCGGATTGTTGACGGGCTTTTTGTTGGTGGATTGGGGAAATGTCTCGGAATCATTTGGTCGGAGAAACTGGAAGCAATCCATCGAGGAGTCCTTCCGGAGAGCCCATTATCTGGCGGAAACCGAGGATGAGGCACTGCGGGTGCGGTTCGATCCCGAAGAAAGCGTCCTAGTGCTTGAGCGATTGGATGGAGGAGAGGAACTGGAGCGATTTCCATTGCGAGGGGTCGAAGAAATTTCCGAAGTAGCGACCGGCGCATCCACCAGTCTGTCCCGGGGTGCGCGGGATTTGATCTTCTCGATTGAATTTGGACGTGACGGCTCGGCCGAGACTGTCGTCTTCGACGTAACACGGAGCGACGGTGAATCCAGGTTTCAGAATCACCCCTTTAGTGGGCGTTTGATCGACCCGGAAGAGGAAGGATCGGAGCTATTTCGGTAAAAATTTTGTCCTTTACTCAATTTTAATGAGAAAATGCAAGTGGGGGAGTTTTTCGTCGAAATCTTTTGAACGAAACGCCGAATTGCTGGGTCTCTACCTGTGAAGCCAACTTTCAACGAGTTTTTCATGGTTTCAGTTTAGTTTGTTTTGTGCTCAAGCGCCTCACCATAATGGTGGGGCGCTTTTCTTTTGGTCGTGGCACCCGTAATTTGGAAGAAATCGAGCTATCCGTTCAGGGTGGTCTCCCACATTTTTTTCGAGTATCCGAGTTTTGGGTTTACTTGGCGGGCTTTGCGGAGTGTTTCTACTCCTTTGTAATCGCTATGTTGAATTTTTTCCGAAAACACTCTGGGAACCTTAAAGACGACGTTTTGTCGGGGTTAACCGTGGCCTTGGCGCTGGTTCCTGAGGCAATCGCTTTCGCCTTTGTGGCGGGGGTATCTCCAATCATTGGGCTCTATACCGCATTTTTCATCGGCTTGGTGACCTCTATTTTTGGCGGCCGACCGGGGATGATATCCGGTGCCACCGGGGCCATTGCGGTCGTGATCGTGGGACTGGTCGCGATCCATGGGGTTGAATACCTTTTTCCCACGGTAATACTTTGCGGGTTGATCCAGATTGCAGCTGGGGTGGGCAAGTTAGGGCAATTTATTCGGATGGTTCCGCATCCGGTTATGCTCGGTTTTGTCAATGGACTCGCGATCGTCATCTTCATCGCCCAGTTCGGTAGTTTTAAAACGGTGAACGATTTTGGGGCCTTGGTCTTCATGGAAGGTCCGGCCCTCTACTTGATGCTGGGCTTGGCCGGATTGACGATGTTGATTATTTGGCTGCTGCCCAAATTGACGCAGGCCGTCCCGGCTTCTTTGGCTGCGATCCTTGTCGTCACGGGCCTGTCTATTGGGATCAATCAATTTGCTCCCGATAGCTGGGCGGCGGAGAATCAGGAAGCCCCGCTCCTGACGGTCGGCGATATGCTCCATACCAACACGGTGGCGAAAGCCACTGCGGATGCGTGGGCTGATCTTGGAGAAGATGCCGATACCGCTGCGATTGATGCCGCTGTAGCGGAGGCCACCGCGGCCGGTACCGGAATCCAGGCTGGACTGCCCAAGCCGTACTTCCTCGACGATCAATACGATATCTTTCCTCCACTCAATTGGACCACGCTCTGGATAATTCTTCCGTTTGCGCTGACCATGGCCGGTGTCGGGCTCATCGAGTCATTGATGACCCTTACTTTGATTGATGAGATTACCGAGACGCGAGGACGCGGGAATCGGGAGTGCGTAGGACAAGGTTTTGCCAATGTCGTCTGCGGGTTCTTCGGGGGCATGGGAGGCTGCGCGATGATCGGGCAGTCGCTGATCAACGTAAATTCAGGCGGTCGAGGACGCGCGAGTGGGATCACTGCCGCAGTGTGCCTTCTCTTGTTCGTCTTGGTCCTCTCTCCCTGGATCGAAATGATACCGATGGCCGCTCTCGTCGGCGTGATGTTCATGGTGGTGATCGGAACGTTTGAGTGGGCTACCCTGAAAATGTTCAAGAAGGTTCCAGTCGGGGATATCCTGGTGATGGTGGTGGTTGCCGGATACACCGTTTTTATGCACGACCTCGCCACGGCGGTTATTTTGGGTGTGATTATTTCAGCACTAAAATTCGCATGGCAGCATGCGACTCACTTGGGTGCGGAAATCATGACGAGCAAGAACGGGTCGAAAGTCTATCAGCTCCATGGACCTCTGTTCTTTGCGTCCGTATCCTCATTCAAAGAACTGTTTGATCCCCGGGAAGACCCGGCGGATGTGGTGATCGACTTCTACTTCACCCGCGTCTACGACCAATCTGGACTGGAGGCCATTAACTTCCTCGCCGAGAAATACACGAATCTCGGCAAACGTCTTCATCTGACGCACCTCTCTCCAGAATGCCGTAAACTGCTGGACAAAGCCGGGGATTTGGTCGAGGTCAATCTATCTGAAGATCCGCAGTACCACGTGGCAACGGACCGCCTCGGGTGATTTATCCGTTTCGAGCCGCAGCGAAAAAGTACTGTTGAGCCAGCCCGGCGTTCTCTCCGAAGTGCGCCCGGGCGAATGTTTGTATCTGGTCGTCGGTGTAGTCGTCCAATCCATAGGATTCGCGCATAAAACGTCCGATCCAGGTATCGATCGGGAATGACTCGAGGCGCCCATAACTAAAGAGTAATACGCAGTCGGCGATCTTCCGCCCGACTCCCGGTAGTTGCAGGAGTCGTTCACGTGCTTCTTCAGTGGGAAGTGATTCGATCTTGTGAAGATATCCAGGGTGATCTGCCAAAAATCGAGCTGTTCTTGCGATTGATTTTGCGCGATAGCCGATTCCGCAACTGCGAAGCTCGATTTCCTCTACGGTACTCAAGCGATCCCATGAGGGTGGGGCGTAGAGGCCTTCGAGGATTGAGTCCCCCCAGTTCGAGGAGATCTTTAGCAGTCCTACGCGGATCTGTTCGATTCGCTTCTGGGGACTTAGCAAAAACGAGAGGAGGGTGACCTCCGGGCACTGCCTGAGTATCCGCAATCCTGGAAAGCCCCGGATCGCTTGTTCGAGGACTTTGTCACTGCGCCAGGGAAGGCTGTCGGAGTACTCTAGAAACGGTTTCTGGCAGCCGAAATACTGACTGATTGCCTCACTTGTATAATCAGTTCCAGGGGTTAGGCAGGACACCGTGAGCATATTGTCGTCGTCCAAATCGACTTCGTAGGCCTTCCCGAGGTGCACGCCACGCCAGCGGTTGTTCTGAACCTCTCCCCATAGAAAACTCTGCCCGCCCGCGAGAATTTCCCGGAGCACCTTTCGTCCACCCGGTATTTGGATACGCTCGTTTGGGTTCAACAATCGATCAATCCGTTTGGGTCTCATCTGCATTCACTGCGGATGGGGTCGGTTCGCCATTTGTCGGATCAACGCTTTGCAGGGGAGGCGCGGTTGGGGTGAGATCCCATAGGTAACTTTCCCGTAAGAGTATTTCTTCATCCTGAGGAGAAAGGAATAAAATGCGCCATGCGACGGGCCGGAATTTCGGACCCGGCCAGTCGGTTCCCGTAAGACCAATCCATAGTGTGTTTGAGTCCGTCAGCGATTGATCTACGGAAAAGATGAACGATTCGGTCTCAGGGGAGCCCGGGATCTGTACTTCCAGCACAACCTCCGCAATTTCATTTTCTTCCAATTTCCCCTCGATTCCGAAAATCCAATAGTACCCACCACGGGAATCGTCCTGCGAGCGGAGTAGTATTCGATCAGTCTTTGGTTCCCTCCCGGTAAAGTACTCGCTGATCCGAAGAAAATCCTCTTCGGGAATATAACGATTTTCGGTCAAGAGGTGCTTGGGGTCTTTTGGGTGTCCGCAACATCCTGCTAAGATGAGCAGTAAAAAGAGTTTACCAAATATTTGCATAGTTCAAGAAGGCAGGGAAATGGTTGACCTTACCAGTAAAAGATCAAATTCTTCGAAAAGTTTTATCTTAATCGAAACAAACTTGCCACCCGTATCCATTTCACGAATTCATGTGCCTTCGCAAGCGTATTGATCTTAGTCCCACCCGCTTTCTCAGCGTTCGGAACCTATCTTCCATGAGTAATCAGACCCTTCCCCTTCTCCTAGCAGTTCTGACTCTCGGAGCCATTGAATCATTTGCTCAAAACGAATCGGAGACGGAGGTGGTTGAGGTATCTACCGAAACCGTTTCAGAGGAGACGGTTTCCCCCGAAGCTGGGCCTTCAAAAGAGGGTGAGGAGGCTGCCGATACAAATGTGACCGATGAGGCAGGGAGTGAGACTACAGTGGTGGAGGCCGTAGTCGAGGAAGTGATTCCGGTCTCGCCTCAGGATGCATTGGTAGCGGTCAGAGGGCAGGCACGAGCAGGTCTCGGGGTCATGATCAAGGTCCAAGAGCGCGAGGTGATTCTTACCTCTCTCTCCGCACTGGACGGGAGTCGGGATATCCACGTCAATATGGCCGATGGAACCAAGATCCCTGTCGGTTCGGTGGTCGCGTTTAATGGGACCGATTTAGCATTCATTACAATAGAAGGGGAGACCGATGAACTTCCCATCTATGAGTGGGATCCTGAAGTGACATTGAATGCCGGGGATTCCGTGACAATTATTAACCCACGCAGAACCATCGAAGGAAAGATCGATGGAGGCGCTCCCGGTCGCTACGCAATGCGCAGACCCGAGGGCCGTATTTTTGCCGGGGCTCCGGTGGTTCGAGACGGCGAGCTCGTCGGTGTAGTGAGCCCATCCCGCTTTCTCGGTATTTCTTCCGGTTCGAAATCCGGACGGACCGAGATCGTCCCCTTCGGGATCGCGAATCTCCCGCCAAAGGCAAAGTGGGAAGTGATCGATCTGCGAAAGATGTCCTTCGAACGGGAAGCTATCAATCAGTGGACGAATACTCTAAGTGGACTCGGCGCATTTTTCGGGGTCTCCCGGTCTACGGGTGAGGTTGAAATGCAACGACTCGTGGCCGCACAGAAGCGCCTGAAGGAAGGTCTTGATCGTTCTGATCAAGATGTAGAGCGAGATAACGCGCGGAAGAGGTTTGTCTTTTCTGTGCGCAGTGCCGTCGGCGCCCTGGTCACTGATTTGCAACAAGCTCAAACCGGATATTATTCCTATTTTGATCCGGAAATCGATGAGCTGATCAAACTCTACCGTCCCATCGGGGCAAAGCTGGAGGCACTGGAGGCAAACCCGCGGACGGCCGATTCTTATGCGAGGTAATTCGTAGGTTTCGGATCCCGCGCATCTAGGCGGGTCCATTCATTTTTGTGGGGGGAGTAAAAGATAGTTCGATTCGCCAGAGTTTGTGGTTCGCCATCACTGCGGTGGTGTTGGCTGCAGTGGCGCGGTTTTCGATATTTTCTCCGCTTGGCGTCGCAGAATTAGCCTATTGTTTTCTGATTCCGTTGGCGCTGCCGGACTGGTCTCAGCATTCAAAACGGCTGATATTTTTATTCGGGTGGATCTCGGGCTTTCTTTTCTGGCTGCCGTCAATTATCTGGCTTCGGCATGTAACGGTTTTCGGGACGATTGGTCTTAGTGCGGTTCTAGCCGTCTTTACCGGGCTCTGGCTCCTTTATTTTGGGCGATCGCTTCAGCCGAAGTGGGGCGACGCCCGAGGGCTGCTTCAGGCGTGGAGGGTGCCGCTTCTTGGAGCTGCATTCTGGGTGATTTTAGAATGGTCGAGAACATGGGTCTTCTGGGGTTTTCCCTGGAACCCCCTGTCGGTCTCCCAGGCGAATCGTCCCGCGGTTCTTTCGATCCTACCGTTCACCGGAGGTTGGGGCCTAAGTTTTCTCTTGGTATGGATCAATCTCGCCTTGGCTCAATGGCTGAGGTCACCATTCACGCGGTGGGAGGGCAAGGGCTACCTGCCCGTCTCCCGCAGGGTACCACTCGTCGTTATGGTCCCTTTGGGCATTCTGCTCGGATCAGCTGGGATCTACTTTTGGAATGTAACCAAGTTCGTCCCTTCGCAACCGGTTCGTGTTGGCTTTGTACAACCGTATGCTACCATGAAGTGGGAGCAGTCCGAGGTTGAGGCCAATCTCAGGAGGGTATGGGAGGAGACGCGGAACCTGAAAGAAGATGCACCTGAGATTATCCTCTGGCCTGAATCTGCGACTCCCGTTCCCGTCATCGGATCATTGGGGCTCAAAGAGGGCGTCGAGAACCTTGCCGCCTATATGGGTGTACCCATCCTCATGGGAAATATGGCCTTCCTCGAATCCGAGGGAGTATACGAGAACGGTGTCTTTTGGGTGGATCCAAGCAAGGGACTTGCCGAAGAGTATTATGTAAAGCGAAAGCTGGTACCGTTCGGAGAGTTTATTCCGTTTCGGCGCTATATTCCGTTTGTGGAGACCTTTGTGCCAATCAGCCTCGACTGTCGACCGGGCGAGCGTGCCTACAATTTCTATTTTGAGGATCGTGGCAGCGGGAACGAGATCGAGATCGGTCCTTTGATCTGCTACGAGGATGTTTTTCCAAATATCGCCCGTGAGACGGTCCGCGCAGGAGCCGATTGGTTATTTGTTGCGACGAATAATTCCTGGTACGGAGAAGAGGCGGGCGCTTATCAACACGCCAATCACGCGGTCATCCGTGCGGTCGAAAACCGACGCCCGGTTCTGCGGAGCGGAAATGGTGGTTGGTCCGGATGGATCGACGAGTGGGGTAATATCAGGCGTGAGGTCGTTGATAATCGCGGAAGCATCTATTTTCAGGGAGGAGAGGTGGTCCCTATTGTTTCAGATCTGCGTTTTCAGGATCATCTCACCTTCTATGTGAGATGGGGAAATTGGTTTGTCTGGGCTTGTATTACAATCGTTATGATAGAGCTGATCGGGCGCCTCCTCCATAGACAAAACACTTAATCCTGAGTGTTTCGGAGGTCATTTAGTCTTCAATGAATGATTTGTTGAGACTTGCGATCATTCTAATCCGCATTCAGGTTTTCGCAAGTAATGAAATTTTGTGTTCTTATTTTGGTCGCAACAGTTCTGGGAGGTATTGTTGTTTCTGGCGCCAAAGAAGAGAGGAGTTTGGATTCGGTACGGCTTCAACTTAAATGGAGGCATCAATTTCAATTTGCGGGATATTACGCCGCGATCGAAAAAGGATTCTACAGGGAGGAGGGCCTCGATGTTGAATTGAGGGAAGCAAAGGTTGGCCAGGATCCATTCGATGTCGTGATGGAGGGAGGGGCCGAATTCGGGGTTTCAAATTCCGAGGTGGTTCTTCGATTTGCGGAAGGAGATCCAGTCGTTCAACTGGCGGTTATTTACCAGCATTCACCATTGGTCTTAACTTCTCTACGCGATTTCGGTATTGAAACGGTTCACGATTTGGTCGGCCAAACAGTGATGATGGAACCCAATTGGCAGCGTCCCATAAATTGTTA
>DGMY01000011.1:44813-44965 GCA_002388665.1 Opitutia bacterium UBA4506 | reverse complement strand
GCACGCATAGGCTGCCAAGGAGTAGGCCGTGGATACAACACGCGATACCGGCGAACCAGCTCAGCATCCGAAATCACAACATCCTGCGAAGGCACCTCAGCCAACACATGAAAATGATTCTTCATCACAGCATAAGTAACCACCCGAACCCC
>DGMY01000011.1:0-44598 GCA_002388665.1 Opitutia bacterium UBA4506 | reverse complement strand
CTCATCAAATGATAATAAGCAGTCTCCCCCAATACCTTTCGTCTCCGACTCATGCTCCAAAATTACCACTCCGCACCGACCTCCGTCAATACTAATTTGTCTGACCAATTTTTTCGTTCTATGCCTGGATAGCTTTATGAGGCTACTGGCGGGAGGTGCGGCTCTATCTCATTGATAGAGATGGATCTGCCGCTACTCTTTGCTGGAGGTCGTCGAACGCTTTTCCAACTTCTTTTTCAGTTAGGGTGCGGTCCTTTGAGGCGTACTGAAGAGAGAGAGAGATACTCTTCTGGCCTTCTGTGACTCCCTTTCCTTCGTAGACGTCGAAAATCTCGACTGACTCTACATCAAACCCTTTTGTGCCTTTGGAGGCAAATTTTGCTATTTTGGAGCGCACACCTTCGGCCAATTCGCCCTTGGGAACCACCACTGAGATATCTTTTACCGAGCGAGGAAATGAACTGGGAGCTTGAAACGAGACCTTCTTCTTAGTCGCCGAATTGAAACATTTCGGATCGATAATGAGTTCACCGGCGAAGACAGGATCATCAATCTCATGTGCTTCGAGTATATTTCGACTCAGGGCGCCCCACTCTACCTGCCAACCTCTCGGATGGTTTAGAATGGCTGAACGCTTTTCTGCCCAACCGGGAAGACCTTCAGTTGGGCGGATCATAAATGGAACCCATTGCATCCCGGATAGCTCTACCAAATCCTCCAGCAGGCGGCGGACCGCGTAAAAATCTACTGATGGCCGCTCCAGCCATGAATTCTTTTCGGCGGACGGACAAACGGCGAAGGCTACGGAGATCTTCTCTACGATCTTTCCCTTTTCTTCACGGAAAACCCGGCCGCATTCAAAGAATCGGAACTCTTTGCGTGCCCGGCCTCTATTGAAACGAATGACATCGAGCAAGCCGCTCAACAATGAAGGCCTCAGATGACTTTGGTCCTGAGCTAATGGATTCTCCATCGCAAGCACTTCTCGTCCGGCCTTTCCTTGCCAGGTCTCTGTCTCATCTCCAGAGATCAAAGTATAGTTGAATGCTTCGTTGAACCCGTTAGCGACCAGATGACTGCGGAATGCACGATTGGCTAGATCGATCGGAGATTCAGGAAGAGCTGAAACGGTGTCGCAACCGACCGAGGCTTCGGGGATGCGGTCGGTGCCATACATCCGAAGGAATTCCTCAGTTAAATCGGCAACTCCTCGCAAATCCTGCCGGAATGAAGGAATCGAGACAGTCCAGGGTTTTGATGGGCTATCTGGACGCCGCACTTCCAATTCCAAACGTTCCCAGGCTTCGGCGATGTCGTTATCGGACACATCGAAGCCAATTCGCTTGATTATCTGTTCTGGCAGTACCTCGATCTCGGACACCAAATCGAGAGGTCGGCCTTCTGACTGAGGGCGGCCTCCGACTGTTCCACCAGCTGTTTCTAAAATCAGATCGATACAGCGAGCTGCTGCGAACTCGATCCCTTGCGGATCCACACCGCGCTCAAACCGGTAAGAACTGTCGGTGCTCAATCCCAGACGGCGGGAAGTTGCCCGAATCCCGCGCGACTCAAAGGCGGCGACCTCAAGAACGATCTCGGACGAGGAACTATCAACTTCTGCATCGAGAGACCCCATTACCCCGGCAATTACCAATGGTCGCTCGGCATCTGCAATGACAAGATCACCCTCTAGCAGCTGCCGCTCCTTCTGGTCGAGCGTCGTAATTGTTTCATTGGCACGCGCTCCTCGAATTTGCAAACGGTTGCCCCGAATCTTGGCACTATCGAAAGCATGAAGTGGCTGGCCCGTCTCGAGGAGAACAAAGTTTGTGCAGTCGACAACATTATTGATCGGGCGGAGTCCGGCCGATCGAAGCTTTTGCTTTAGCCATTCCGGACTCTCTGCGATCTTAACGCCGTGAATGGACCACGCGGTGTAGCGAGGGCAAGCTTCGGGCTCGAGAACCTCGATGGATTCAAGCAAATGGTCGGTATCACTTCCGTCGGAAACCGCGTGCTTTACCTCTGGATACTGAAGCTCAACTTTAAACCATGCGGACAGTTCACGGGCGATGCCCAAAACACTCAAACAATCCGGGCGATTCGGAGTCACCTCGACATCAAAAACCGTATCTGGTTCTGGAAAGATCTCATTTACCGAAGTTCCGACCTCAGGCCGGTTCTCCAAAATGAAGAGTCCTGAGTGATCGTCTCCGAGATTTAATTCTTTGGCCGAGCACATCATTCCCGCAGACGGGACCCCGCGCAGCTTCGACTTAGTGATTTTAAAATCGCCGGGCAAAACAGCTCCAGGAAGGGCTACCGGAACTCGGTCGCCCACTTTAAAATTCTGTGCACCACAAACGATACCCACGGGTTCTCCATCGCCGACATCCACCGAACAAACACTAAGGCGGTCTGCATCGGGGTGTTGGTCTTTTGAGAGTACTTCGCCGACCACTACATGATCAAGCTGGGGTACTCCGACCGATTCGATCTCTTCGACCTCAAATCCGATCAGGGTCAGCGCCTCTTCGATCTCAGCCATTGGCCGGTCGATCTTGGCGTAATCACAGAGCCATTGATAACTAATTTTCATGAGAACTGGCGTAGAAAACGTTCGTCGTTCTGATAGAAGTAGCGGATATCATCGATGCCGTAGAGGTTCATCGCGACCCGCTCAACTCCCATACCGAAAGCAAATCCTGAGTATTCTTCGGGATCATAACCGACAGATTCGAAGACGGAGGGATCTACCATTCCACAGCCCATGATCTCGATCCAGTCGGACCCCACCTTACCCAAATGACCACTGGGAAAATCCACTTCGAAACTAGGTTCGGTGTAGGGAAAGAAATGGGGCCGGAAGCGGGTTTTCGCATCAGAACCAAGCAATTCCCGAACAAAGTAATCCAACACCGCCTTCAAGTCGCGGACGGTGACATTTCGGTCGACATACAGACCCTCGATCTGATGAAAGTTCGCGCTATGAGTAGCATCTGCGGTATCCCGCCGGAAGCAACGACCGGGTGAAATGATACGAATCGGGGGCTCATTTTTGAGCATGGTCCTAATCTGACTACTAGAAGTATGCGGGCGTAAGAGGTATCTCTCTTCGTCCCGTTTCTTCGTCACATTTGCGACCTGGGAGTTTTGCTGAAGATAATAGGTATCCTGCGAATTGCGCGCTGGATGGTCAGCCGGAGTATTCAGTGCGTCAAAGCAGTAATGCTCTGTCTCGATGTCGGTACCCTCGACTACCGAAAACCCGATCCGATGGAAAATATCGACAATCCGGTTTCGCACCTGAGTGAGTGGATGCTCACAACCGCGGCTGATATCCGGACTGGGCAGCGAAGGATCCACCTCGGGGCCAAGTCGCTTTTGAAATTCGGCTTCCTCGCTGAGGCGAACAGCCTTGGCGAAAACAGCTTCGAGACCAGATTTGAGCTCGTTTACCTTTTTCCCAAATGCAGGTTTCTCCTCTTTCGGGAGATCGGAAATCTTCTTGCGAAAAGCAGTAAAGGAACCGGAACCGCCGAAGAAGCGGGCCTTTACCTCATCCAGTTCCGCACGGGAACTGACTGCGGCGACATTGGCTTCCGCCTCGCAGATGATACTCGAAATATCGTCGTCCATGGAAAAGGGAAAAGCGTGAGCGTTTAAAGGAATTCCAGTCGAGACGCTTCACTCGACAACTGGACTCCGCAGTTTTGGAGAAAAAAAACACCCGGCGGTCCGAAGTCCGCCGGGTGTGTCGTAAAATTATTTACGCGGCTTTCTCGGCCGGGGCAGCATCCTTGACCTGCTGAACCAATGCTTCGAAGGCAATCGAATCATGAATCGCGAGCTCCGAAAGAGTTTTGCGGTTCATTTCGATTCCGGCTACGCGGAGGCCCGACATAAAGCGGCTATAGTTGATTCCGTTGGCGCGGCAGGCAGCATTGATCCGAACGATCCATAGCTGACGCATCTCCGACTTCTTTTTGCGGCGGTCGCGGTAAGCGAATTTCTCGCCCCGATCGACTGCGTCTTTCGCATAGCGGAATAGACGTGATTTGTTACCGAAGTAGCCCTTAGCTTTTTTAAGGACCTTCTTGCGGCGTGCGCGTGAAGCGGGTTTATTTGTGGCTCTTGGCATGTTTTAGGTTCTCTTGTTTTTAGGGCGATCCCGGGTCGCCTGATGTTGTCACCCGGGGAATCGCGAATTCATCTTTTGTTAGAGGATAGCCTTCTCCAAACGCTTCTGAAAGCCTTTGGAAACTGACTGATCCTGGCGCATGGCCCGACGCTGCTTCGTGGATTTTTTACGGAGCAGGTGGCGCTTGCCCGCTTTGCGGCGCATGAGACGTCCTGTCCCAGTCACCTTAAAACGCTTAGCGATGGATTTCTTGGTCTTTTGCATGGTGGAAAAACGGAAGATAAAAGCGATTCCCGGAGTAGCTGTAAAGAGTATTTCGGGAGAAAATGGGCAAACCTCCACCTAGCCCTCTTAAATCTGGGCCCAATGGACACATTTTTACGGCGGCGATTTAAATCGGAGTACAGACAACAGCCGAACCATCCCGTACTCCTTCCGACTCTCTAGCCGACGGACAAGTACCCCTCAAAAAATAGTTAGAACTGGCAATAGCAGCGGCCGCCTACCTACCTCCGATATGTCAATTATTTTTCCGCGAGTTCATGGGTGTCCCAGATTGAGAACTGCCGAAATTGAGACCTGCCGAACCATCCCGTACTCCTTCCGACTCTCTAGCCGACGGACAAGTACCCCTCAAAAATAGCTAGAACTAGCATTAGCAGCGGACGCCCACCTACCTCCGATGTGTCAATTATTTTTCAGCGAGTTCATGGGTGTCCCAGATTGAGACCATCCCACTCTAGCTGACGGACAAGTACCCCTCAAAAATAGCTAGAACTGGCATTAGCAGCGGCCGCCCACCTACCTCCGATGTGTCAATTATATTTCCGCGAGTTCATGGGTGTCCCATATTGAGACCTCCCATATTGAGAACTGCCTCCCATATTGAGGCCACTGGACTTGCGGCCGCTACGACTCTTCACTGCCCGTTTTGTTTCGCCGCGGCCTCGGCCTTTTTCAACTGCAATTTCAGCGTGGGGAGTTCTTCGACATGCCCGGTTTCTATTGCCGTCTCGATACTGAGATTTGCCGCTTCGATGGCTAAATCAAACTGGCCTTGCGCTTGATATAGAACCGAAAGGACTGCGTAGCATCCCTGTAGACTCCCCAAATCCCGAAGAGAGTCTTTACCCATCCCCAACGCCAGCTGGATCCTGCGGAGCGAGACGACATTGACTCCCTCGCGATTGATCCGCTCCACTGCAGCACCGTACAAGGTTTGCGCATAGAACTTTTCATAGGGAAATCCGACAGTTTCATCGAAATTTCGGATGCCCATGGAGATCTCGTCAGCTTTCTCAAACTCGGCCAGGGCGTTCTCATACTCACCTTGCGACATCAACCATAACGCATACTTGGCCCGAACTCCGAAATTCTCCGGGTGCTCCCGGAGCACCTCCTGAAAGCGTTCCGAATCTTGAGCACCCGAGAGACTCTCGGCAGAGGGATCTTCACCGGAAACAGATGACATTTCGTCTGTTGAAACCTCATTCGCTTCCTCTTCGGCGCCTAGAATCACGACCCGGCAGGACCATCCATCCTGGGGATCGAACCGCACCCACGGATTTATTTCGGCCAATTGGGGGTCGAATGGCAGCAGGAAACGACCCTCCTCGTCCTTTGGCAATCGAGTGTCAGTACCTTCACCCTCGATCGTGATCCTTCCAGAGTCTGGATGTGTCGCATTCTCAAAGATTACGCACACACGGTCCCGAGTTTCATCGGAAAATACCTCACCCGAACCGTAACTCGAAGTGAACTCATTGATCCCCTGCCGAATCTCATCCAAAGGAAAGAGGCTTAAATAGCGCATCCTCGGCGACCCGTCCTGAGGCAGCTCAAACGGCGCACGCCCTCCCAATCCCATGGCTAACTTGAGATACAAACTCCCCTTCGGCTGGTTGCTGATGATATTAGGATTCTCCTCGTAGAGGGCCAGACTGATCGGGACATCGAAGATACCATCGCTGTTAAGCTCCAACGGAACCTTACCGGCCTCGGAATCGATGTAGATCTCAATCTCTTCGACATCGACCCCATCCAGCTGACTACTCATTCGAAATGCGACCGAACGATACTCCTCTTCATAGTCTGATCCGGGCTTCAAGTTCGCGAACTCGAAGAAAATGCGATAAGGAATGATCGCCTTTTCCACCTCATTCTCCGCAACAACCTCCGACAGAATACTCAAACCTATTGCAAAAAGAGCCAATAACCGTCCCATCCGCTCATCTTCGAAGAGCAGTAAAATCAGAGCAATCTCAATTCAATAGTATCGCACTCTGATACTCCCGCTTTCTACCGCAATCCTTCTGATTGCGCCCTGACCATTCTTTAATTTTCCTAAACCTTCATGCACCGAACAATCTCTCTCGCACGGTCCCGGGGCACCGTCATTACGCTCTGTTTTCTTCTCGGCCTCCTCAACTACCTCGACCGAGTCGTCATCTCCTTTTCGATCTCACCGATCCAGAAAGAGTTTGGAATCAACAATACCGAATTTGGCTTTCTGATGTCGGCCTTTGCCCTCGGGACACTTTCCATCAATGGGGTTTCGGGATGGATATTGGACAAAGGCAACGTTCGCCTCGTCTGGGCGGTCGCGGTACTGGCTTGGTCGGTAGTCATGATCCTGCAGGGGTTTACCCCGACTCTCTTGATATTTATCGGCCTGCGGTATCTCCTCGGCCTAGGGGAAGGCGTCAACTTCCCCGCAATGGATCGGGCGATGGCCGATTGGATGGACCCCAAGAAGCTCAGTCGTCAAATTTCGGTCTGCCTCCTCGGAGTGCCCCTCGCGCTGATGATTGGAGGGCCCCTACTCTCGAATCTCATTCAATCATTTGGATGGAGATCATCCTTCATCGTGCTCGGGATTGCAGGAGTGATCATGGGAGTCCTCTGGCTACTCTTCTACCGCAATGCCCCTGGGGAACTCATTCATCGAAAAACAGCCACTGACACCCCTCCACCTCGTTGGCGGGACCTCCTCCGCAACCCGACCCTCCTCGCAACGAGCTGGTCATTTTTCGCCTTCGGTTATGTCCTCTTTTTCGGCGTAAGCTGGTTGCCTGGCTACCTCGGTCAGACCTATCACATGGACGTGACTAAAGTTGGTTGGTTTTCGGTTCTTCCCTGGGCGATCGCGTTGGCGCTCATGCCCGCCGCCGGATGGATCTCGGACCGGATCATGATTCGCACGGGTGATGTTCGTGCCTCCCGCGTTCACCTGATTTGGATCTGCCAGACCATAGCGGTTCTCTTTTTTGCGGTCCTCCTGCTAGCCCCGACCCCTACCGTCGCCCTCGTTTGCCTCTCAATTGCAATCGGCTTTGCGATGATGCCCAATTCCCCCTACTACTCCATCTGTTCAGACCTATTTCCCCAGCAATCGGGTTCGGCGACTGGGATCCTCGTCACATTTTTCTCGGCCTCCGGGATCGTTTCTCCTCTGCTCACTGGATGGCTCAGCGTCTTGTTTGGCAGTTTTGATGCTGCGATCGGAGCCCTCATCGTCATCGTTGGCTCCGCCGTTGTCGGAATGATCGTCTTTGCCCGTCCCCAACCGATGGAGCCCGGCCCGAACCTACGCGGCGATCAATCCACTCCGTAGCGATCACTCCCTTGTAGCGCTTTCACTCGCCCTAGTCGGCGAAATCGTCGGAACTCGACGCCGGCTCAATCTGACGACACCGTTGAAGCCACCGAGCGAGCCACCAAGCGGAGAGAGCCCACAATGTTCCCGCCAGCCAGCCGGCGACAACATCCGTTGGCCAGTGCACCCCTAGATAGACGCGACTGACTCCAATCAAGACAGTCAGCACCGAAGCGACCAGGACCAGATACATCTTGATCCTGCGCTCGGGATGGGCGGCACACAGAAGACTCGCCAAAGTAAGATAACAAACCGCGGCCATCATGGAGTGCCCGCTGGGAAAACTCGAAGTGTAGGTATGGGAGCCATGCGGAACGAGGTCGGGCCGGGGACGATCGAAACCGCTTTTGAGCAATGAACTCATGAGCAATCCTACTACCACCGCAACAACGACGAAGCCGGCGATCCGAGCCTTTCTGATAAGCAGAAGATAGCCGACTACTGTGAGCGTTACCAAGGTGAGGACTCCGGTTCCACCCAGAGCGGTGAAGTCACGGCCCAACTCCTCAAGCCATCGTGGTCCGGCCGGATCTGAAGGATCTGCCGAGGAGCGCATCGAGAGCAGGATGGCCCGATCAATCGCGTGCGAGCCACCTCCCATCGCGTAATCGGCAATCTGCAGAAACCCCCAAACTCCCGCACAGAGCAAGACAGTCCAGACCCAGAAACCAGAAATCGAGCTGCCAGCGAAACGGGGGCGATCGTTTGATCGTGGAGAAACGGACATGCCTCAGGTAAAGAACAAGAGAACCTCAAAGGCCACTGCAAAAGCCCGCCGGTGAGGTCAGAGCTCCCGCACACACACACCACGGAGAGATTTTCTAGCGAAAGAGAATTCCAGGCTCTCGCCCTATTCTACCGAGGGACCTGCCTAGCCTACCGCTCTCCCCAAACGCGATAGAACACGACGCCTCCCGCAGGAACCTCGTCATCGACAAAGACGTTTTCCGAGGGCGTCGCACTGATCGGACCGGAGATGTCAACAAAACCACCCGTGAGACTCGTCGAGCGTTCGACGTAGTAAGTGTACCCGACCGCGCTGTTCCAGGAAATCTGCATTCCATCGGGATGTGCCTCGATCTCAGCCCGCACGGGGAAGACCGTGTAAGTCGCGCCACCTAGATTGTTTCCTGTACTATACTCATCGGTCGCGTCGCCAGCATCGACAATCACCCGTACGTGATAGGTTCCTTGATCGTCCGGAGCCCGCAACCCTGAAAACGTCAACTCGATGACCTCGCCCGGATTCACCAGACCGACCGAAGTGGTTTGGTCCGGCGTCCCCGATAGATCATTATAGAAAGGATTCGCCGACCAGAACTCCAAGGTTCCTGCATCGCCCGCGATATGCCCCTGATTCAGAATCCGCACCACTACATCGAACTCGGCCGAGGTGACGGTCGGGCTCGGGTCGAGTTCAACCGACTGAACAACAAAGTCGGGCTTCATCCATGACGGTGGATTGGTGGAGGCTTCTGCAAAAATCGTATAGGTACCTGTGAGCTGATTGTTACCCTCCGACTGTTCTTCGACAGTACCGTCCGCATCCACAAACGCCCGCAAGTGATAAGTGCCTTCGAGAGCAGGAGCGGTAAAACCAGCAACTGTCACAGTGCGCACCTCCCCGATTTCCATCGTTCCGAGGTGGACCTCGGCCTCGCCGGATTCGCCTTCGCTAACCCAGCCAGCCTGATCACTCCAAAACCGCAAGATGGCCCCCTCGGCTTTCCAAAGTCCCCGGTTCTCGATTTTAACCACGGCAGAGAATGAATCCCCGACCGTAGATGGCTCCGGAGTAAGGACAACCGAAGACACCTGGAGATCGGGCTTCTCACCGTTCGAAGCGCTATCGGTTGGAGTCCCAGGAGCTCCACCCGCCCCTCCTGAGGAAGAGCCGCTGCTGCCCGCCGAGCCTCCCGAGCCAATGCCGGGGATAGTAAAAGTCTGCGTATCGGAGGCAGTCGCAGAAACACGAGCCCCGTATGGAGGCAAGCCACTGCCAGTTGCAGTATTGGTAAAGGCACCATTGATCACGTCGGACGCCCGAAGGGTGTACCGAGCGGTAAAGGTTGCGGAATCGGTCTCGCCCGGATCCAGACTGATTGGCCCCCCCTCAACATCCACAATTGGATCGTCGATTTGAATATCGGTAATCGTCACATTCCCCGTGTTGGTCACGGTAAATTCGTAGACAATCTCCGTACAGATGCCTCCGTTGAAGGGGAAATTGTGAAACTCGAATCCACCTGTAGTGACAACGTCACCACCGAAAATCGCGGTTCCGTCAATCGAACCACCGGCAAACTCTCCGCTCGCATAAGGAGCGAGGACTGAGCCCAGCCAAGCAAAACCGCTGTTTGACACTGAAGTCGCTTCCACAAGGTTAAAGAGGACGTCCCGCACATCGACTCCTTCGAGAGTCATACCAACGTTCTGGATGGACAGCGCATCACCGGAAACATTGACCAGCACTTTCGAGCCAGTCGGCACACTGATCGTCAAAGCTGCACTTGATAGGCTGAGTTGATCGGCGGTGAGCTGGAAAACATTCAACTCCGGATCATTGCCGACCAGAGTAAGGCCGACGACACCAGAACCTCCCAGTGTTTCGGTAACCTCAACTACTCCACGCTCCTCAAATGCTCCAAGGAGAGCAGAACGCACTTCAACTTCCGCAAGAAGATCTGAAAAGGAAACACCACTACCATCACCCGGTACGTTTCCATCCACATCGAAGGTTACGGGGATGACCTGACGGGTCAGATTACCATTCACCATCACCCGAACCGGACCGGTACGAACCCCTCCATGAACGACATTCCCGTTCACGCCAAAATTCCCATCCGAAAGATCACCGGCAACAATAAACATATCTTCGGTGCCTCCATAGTAGGTGGGGATTGGATACCCCTTCACCGGGATGCCAACGCTGTAGCCAGAGCTAAACGTACCCGTGCCTCCAACACCCAAGCGCCCATCAGTATCTCCTCCGGATGCATTTAGATTGCCGAAGATCAACGCGTTAAACTCACCCGCAAGTCCCAACGTATTGCAATCCCCTACTCCCGACACGAAGGTGCCTGTTTTGGTGATCGCTATGGCAGGCAGCTGGAGAGCGGTGGCGAGAGCACTATCTGAATCACTCACCACCTCGTCCGTGCGTGGATCCTTCGCAGCGACGGAAGCGGTGTTGGGTCGGCTTCCGGCGTTTAGATCGCCGAGACCGACAAGATAGGAACCGGTAAAAGTCGTCGAATCGACCTCACCAACGGCCAAGGAAATTGGTCCGCCGGAGACGGTAAACAGCGGGTCGCTCACAACGACATCGACCAAAGGCACGTTTCCGGTGTTTTCGACTATGAAGCTGTAAGTGAGAACCTCGCCGTCGACGCTGTACTCGGTAGGCGTCACCTTCTTGGTAAGAGCGATCTCCGGATTGGCTGGAATCAAACCCGCGTCCAGACGAGGGTTATGCTCACCATTGCCTAAGACAACTGTCGCAGTCAGCCCGGTAGTTTCGTCAGCATCAGAATTACTGACGCCATTGATCCCGTTGGCATCCGCATCCTGCGGTGAGAAAATATGGGTGGTTGGTAGAACAAATTCCACCCCATAGGTCCCCGGAGTCAAACCGTCGAATTCATAGAATCCGTTCCCTGCCGTCGTGGTAGTCACGGGAGCCCCGCCCACAAGCACTGGATTGCCACTACCATCCAAGAGGTTCACGACAATCCCCCCGATGCCCGATTCAGATCCATCCTGAATGCCATCGGCATCTGTATCTACCCATACGTAGTCACCGAGAGAAGAAGGCTTCCAAAGACCCGCGTCCCAGCTACGGTCCTGCTCACCGGCAACAAGAGTAGTCACTATTGTGCGACCGGAATCCTGGTCTACATCACTGTCCAGAGTATCGTCCCCTCCGAGATCCTGTCCGCTGAGCACGTAACCCGCGGGAGGTTCAAACCCAAGAGAGTAGTCACCCGGAAGAAGACCGCTGAAGAGATACTTTCCGTTCCCGTCCGTCGTATCGGTTCCGATGGGATCCCCCGAGGCATTGTACAACGTCACGACCGTTCCGGAGACCGGGTTCTCTCCGGCATCCTGAATCCCATCGAGATCAATGTCGTACCAGACGTAGTCGCCAATCGAAGCGTAGACTGAAACGGATGCAGGGTCATCAGACTCCACCGCAGGCGCGCCCGGAATCTCACTGCCCGAAGGATCGGCAGGATGCCCAACCACCTTTCCAATGTTAACGACACCATCTGAGAGCTCTTCTGAAGTCTTAGAAACCGTGACACTTTCACCCGGAGCCAATGGCCCGTCGACAATATCGATCAGCCCTAGAATGTCGTCTGTCACACGCAGGCGGACCAACGGAGTCTCTCCAGTATTGGTCACCGTATAGTAATAAGTCACTGCGGTCCCGGGAAGAACCCAAAGATCGTCTCCATCCGCAGCTGCACCCGCTACCTTGACCAGATCAACGCCCGTGGGTGGCAACCAAAGACCCAAGTCCCAGCTTCTGTCAGATTCCGCGGCCGCCAGATCTGTGATTGGTGTAAACCCTGTAGTCGCATTCACATCAGAATCCACCGCATCATCCGAACCAGCGTGTTCGGGGCTCACACCGTAGCCGCTGGGGATATCAAAGACCGCATAATAATTTCCGCGGTCAAGGTCAGGGAATAAATAGTAACCCGGCTCTCCAGTAAAATCGTCGGATGTAATAGTAAACCCGACCAAACGGTCCACGCTCGGATCGCGAACACCATCGCCGACCAGCCCCGGACCACTATCTTCATAGAGATAGACCTGGATACCGTTCAAGCCGACCTCACCAGCATCCTGAATGCCATCGCGGTTCACATCCAACCAAACGCGATCTCCGTAAGAAGCATTGTTATCCGGCTCGACGGAAATACCTACCTTAATTGGCTCCGATGCGAGAAGCTGCGAATTATTATCCACACGAGTACCGAGATACCCGAATGAATTCCACGCAATCGGCCCATCGGTGGGAGTTCCGACCGGCACGCGCATCGGCCAGCTCAACTCAAAAGATTCACCGGGCTGGATGGTCACACCATCAAACACAAACAGCAGCGAACGGGCCTCGACTAAAGTCGCTGGCGGAGTCGTGCTCCACTCTGCAGGCACGGCGCCCGCCACACCGTCTTTATACTTGGGCCGTTCAGGATTCTCGGAGCGACTGTAGTACACCGTCACACCTGCCGGAGCGGAAACCGGACCAGCTAGAGAAGCGATCCATTCGGTATCCCGTAGTGACAGATCAATTACACCTGTGTCGTCGATGATCGGCAGGATATCGAGAATCTCAGCGTTGCGAATCGGTACATTACCCGTGTTCTCAACAATCAACCGATAGTCCGCTTGCCCTCCGGGTACGGTCAATCCAGATGCTGGATACTTACTCCAGTCCGAATCCAATTGACCCTTCACCCATTTCACAGACTCCATCGAGGCTCGACCGCGAACGTAAGTGTTCTGATTCTCGAAATAGATCGTATCCGAAGAGTCCCCGTCACCGTCGAGATCGTCAGAATCTACGGTTGGATCGACGCCGTAGTAATTGTCGATCTCAGAGTTTCCCCAATCGACCAAATTGATTCGGTTCTCAATATTGCCGTAGATCGTCCCACTCGGAACGTTTGCATCGAAAGAGACCTTAATATTTTGCCCAATCGGAAGATCGTAATTGGACGCGCCTGTCCAAGACCAACGAAGGAGCGTCCGTCCCGTCCCGTTGTAGTCCGGAATCTCTTCGAAGACGGGATCAGGGGCACCGGCTGGTTTCGAAACAACCTGCCAGCTTCCACTCTGATAGACCAGTTTCTCGTCGAGAAGATCTGCAATGACAGGAGACTCCAACGTCTTTGCTGCCTCGGACCGGTTTTCCAGTTTGAGAGTATACGTCGTGCTCCCACCATCGTTTACCGTTGAAGGTGAAGCGGACTTTGTCAGTTCCACCACTGGGCGCTGGGTGGTCACTGGAATACTGGCACCATCGGAATCACTCTTGGGCCCTTCAAAATCCACATAGTCGATCGTTGCAGTATTGTCTGCGTCGTAACCCGCCGGCAGGGGTGTCCCCGTCCGATCAGTAGTCAACACCGTACCACTGATTGAAAAATCATGAACGGTGTAACCCACTGGAATGGTGCCAAACTCCCATCGCACAGCCGTCACATACTCGCCCACCGAGAGCCCCAGAGAGCTGACGTCCACCCATTGCGAGGAAGCACCGTCATACGGATTGCCAACGAGCCCCGACCACGCGACATTCAGGCTGGTTTGGTAGGAAACCGATACAGGATCCTGCAAATCCTCAGGAGTTCCCGAAAGACGGGGCACACGAATTCGGGTCAGATCGATATGATCCGGAATCTGGTCGGTAACGACTACCGAATCCACAGGAACATTCCCCTCATTCTTCAGCGTAAAGTTCCAAGTCTTGGCCGCTTCTTTTCCTTCGAAAACGAACCGACTGTTCACTGCCTTGGAAAAGTTCAAATCACTATTTGGCAATTCGATGGTGTGAATCGTTGAGTCTGCCAAAGATTCTTCGGGCTGCCCTAGTGGCGTCATGACCGCCGAAACCTCGTTCGCAACCTCATCGTCAACGGCAAAATCACCCGCAGGAAACCGTACAGTGACCGTACGGGTGGCCGAAGACCCGGCATTCAATTCACCAACAGTCCAAGTAACCGAGTGATCAGCCGCCGAATAGAGACCACCGTCAGAGGCATTCACAAAGACGGCATCCTCGGGCAACTCATCCACCATCGACACCCCCGCAAGGTTCAAACTACCGTTTCCGTTATTGTTGTTCAGGCGAACGCGGTAGGTCACATCCTGATCCAATGGGATACTCGACCCGAGCAAAGCCTTGCTCAAAACCGCCTTATTCGATGCGCGCGCCGTTATCGTCACCGGATCCGAGGTGTCAGCGGGCGAGTTGTCAGCGTCCATCGTCGCCTCATTCACCGCTACGGTTCCGTCGGCGGTCGACCCTGGTGAAAACTTTGCAGCGACTTCGAATTCTCCGGTACTACCCGCTGGCAGCGGATCAACAAAATCCACTGTCAACGTGCGGGTTGCCGCATCGTAGTTGTAGGTATCTACGTGAGAAGTCCCCAGAAAAGATACAAATTCGAGCCCTGCGGGAAGTACATCCGTCAACGTCGCGTTCTCAAAGTCCGTAGTCGTACTCGCAGCACGATACTGCAGCTGATAGGTGAATGTTTCGCCTGTCTCCACCTCGGTAAGATCATCCTTGATCGACTTGAAGACTTCGACGTCTGCCTGCAGAGAGGCTCCCGTCGCCAGTCCAAGACCGGCGAGAAACCACAGAAAAAACTTTTTATGAAACATGATAAAACTGAGCAAAATTGACCTAATTCCAGGACATTATATTAAAATTATGTAAAACAATATCCGGATACGGCGGGCCTACAAGCTCAAAGTGCTCAACGCATAGGGGATTCCCCCATTTTAACCCTTTTTACCCGGGAGACCTCGCAACGTTCAACAATGGCCAATCATTCCAAAACCCTGGAAGGATGGCGCCTCCGACTGTGGAGGAACTGGGAATGCAACTGGATCTCGACTCAGCCCTTGAGCGCAGAATCGAAGATTACGAGAACCAGCCCACTACAATCCTTTTCGAACTGGAAGAAATCGGCCCACAATCCCGCCACGATAAAGGCGAAGACAGTCTCTCGCTCGACCTCGATTCGCCCGGAGCCGATCCATTTAGCTGCCTTGAGGTCCAGTACGCGAAAACGGGCCCCGACGGAGGGCAAATCGTCCCCGATCAAAGTCCACTCGACCATCGCCTGCCCCGCGTGCTGAGGTCGTTCATAATCGAACACGCTTGTGCGCGCTTCCAGCGGAGGGCTACCCGCCAACCGATAAGGAACGCGCTCAAAGAAAGATTGCTCATCGCCACTATGCCAATAGATCCGCGGAGCAGTTTTGGCAGCCTCATCTTCTGCGAGACGCCGACGGGCCGCATTCTTTCGCAAAAACTGCGCGATCTCCTGCGTGGCAATCTCGTCAGCGGAAGGAACCGGTTTTGCTTCATCAAAGAAAGAGGGCTGTGTGTAATCTGATCCGTCCATGACTGTGGTACTCTCAGTGAATCCCTTCTGTTGAGAGTCTCAAGCCGCGAATCGTCCAGAGCAGATTTCTCATCCATTGGAAGGCAGAGCACAAAAAAAACCGGGCGGAAAATTCCGCCCGGCTTGTAAAATAGTCGGATTCTCGAACTGAGATTAGCGACCGGCCTTGTCGAGGATGTCCCCGAGGCTGGCGAGATCTTCGTCGCTGGAGAGCGAGTCGTAGGCAGCAGCTTCGGCAGCCACTTCCTCGTCAGAGTACTCAGCGGCCTTGATGCTCAAACCAATCCGGCGGTCGTTGCGATCGATCTTGATCACACGAGCGGTCACAGACTGACCTACCTCAACGGCGTCCTTAACATTCTCGACGCGATCTTCGCTGAGCTGGCTGATGTGAACCAGGCCATCGATATCGTTCTCGAGTTGGACAAATGCACCGTAGTTGGTGAGCTTGATCACCTTACCGGTTACCACATCGCCCATCTTGAAGTACTGATCGATAGCTTCCCATGGATCCACGCTCAGCTGCTTCATTCCGAGAGAGATACGACGGTTGTCGGTATCGACATCGAGAACGATTGCATCGACCTCGTCGCCCTTCTTCACCACTTCGGTTGGGTTGTTGACCTTGCGGGTCCAGCTCATGTCCGAAACGTGAACCATACCATCGATGCCCTCTTCGAGTTCGATGAACGCACCGTAGTTGGTGAGATTGCGGACCTTACCGCGAACGTGGGCGCCAACTGGGTAGTTGTGGCGGACCATATCCCATGGGTTCTCGTCGAGTTGACGGGTACCGAGGGAGATCTTCTGTTCGTCCTTCTGGATTCCGAGAACCACAGCGTCGACCTCTTGGCCAATACGGAGAACCTCGGAAGGTTTGTTGATGCGCTTTGTCCAAGACAGCTCGGTCACGTGGACGAGACCCTCGACACCTTCTTCGATTTCGATGAAAGCACCGTAAGCAACCAAGTTGACAACGCGGCCCTTGACCACTGCGCCCACTGGGTACTTCTGCTCGATCATGTCCCACGGATTTGGAGTGAGTTGCTTGGTGCCCAAAGAGACACGTTCGCGATCGCGATCCACTTCGAGAATCTGGACATCGATTTCTTCACCAGCCTTGAGCATTTCGCTCGGGTGAGAAACACGACCCCAGCTCATGTCGGTGATATGGAGGAGGCCGTCGAGACCATCGAGGTCTACGAAGGCACCGTAATCGGTGATGTTCTTAACCACCCCGCGACGTACGTCACCGGGCTTAACTTCCTCGAGGAGCTTGCGGCGCTTCTCTGCGCGCTGCTCTTCGATCAGCTCACGACGGGAAACAACGATGTTCTTCCGGTCGGGGTTAATCTTGATCACCTTAAAGTCGTAGGTCTGGCCAACATACTGATCCAGATTCTTCGGAGGTTGGATGTCGATCTGAGAAGCGGGAAGGAAGGAATCGACGCCGATACTAATGATCAGGCCACCCTTTACCTTGGACTTCACTCGACCTGGGACGATAGAACCTTCGTCACAGTTTTCGAGGATGTGCTCCCAGTTCTTCTTCTGCTCGGCCTTGTCGAAGGATACGACGGGATTTCCGTCGCGATCTTCCAGTCGGTCGAGGTATACTTCGATTTCGCCGCCGACGTCTAATTCGCCGAGGTCGCCGAATTCAACGGAGGGAATCGCCGCTTCCGACTTACCGCCAATATCGACGATAACTTCGGTTGGGCGGATCTCCATGATCCGGCCTTTGATGATTTCACCCTCCTCGAGCTTATCGATGCTGCTCTCGGAGAGAAGGTCTTCCATTAAGGAACTCATGTGGTATTGTTTGTAGGACAACGCAACTGTGCGCAGTCCGGTTGTTCAGGTTGTTGGTTAATCTTGTGGGTTTAGTCTCTTTCGCCTCCCCTCACTCGAACGAATTTCGAGCGATTTAGAGACGAAAGGGATAAAAACTGCCGAAACCTTCCCCAACTCGCAAGTCTAAACGAGCCTTTTCAAAGCCTTACTGCGACAGAGGATCAATTCCGCGGCTGGCTGGCCATTGCAGCCACCTCGGCTAGCTCAGAAGGACTGACGAAATCCGGCAAACAGGTATTTCCGACGCAAAGCCTCCACTTTCCAGCCGGTACGCTGGAGTCTACCGTAAGCCATTGCGGCCGCCAGCAACGCAGAGCCAACTCCGCCGCAACCTCCTTCAAATCTTCCTGACTGGAGGCTTTGATGGTGGCCACTCCCGAGGCCTCCTGGCACCAAGCGGTCAGGGCGAAAGCGACTCCATTCGCCACACGCTCAATCAGGCTGCCATAGGAAGGACGCAGCGACTCCTTTGCCTCACGAAAAACCGGATCTTCTGAAACAGCTGAGAGTCCTACCAAGAGATGTGCGACCGTCGAATTACCCGAAGGAGTCGCATTATCGTACCACTCTACCTGGCGTAGAATCGGGCTTTCGGCGTTCTCGGCTGTAAAATAATAGGCAGCCCCATTCTTTGCCTTAAATTTTGCCAGTAGGTCGCGGCCAAGTGTTTCGGCGCGAGCCTGGAACTCAGCCACTCTTTCCTGGCTGAATACATCGCCTCGACCAGACGCCACCAAGAGAGCCTGGGCGGTAGTGGCGTAATCATCGAGAAATCCATCCGGAGAGTCCTCTTCACCGCGCGACAGTAGTCGCCCATCAACAAAACGCTCTTCCCAGATCCTGTCCAAAATGTCCCCACCGCGCTCGATCCATTCACTCCGGCCCAAAATGGCACCCGCTTGCAACAGGGCCCGTGCGACCAGAGCATTCCAGAACGTTAACGCTTTCTCGTCGCGGACGGGAGCGGGTCGATCGGCTCGAATCGTGCGCAAGGTTTCTCTCGCCCCTGAAAGCGCATCCCGGTCATCCAAAGAACCGTCGAACTGGGGATAGCTCAGACCTCCCTCAAAATTCCCTTCTTCGGTCACTCGGTACGCCTTCGCAAACTGATCCGCTACCTCGTCGCCGAGAGCCGATTGGAGCTCCTCCGGAGTCCAGCAATAAAACTTCCCTTCTCCCTCTGGAGAATCCGCATCTACAGAACCTGCGTACAGACCGGAGGACAACTTCATCTCTCGCTCCAGCCAATCCACCGTCTCTTCGACTACCTTTATCATCAACGGTTGGCGGTACCGGGACCAGGCAATCGCGAAGGTCTCGATCAACAACGCGTTGTCATACAGCATCTTCTCGAAGTGAGGAATGGTCCAACTCGCATCGACGCAATAACGACAGAAACCACCGCCGACCTGATCAAATAGACCTCCTCGGGCGATTTTTTCCAGAGTCAGGACCACTGAGTCGTCCAGATTATCGGCCAATTTCGGAAACTCATTCCCGCAAGCGCGAGTCTGCCGCATCGCGAGGAGAAACTGCAAAACCATCGTAGGCGGAAATTTAGGAGCTCCACCAAAGCCTCCATTCTCGGCATCCCGGGTTTTGACAATTCGCTTCACTCCGCCGAGCAAATCACGTGGATTCCACTCAGTTCCTTCTTCTTGAACCGTCGAGGAGAGATGCTCGAGGTTTGCAACGATGTTTCCCGCATTCTCTTCCAGCTCGTCTCGCTTCGAATCAAAGTATTCAGAGATACGCATGATCAGCTGAGGCCACGGAATGAGGCCCTGCCCCCGCTCCTCGGGAGGAAAATAGGTACCGCCGTAGAATGGGCGACCATCTGGAAGACAAAAGGCGTGGAGAGGCCACCCACCGTGCTGGTTGATCATCTGGACCGCCTCCATGTAAACCCGATCGACATCCGGACGCTCCTCACGATCGACCTTGATACACACAAAGTGCTTGTTCATCAAACGGGCGATATAGTCGTTTTCAAATGACTCGTGCGCCATCACGTGACACCAGTGGCAGGAAGAGTATCCGATCGATACGAGAATAGGCTTATCTTCGGCCTTCGCTTTAGCAAAGGCCTCCTCTCCCCATGGCATCCAATCAACGGGATTATCCGCATGCTGCCGGAGGTAAAGACTGGATTCGTTCGCGAGTTGGTTGCTCATCCAAAACCCTTCGCCAGAATCGCCAAACAAAGCAACCGTCTTTCCTATCTTTCTTTTCGCCGGACCCCAACAGAGAGAGTCATCGAATCCCTTCCCCCTCCGCTAGAGAGCCCCCCCCCTTCGACCGACCTTCGTTCAGCTGGCGCGTGAATCAGGCATCGGGAATCTTTCCAAACAAAAGACCCGGGTAAAACACCCGGGTCATTCGCGCCTGATAATCAGGCAAAGTTTCGAATTCTGAAACCCTTACTGGATCGCTGGAGAAAGCCCAGGAGATCCTGTTGGGATCATGTTCACGATCTGTTCCTGAAGAATGGAAATGTCCTTCAAAGAAAGAGCCATTGAGAGAATCGCACGATCTCCGCTTTGTGCGGCGGCGAGTGAATTGAGAAGAGGAAGAGGCTCTGGAGTTCCTCCGCTGAGCATCATCTTCGCAAAGGAGATGAGCTGATTGTTCAAAATCGCTTCAACGGCAACTGCGTCGTCTTCGGTACCGAGGTTGAACCCAACTGCGATGTCGAGCGCATCGGCAGCTTTAATTCCGATGCCGATGCTTTGCAGGCTGTTCAGTCGGGAAAGACCTGGAAGCATTTGCTCGCCTTGAGCAGTCATCCCTGCCAGCTGCATTTTCATAGACTCAGGAAGAATCACAGAAATCCAACCCTGCTGCCCTTCGATCAACCCGTTGCTTGGTGCTTTCAGAGCTGCTGGAACCGAACCGACCTCGCGAGCGAGAGAAGCATCAACACTACCACGATCGCCGAAGAACACTGTAGTGTCTGACTCGCCGGTCACCACTGCTGCGATGATCTTGGGGGTACCTGGTTCGTTTTCAAATTCGATGTAGTCGATACCTTCACCAACGGTGATCGCCATCTCAACGGTTTCGCCGTTTTGCTCAGCGATGTAGGAAACAGCGGCAACAATTTGTTCAGCAGTAACGGGCTCAACTGCGTAGAGCGCCCCGCTGATCTTCAACTGGCTAGGATCTGTCTGAATGCTATCCAATCCGGAGATGGCTAGTGCAAAATCGGTAACGTCATCATCTTCCAATCCAGTGATCTCGGTAAACTTCTCTGAAAGCTCCTTGGTTTCCTCTGCGTTCGCCGTGTCTTCTTGCATCTCCTGAACGGCCTCAGAAAATTTAGATTCAGAAATCGCTTCCTGATCAAAGTACATGGCCAACTCGGCATTTTGCGGCAAAGCGCGCAACACTTCGTCAGATCCGTCGACTTTGCTTCCTCCTTTCGGAGTACATGCTGTCCCCAGAAGAACAGCCGCGGAAGCCAGGAGCGCGGAAAGAAAGAGATTCGTTTTAGAAGTTTTCATGGGTTTCAAGCCCAGTTAAGCGATCCCATTCACAAAAGGGAAGCAAAGAAATCAGGATCAATCGGACACATAAATATAGGATCCGAACGCAGAATCCAGAGATCGGTGTGCTCGAAAATCAGTGAGCAGTCCCTTGGCATCACTTCCCCAAGAACAGAAAGCCCCCCTTGCGAACCAAACGCTCACAAGGGGGGCGAAAAATAAATTTCCCTTCAAAAATCTTATGACAACAAAGGGATTCGGCGATTCCGCCGAACAGTAAACAAATCTACCCTTTCAAAGTGGCGATGAACTTATTCGCCCACTCCTCGTATCCATCCTCGAAATCGACATCGAGATCTGCGCGATCGAGAATCTTCTTTGCACCCGCCTTGACCAAGGCTTCCTCAACCTTGCGGCCGCAACCACAAAAATCGTCGTAGGAAGAATCCCCTAGTGAGCAGACGGAGAATTCAACACCCGGCAGATCCCCGGCCTTGCCATCGTAAAGGTCGAAACAAAATTCCTCGGCGTCGTCTGGAGGATCACCCTCACCCCACGTCGAAATGACGATAGCGAGCTTCTTCTCGTTCTTCAGATTCGCCACGTCGTATTCCGCTGCGTCGGCTACTTCTGCCGAAAAACCAGCTTCGCCGAGCTTTTCCTCCAAGTCATTGGCCAGCTCCTCAGCGTTGCCGGTCATCGTTCCAAATAATATTTTAATCGGTTGATCGTCACTCATGATACAGGCTCGATTTTTCGCATTGAAAAATGAGAAGTGCAAACACTTTGCACGTGGGAACTTAAGAAATTGTTCGCCGAGCTACCCAATCGACCACTTCCTCGTCGGTGGAACTGTAGCGAACTTTACGCAAAAACTCTGCAGGGTGGATCCCGTGTCGGCGCAAAAACTTTCGGTCCCCGCCGCAACCATACATGATTTCCGCAGGCAGCTCGCCGCGCAGTTTGGCCCGGGCCTTAAACAAAATCCTCGGCAACCAGACAAATCCACCGGCTTCAGCATCCCTCAGCGGCAGATCCTTCTCGGAAATTCGCTTCTCTGACAGAACTCCGCCCAATTCCTCGAAGAAGTAAAAAACCTTCTCGGAAGAAATGAGAATAAAAGTCGCGAAATCGGGATCCCCTCCCGACGAAAAATCTTCGACGTAGTCGTATACGTCCATGACGTTGAGCCCGAGGGAGGTAAGGACAGCCACTTCGTCCTCATCAAAATACTGGTCAGGCTCACGGTTGCCATTCCTATAAAGGGCCTCGGCTTTCGACCAAAGGCGGAAAAGCTTTCCGGTGAATCCGAAGAGATCGGTCTTCGTAGCTGTATTTTCCATAGACCGGCCAATGTGCTCAAGAACGCCGCGTGCGCAACTGATACACTGGAGTTTTTACCAGTATCGGCCCTCGCCTTCCTAACTTTCGATATTTGCCAGGTCGACTTGCCCTGGGGAAGTGCTTTTCTTCTCCGGAATTAGAGAAAGCCAGTCAGCCATAATGCGAATTCCCTCTCGAAGGACGATATCGAGCTGATCGTTGTCTTCCTTCTCTTCGGCCTCGGCCGCACTGACCTCATCATCTTCCTCGGCAATTGATTCTGTCTCAAGAATGATGGGGTCAAAGGTGTAAGCAAATTCACCCAACTGCTCCCGCCTCTCCTTGAAAGAGGAGCGCACCGCACGATCTTCCTCCTGCTTGCGGCGGCGCTCATCGAGGTCGAGAGAGATCAAGGTGTCATCCTTCCGCTGCTGGAAAAAATCAATCGTCTCCTGGAGGTACGTAAACTCCTCCAAAGAATTCATTCGGTCCTCACTCTGCGAGCGAAGTGAATCGATCAACGCGTTATCAACCATCGCAAGCTTCACCTCCTCATCGGGCTCGATACCAAAGGTAACCGGAGTGATAGTATCCCACTCCATCGAGTGATCCAAATCTGCCTCGCCGACAGAGAGCAAGTCATTCATCGAAGGAATGACGACATCCGACTTCACCCCTTCGAGCTGAGTCGAATCTCCGTTGGGCAAATAGTATTTCTGCACAGTCACCTTAGTCGCGCCCACATCCGAACCGACCGAAGAGAGCGTGTAAAACAGTGGAGGCGTCATTCTGAAAATACCCTGAACCGTGCCCTTCCCGTGAGTCGATTCGTCACCGACCACGATCGCACGACCATAATTCTGCAAGGCTCCCGCAACGATCTCTGAGGCCGAAGCAGTAAACTTGGAGACCAGCACAATCAACGGACCATCCCACACGACGCTGGGGTCTCTGTCATCGTGGTGGAGCAGATTGCCCTGAACCGTTTTGACTTGGACCACGGGGCCCTCAGGAATGAACAAGCCCGCCAATTCGACCGCCTCGGAAAGCAGGCCACCGCCGTTGCTGCGGAGGTCGAGGATCATGCCCTCTACTCCCTGCAATTTCATCTTTCCGATCAACTCGGCTACATCATCACTCGAATTGGGATGATCCCGGCTTTCCGAACCGTAGAAGGAAGGCAGATCAATCACACCAATCGACACGGTGCGATCACCCTCAGGGATCTGGTACAATCGCGCCCGCGCAAGGTTTGCGGTTAACTGGACCTCTTCCCGAACCAGTACCACTTCTTTCCGTACGGATGGATCAGCTGCCTCACCCGGACGAATTTTCAGACGGACGACACTACCCTTCGCGCCTCGAATCATCTTAACGATCTTGCGGAGCTTCATATCCACGACGTCGACATATTCGCCGTCTTTGCCCTGTGCCACTCCGAGAATCTGGTCGTTTACATCAATCTTGTGGCTCATCTTCGCAGGACCGCCGGGAATCAGCTCACGAACCGTGCAGTACCCATCTTCGTCTGAGAGAACCGCACCAATCCCGACCAACGAGTTCTCAATCGCAATCGACAGGTCCTCGAGTGAGTCTGCCGAGAGGAACACCGAGTGCGGATCGTAGGTGTTTGCCAGTGTTGTGAGAAAAATCTCCTGCACTTCCGACGGCTCGAAACGGGACATTTCAGTATTCAGGCGGTCGTAGCGCTTTGCGACCAATTCCTTGGCCTCGGCCAAAGCGTCCTCAAAATTCATCGGCTCGGCGGCCTTGTCTTCTACTTCGACCACTTCTACTTCGGTAATCTCTTCCACTTGGCCTGCGTCCTCGATCTCCGTTCCTTCGGCAGGCGTATCGATTTCGACCAATTCCTCCTCACTCACTTCAGGCGGGGACATCTTGGCGATTACCTCATTCAACAGCTCAAACTGGATCCGCGACCGCCAGAGTTCATCCAGATCGGCCTCGTTCTTGACCCAACTCGCATCCTCGCGGTCGATATTGTAGACGAGACCTTCGTCAAATCGGAAATCTTCTTTCAGGTACTGGTCAATCCATTCGACCCGTTCCAAGACGCGGGCCTGAAAGAGGGAGAAAATCTGAAAAGCCGGGTGAAGGTTACCGCTCCGGAGGTAGCGGGTCATCGGCGGAGCAAAGCGCGCGAGGAATGCATCGGAATCCGCCTCAGTAAAATAGAGGTGGTTGTAATCGAGATTCTCCATGTAGGCCTCGATGACCTCGGACATCTCAATATCCTCGAGCGCCATCTCGGAGAAATGGAGCCTTTCGAGGGAATTAACGAGCCATCGAGTCTCGGCTCGCATCAAGCCAGACGCTTCGAAGACCTCATCGTTCGCTTGCGCTGGGAGAGCGCTGGGGAGAACGACACCTACAAAAAGAGCAATACTATGGAGAAAACGCACACCTCCATAAAAACCAATAATTTGCCCGAGGTCAAAACCTGTTCACATTTCGCTAGTCGAAAATTTTCCGCCAGCGGAGACGACCACGCCCCGATCAGACAATCAAAGCAGCTCGGCAGATGAGCCGATTTCCCGATCGAGTGGCTATTTTACTCCCCGCCCCGAAGGACCGATCGAACTTGCTCACCCAAATTCTCGAAGGAAACCGAGATTTGTTCCCCACTCGCAAGATCTTTCACCGGATATTCGTCCGTTTCGATCTCTCGCTCTCCTACCGAAATGACGACTTTCGCCCCGCTGCGATTTGCTTCCTTAAACTGTTTACCAAATCCGGCTTCTTTGAAGAGATAGGAGGTAGAAATACCGAACTGCCGTAACAATTGGGTGATCTGGAGGGCTCTGGGACGAGACGCTTCGCCACCGATGGCCAAAAAGCATTCGGTTCCAGCGAGGGTCGTACTCAGCAACCCTTTCGAATCCAGCAGATCGAGGAGAGTCACATCGCCCAAGGCACCGCCAGTGGCTTCCATTGAAACGCCTGAAACCTTCTCAACCAGATGGTCGTACCGGCCACCTCCAGCGAGAGCCCTCCCCTTTCCACTCGCCTCGAAAATTTCGAAAACCGGGCCAGTGTAGTAAGCAAGACCCCGTACAATCCCTAAATCCAGCACGGCGCAGGCGCCGAGCCCCAAGGCATCCACCGCGGATCGAAACTGTTTCCAAGACGCGACCAGCTCCGCTGATTTTTCATTATCCTCCTGTCGAGAGGCTAGACTTTCCAGGAAAGGGAGCAATTGCGCCTCATCGCGGATCGAGCGCAATTCTGCCACCCGGCCAAGAAAATCTGTAGTCCCATCACCGAGGACCGGAGTCAACCAGGCCGAAAGTTTTTCCGGAGAGAGGCGCTCCATTTTATCAATTGCCGAGAGGCAATCCGGATGCTTTTCCGCGGGAATCCCCATTAGATCGAGGAAACGGGTCCAAATCCGCCGGTCGCTCACCCGCACCCGGAAGTCTTCCTGAGTCAGCCCGCAGCGTTCGAGGGCCGCAACAAAACAGGCGATCACCTCGGCGTCTGCGCCGAGCGAAGGCTCACCGAGAATATCGAGATTGAATTGGGTAAACGCGCGTTGGCGGCCCTTTTGCGGACGTTCAAATCGATATTGCTCGTTCAGCGTAAACCAGCGAACCGGCTTCCGCAGAGAAGCGCCGGCCGCGCCGACGATACGGGCAAGAGTGGGAGTCATCTCCGGCCGGAGGGCTACCTTGCGGCCTCCCCGGTCCTCAAACCAAAAGAGCTGATCGACGACTTCTGCCCCTGACTTGTCTACGTAGAGATCCAGTGGCTCGAGAATGGGACCATCAAATTCTTCAAACCCAAACAGGTCTGCAGTCGAACGGAGAATCCGAAAAATACGGTTCCGCTCACGAAACCTCTCTGGCGGAAACTCCCGAAACCCGGGAAGAGTAGCGTACATCAGTCCGAAGACTCCTCAAGCTGATCCAAGTCCAAGTCCTTGAGCTTCTCTTTCATTTCCTTGCCCGCCTTGAACTTAATCACGGCCCGCGTAGGAATCATCACGTCCTTTTCTGGTCGGTTCGGGTTCCGCCCGACTCGTGCCTTACGTACCTGAATTTGGAATACGCCAAAATTTCGCAGTTCGACATTGCGTCCCTCACAAATCGCTTCGCCGATAGCGTCCAAGGTCTGCTGAACGATCTCTTTGACGTCTTTTTGCGGAAAATTATTGCGAGAGTCTTCGTAAATTTTGAGAACGATATCTCGTTTTGTCAGATTTTTGGACATGAAACCGTATGCGGTATTGTGGACTGCTATGAGGAGAGTGAAAATCTAAGATACCCAACTTGCTGTCAACGTTTTAGCCAGTATCAGTTTTCACCAAAATAGAATTCTTTTTTTGGGGAATAGAAATTGCTGGCAAGCCTTTTTCGTGAACAATTCTATTCTCCAATCCATTTCGACCGCTTCAATCCGAGGCACGAAGCATCGATTCTTGCCAGATTCCGGTCGGTGGAATACCCCTAAACAGTTATGAAGGATTCAGGTAACGACATGAAGCGAGAGGTCGGATTAATATCTCTGACTTTCGTGGGAGTTAGTGGAGTGATCGGCTCCGGATGGCTCTTCGCGCCTCTTCTCGCCGCGCAGATGGCGGGTCCCGCCTCCCTTGTTGCCTGGTTGATTGGCGGGTGCGCAATCATGCTCCTCGCACTGTCGTTCGCCGAGATTTCGGCCATGCTTCCGGTGTCGGGGGGAATCGCCCGGGTCCCACACTTCAGCCACGGGAACGTAGTGAGTACGGCCATGGGCTGGAGCGCTTGGATCGGCTACAATACCACTGCCCCTATCGAGGTGGAAGCCATGCTGCGCTATCTTGATCCGTTTTTCCCGAGTCTCTACGGACCACCAGCCGCCGGGCATGGGTCCACGTTTGGTGATCTCACTGCAACCGGCGTCGTAGTCGCGACGATCACTCTCTTAATCTTTACGGTACTCAATCTTTTCGGCGTCCGGCTGTTCGCTCGATTCAATGCCTCCATCACCTGGTTCAAGATCGCAATTCCTCTCGTCGTCGCCGGGGTTCTAATCTGGGACAACTTTGAGGTGGGGAACTTCACCGCGGTCGGAGGCTTCAGTCCTATGGGCCTCCAGGGGATCCTCGGGTCAATCGCCAGCGGGGGCATCATTTTTGCCTATATTGGATTTCGCCACACGATTGATATGGCTGGGGAAGCGAAAAATCCGCAGGTCACCGTACCCCTTGCGATCATTTTCTCGCTGGTGATCTGCTTTTTGATCTACGGCGCCCTCCAGCTCGCCTTCATCGGAGCCCTTCCCGAATCCTCCCTACAGAACGGTTGGCCGCAACTCTCCTTCAAGGGAGATCTTGGACCGGTCTCAGCCCTTGCGACGTCCATCGGGCTGCTCTGGTTGGTCAGTCTGCTCAATGTTGGGGCGGTGATCTCCCCACTCGGAGGAGGCCTGGTCGCCGTAGGGTCGATGGGCCGGCTCGCCCACGCCCTTTCACGAAACGGGTTTTTCCCGATCTTCATGCAAAAGTTGAATCGATACTCAGTTCCCGCCCGGGCCCTCTTCATCAACTTTCTCGTTTCCACTACCGTCTTTGTCGCCCTCCCCTTTGACGAGGTAGTGAGCCTCAATGGAGCCGCGATTATCCTCTCCTTTATCGCCGGGCCCATTGCCGTCGCCGCCCTCCGAAAAATCGATCCCGAACGCAAACGATCGTTCAAGCTACCTTTGCTGTTCCTGACCGGACCCGCTGCATTCGTGATCGCAACCCTCATCATCTATTGGAGCGGCTGGGATACGTTTGTTATCCTCGCCGGATGTTTGTTGGTCGGCTCCATCCTCTTCCTCTTGCGGATGTACAAGGCTGGGATGAGTGAGATGGATATAAAGCCAGCGGTCTGGATGGTGCCCTACCTGAGCGGGCTCTGCCTGATCTCCTATTTGGGTAGTTTCGGGGGGGGACTGGGCGTGATTCCATTCGGTTGGGACATTGTAGTCGTGTCGGTTTTCTCCATTTCGATCTACTGGATCGCGGTCAAGGGCTGTCTCAGCACAGCGCAGTACGAGTCGTACCTCGCCGAAGAGGAAATTTAGGCTACGTGGGTCTCCACCAGAGGTGGATATCTCACTCCTCGTTGCATTTCCGGCGCTCTCCTACTAAGGTCCCGCCAAACGATAATTTTCATCATGAGTGATAAAGATAAAGATTCCGACAACCCTTTCGAGGAACTCCAAAAGCAAATCCAGTCGATCCTCGGCGACCCACGTGTGCGCATGCAGGGCGTCCACGCCGCCAAAGCGGCGCAACCCGAGCATGGCTCCGGCGACGGGGGAGATGACGACACGGAAGAGAAAACCGCGAAGGAACGACTCGAGCGGATCCGTCATTTCAAACTCAAACCGCGGGAGGTCTTTTCACAGCTAGACCGCTATGTAATCGGTCAAAATGACGCCAAGAAGGTACTGTCTGTAGCGGTCTGCGACCATTACAACCACATCCGCCAACAATTTGAGAACACCGAAGACGCGCCAAACTTCGAGTACCAGAAGCAAAACATCCTCTTGCTGGGGCCAACCGGGGTCGGAAAAACCTACTTGATGAAGAATCTCGCCAAGCTAATTGGCGTGCCCTTCGTGAAGGCCGATGCGACAAAGTTTTCAGAGACCGGTTACGTCGGCTCCGATGTCGAAGATCTGGTTCGCGATTTGGTCAAGGCAGCCGATGGTGATGTCGAGCTCGCAGAGACGGGAATCATCTATATCGACGAGATTGATAAGATCGCCAGCGAATCCACTTCGGGGGCGAAGGACGTCTCGGGTCGAGGGGTCCAGATCAATCTCCTCAAGTTGATGGAGGAAACGGAGGTCAATCCGTTCAGTCAGGCCGATATGATGGGCCAAATGCAAGCGATGATGGGCGGCGGAGGTCGCGGGAAGTCTGCAAGACGCATCAACACCCGCAATATCCTGTTTATCGTCAGCGGTGCATTTGATCAGCTCGCCAAGAGCATTCAAAAACGTGTCGGCAAGGCTGGGATGGGATTCGCCAGTGAGATGCCCGACGACGAACAGGAGCTGTACCGCTACCTCGCGCGAGCCGAAACCAACGATTTCATTGGCTACGGCTTCGAGCCCGAGTTTGTCGGCCGTCTCCCCGTTCGCGTCGCCTTCGAGGCCTTGTCATCGCAGGACTTGGCAAAGATTCTGACGACTTCCGAGGGGAGTATCCTTCGGCAATACGTTCGGGACTTCGAGAACCACGGCATCCGACTCAATATCGATGAGGATGCGATTCAAGCCATCGCCGAGAAAGCGCACAAGGAACAGACGGGTGCCCGAGGAGTAATGTCTGTCCTCGAGCGCCTCTTCCGAAGCTTTAAGTTCGAGCTCCCTTCGACCCGCCTAACTGAACTGAAGGTCGACAAAGAGTTGGTGGAGAATCCCGACCAGGCCCTTCAATCGCTACTCGAAGAATATGCGATAGACGCTTCCGAAGAACGAAAAGCCATTACGGCGTTCTGCGAACAGTTCGAGCACGACCATGGACTCAGAATCCATTTCTCGGACGATGCCTTAGGGTACTTGGCAGAGCGTACCGAGTCGGAGAACACGGATCTCCCGGGGTTCTGCGAATCGCACTTCCAGGATCTTCCGTACGGGCTGAAGATAGTTTCTCGCAATACTGGAGAGAAGAGCTTCCAAATCGATCGAGCTTGCGCCGAAAATCCCGACCGGGAGATTTCGAACTGGGTTATTCAAAGCTTCAAAGACGACGCCGAAGGCGCGGCCAAATAACCCCACCCGTAGAGACACCTTCTACAATCATGCAAAAATCGGCACCTTCTTCCCCGCGGATCGAATCCGAAGGGGTAAACCAGATGTTCTCGGGCATCGCAGACCGATACGACCGCGCAAACCGGTGTCTCAGCTTGGGCATTGATGTCTACTGGCGCAGCAGGACGGTTCGTCGTGTAAAACAGGCAAACCCGCAAAGGGTCATCGATTTTGCCACCGGTTCCGGCGATATCGCACTCGCCCTGCGCAAGAAGCTCTCGCCTCAAACCGAGGTGATCGGGATGGACTTCTGCGAGCCCATGCTCGATGAGGCCCGTAAAAAAGCCAAAGGCATCGAAGGTATCAGCTTTCGCACCGGTGACTGTCTCGACCTCCCACTGGAAGACAACTTTATCGATGCATGCACGATCGGGTTCGGACTGCGCAATTTTGAAGATCGCGAGGCAGGCCTACGGGAGATGCTTCGCGTCCTTCGCCCCGGAGGCTGCCTCCTCGTCCTCGAGTTCTCCCAGCCTTTCGCTCTCCTTCGACCGTTCTACTACTTCTACCTAAATAAGGTGCTGCCAAAGATCGCAGGAAGAATCACCGGGGATGTGCAGGCGTACCAATATCTGGGAGGTACGATTGGTTCTTTCCCCGATCGCGCCGAGCTCTCCCAACAGATACTTGCTTCCGGCTTCGATCGAGTCTCCGCAACTCCACTCACTGGCGGAATTGTTGCTCTTCACCAAGCTTGGAAAGGCGAGTAAATCGCCCCGTTTCGGGTTTGCCTCTGTTGAACGTAGAGTAGTCGAAAATGGTCGGCAGTCGAACTCGTGAGTTTGGCACAATGGACGTTCTTTTCGAGCAATCAGCGGAGCTCAAAATCCGCCGTCGCCCTAGCGCAGTCCAACTGCATCCACATCGAACATCATTTTCACTCCGTCCGGCAACTCGAACTCTTGAGTGATCTTCGCCAGGCGATAGCTGGTTGACCTCACCGCACTCGTAAAATACCAGAGCTGCACCCGATACTCGTCGGCGACTTTCTCAATCGGGGTCGGCGCAGGACCGCGAATCTCCACCTCTTCACCGAGACTCTTTTCTGCGTTCTCAGCCCACTTCTCGGCAACAAACCAAATCTTCTCTTCATTCCGCCCCTGAAACACTTGGCGAATTAAGTGCCGAAAGGGTGGATACCGAAACTCTTCACGCAGCTGTAACTCTTCTTCGAGGAACCCATCAAAATCCTGCCTCCGGGCAAACTGAATCGGAGGGGCGTGGGGAGTTAATGTTTGTACGACGACCTCCCCCGCTCGATCTCCTCTCCCCGACCGCCCGGACACCTGAACGATCAACTGAAACGTGCGCTCCGCGGCCCGAAAATCCTCTTGATGGAGAGAGAGATCAGCATCAATCAATCCCACGAGGGTCACGTTCGGAAAATCCAGACCCTTCGCAATCATTTGAGTACCTACGAGTATATCGATTTTCCCTTTCCGGAAATTTTGCAAAACTGCTCGAAAGTGATTTCGCTTGCGCGCGGAGTCTGCATCCAGCCGAACTACCCGCGCGTGGGGAAACATCTTGCTCACGGCCGCCTCGACCTTTTGGGTGCCCGACCCTTTCCACTTAAAATCCGGTGATCGACATTCAGGGCAATAGGTCGGCGCCTCCTTCTCGTACCCACAAAGGTGGCACCTCATACGGTTGTCCGTCCGGTGCAAAGTCAGTCCAACACTACAGTGAGGACATTGGACAACGTAGCCGCAAGACGGGCACAGAGCTGTTGTTGAATAACCACGACGATTGAGGAATAGAATTGTTTGCTCCCCCTTCTCCAACCGGTCTGTCATTTTCTCCCGGAGAAGTGGAGAGAACATTCCGCCGCCCTTGCCCGAGGCCCTTGCACGGCGCAAATCGACGACGTGAAGCAATGGCATCTGCCGGTCGTCAACCCTCTTGGTCAACTTCACCGTTCCAAATTTCCCAGCCCGTACGTTATACAGGGTTTCCAATGCCGGCGTAGCGGATCCCAATACGCATAAAACCTTCCACTCAAACGCCCTCATAATCGCAACGTCGCGGCCGTGGTAGCGCGGTGTTTCTTCCTGCTTGTAGGCTGGCTCGTGCTCCTCATCAACAAGGATCAATTTCAACTTTTGAAATGGTGCGAAGACCGCCGAGCGTGCACCGACCACTACATTTGCCCGTCCGGCACCAATCTCGCGAAATGCATCCGCTCTCTCTCCTGCCGAGAGATTGCTGTGCCACACCACCACGTTGGCACCGGTCGAGATCAACCGCGAACGGACCCGGGCAACGGTTTGCGGCGCTAGAGCGATCTCGGGAACAAGGAATAAAACTTGGCCGCCCTCCTCCAGAGTTTTCTCCATCAAGCGCAGGTACACTTCGGTCTTCCCCGATCCCGTCACCCCGTGCAGTAGCCAACAGCTAAAACCACCCTCTGAACGGACTGACTCCAGCTGAGTGAATGCCGCATCCTGCTCTTCCGTCAAATCCGGCGGCCCAGACCCCAAAACCGCTTCGGCATCCAACCCATCCTGGTAGGACTCGCGTACGCGGCTGACACTTTCACAGCGAGCCAGACCTTTCTCTACCAGCGACTCTGCAACACTCGCTGACATGTTCATCCGCTTCAGGACCAAATTCCGACCAATTGGCTGTGTTTGATCGAGAAGGAACCGCAACAACTCTGCCTGGCGTGGAGCCGCCTTGTTCAAAGCATCCAAAGTCTTCTCTTCAATCGGGCGGACCACTTCGATTAAGGTCTCCCGCTTCTCCCCTTTCCCTTCGCGAACCGGGGCCGGCACCATCGCCTCCACGACAAGCCTTAGGGGCGCCATGTAATATCCCGCCATCCAAGATGCTAATTTCAACAAATCCGGTGGCAAAACCGAGCCCTCCGACAAAATCCCTGACACTTGCCGAATCCGTTTTGCCGGAACATCTGTCACGTCGACCACGCCAACTACGAGCGCTTTCTCCCGTTTTCCCACCAGCGGTACGATTATCAGGGTGCCGGGAAGCAAAGGTCTGAGTGCTTTGGGAATCTCATAGGTTAAACGCAAATCTCCCCGACTCAACGGTACGACCTCAGCGTACTTTCCCTTCTCGACAATAGTCGGCGTTATTACTCCCAATTCACCCTGCATTCTCTTCTTCCCTTGTCCTCCACTCCACCCATCAACTCAACCTAATTCCCCTGAGATTTCATTCACCCCCGGATTTCCCAACCGTTTTCCTAGCAATCCTCTTTACACTCCGAAAAATCAGTGTCATTTTAGTCTCAATAAAAGATGAATTCGCCCACTCCACAAAAAGATGCAGAAGATCCTTGGACCACATTCCGGGACTTTCTTTCCAGCCGCGGTCTCCGGATAACTAACCAGAGGCATGCGATTTTTGAGGCTGCTTACGATTATCAGCAACATTTTACCGCGGAAGAACTACTGGATCGAGCGAGGGCGATCGATAGCACCGTATCGCGGGCGACTATCTACCGAACCCTTCCCATTCTCGTTGAAAGTGGCCTGATCCGCGAAGTCGATGTCGGGAAGGACTTTAAGTACTACATGGCCCATCACTCGGCCGATAATTTCAAAGCCCAGGTGATCTGCATGGATGATGATCGTATCTATGAGATCGATGCACCCTTCATGGAGTGGTACGGGAAGGCAGTTGCGGCAAAGCTTGGTTTGGAAGTGGTTTCTCAGCGGCTACAGGTGCAGGCCCGCCATCGCAAGGATTCTCCCTTGAGTGAAGCGGTGAACAAAGCGCGTGAGAATGCGTTGACCAGCGGAGCCTCCAAGGGCTGAATTCTTCCATGTCTCAATCGCCCAAACCGACTACCGACTCAGCGCAAGAAGACCTTTCATTCGAAATAGAGTTCTTCGAGAACCTATCCCGCCGCAATCCAAAGGATGTGCGGGTGCTGGAGGTACTGGCCCACTACTACACGCGTAGTGGAAAGATCGGCGATGGACTGAGGGTTGATCGGCGGATTGTTCGTCACGATCCAGACAACCCGATCGCACACTACAATTTAGCCTGCAGTCTCGCTCTCAAAAACCGCAAAGACGATGCCGTCGCCTCCCTTCGTGACGCCGTTGAGCGCGGCTATACGGACGCTGACTGGATGGTAAAAGACGAGGATTTGAAGAACCTTCGCGAGTTCATCCCCTTTCTGGAACTGGTGAGAGAGGTCGCCAATGAATCCCCAAATTGCGGCTTCTGATTCGTCGAGACATCTGGCATGGATCGCCTCCGACGATAATCCCGCCCGATACTCGGCCATCGAAGAAGCCTGCCTCCGGAATAGCCGGGACAGTTTTCTTATACTGTGGATAAATAAGCCGTCTCTTTTCGTAGGGAAAAACCAGAATCTTTGGGCCGAGGTCTCCGCAAAGGAAGCGTTTCGTACCGGAGTTTCGCTAAACCGCCGACTCTCTGGGGGAGGTACCGTTTACCACGATCCAGGAAACCTCAATTTCTCGTTCATTTCCAATGGCGAACCCAAAATCGCGTTCGACTCTCATCTCAAACGACTCCTGCCCTACTTTGAGGCTCGGGGCCTACCAGTGGAAATTCGAAACCGCAGCGATCTCTTTCTCGGCGAACGGAAATTTTCGGGGAACGCTGAGTATTTTACCGGGGGCCGAGTTCTCCATCATGGCACGCTGCTATTTTCGACAGACCTTGCTCAATTGTCCCGATTCCTTACCCCGGACTCCAGTCACTACTCGGATCGAGCCGTCGATTCCAATCGCAGCCAGACGCTGAATCTACAATCCGTTCTCCCCGATCTGGAAAGCACTCAATCGTTCGCGCGCGATCTCCTCGATTTCCTTCTATCGTCAGAATCGGATCTTCGTGAGGTTTCGGCTCTTCCCGACGATATTTTACGGAAATCCGAGGAGTACATGCCTCACTTTACTGCACCGGAGTGGGTTTTCGGCCGCTCACCTAAATCCAGCTTTGAGCGGCGCTGTACCCATTCGAACGGCGAGCTTGTCTGCCGTATCAATGTCACCAAGGGCCGCATTTCCGCAATTTCACTCAGTCAGGATCAAGCCGACATAAGCGCTGCAGTTCGCCCACTAATCGGCGATCTACACACCCCAGCGATCATCGGGGAGCGACTCCGCGAACTACAGAAGGAATCTCCAATAATCGCTGTTCTCGCGCCACTTTTTCTCGAACTCTTTTTCTGACCGGATAGGATGATCTGCATTCTATGATTTCGGCCAATGGTATCGCGCCCCCCGCCCTCGCCTTTCGGGACCTATCGGTGACCTATTGCGGCAACTCCTCCGAGACGCTGGCACTCGACTCTTTTAGTGCCGAAATTTTTCCAGGAAAGATTTTTGCCCTCGTCGGTGAGAGCGGTAGCGGCAAATCGAGCGCGGGATTTGCCGCCGGAGGTCTTCTACCCGCTTCAAATACGCGGATTACAGGAGAAATTTCGATCGAGAACTCTCCGATATCCGCTTCCGACGCATCGGCTCTCCAAAAGAAATGTGGGCGGCAGATCGGTTTCGTCTTCCAAGAACCGTCAACGGCTCTTCATCCGGCCATACGCATTCAAACTCAGGTTGCCGAATCGATCCACTCCAGCCTATCCCACAGCCAGAAGAGGGATCGGGTGGCCGAACTACTGCGTTCCGTCCAACTCACTCCGGATGCACGACTGCTCAAAGCCTACCCCCATCACCTGAGTGGCGGCATGCAACAACGCGTGGTCATCGCCATGGCCATGGCCAACCAGCCTTCGGTTCTCATTGCCGACGAACCCACCACCGCCTTGGATCCCACAATTCGAAAAGAGATTCTCGAATTGATCCGGAGCCTCGCAGTCCAACATCGATCCGGCGTGCTCCTGATCACCCACGATTTCGGAATCGTTTCTCATTTTGCCGACGAGGTAGCGGTTCTCCTGCGGGGAAAGGTCGTCGAATCGGGCTCAACCCAAGAGATTCTATCCAGCCCCTCCCATCCTTACACTCAGACCCTCATCGCTTCAGCCCGAGGAACTGCCAACATCTCCCACCCATGACGGCCATTCCTCTTCTAGAAGTTGATTCCGTCTCGGTCACCTACCCAAATGGTCATCGAGCAGTGATTCATTCGTCATTTTCGGTCAAGGCAGGGCAACGGATGGGTCTAGTGGGAGAAAGCGGTAGCGGAAAATCCTCTCTGGCGCGGGCGATTCTAGGCCTTGCCCCAGTATCATCCGGTCAACTTCGAATCGGCGGCCAAAGTATCCAGCAAACCGACCCGCACTCCCGCAAGCGCCGAGCAAAACAGGTCCAGATGGTGTTTCAGGATCCCTACCATTCCCTCAACCCCCGCCGCACGATTCTTCAGGCCATTTCCGAGGCTCTACAAGTACAAGACCGCCACTTCAGTCGATCCGAACTAGAGAAAGAATCGGCCAATCTTTTAGAAAAGGTTCACCTCGAACCCTCCGCCCTATACCGGTTCCCTCACCAGTTCAGTGGTGGCCAAAGACAACGCATTTCAATCGCCCGCGCTCTAGCCCCCAAGCCAAAAATCCTAGTCTGCGACGAGGCGGTAAGCGCCCTCGATGTCACCACCCAATTCTCCATCGTCCAACTTTTGCGCAAGATCAGCGAATCGGACAATATCGCCCTCCTGTTCATCACCCACGACATCCCTCTCATCGAACATATTTGCGAGGATATCATCGTACTGGAACAGGGGAAAATCATTGAAGCCGGCCCAGTTGCCTCTGTCTTCAAAAATCCGCAGACCGCGAAAACTCGCTACCTATTGGAATCCGTCCTCCGCCTACCCTAGCTCCCTAGCGCGTAAACTATTTTTTGTCTGATCTATTATAGGGGAAAAATAGCGAAGCGAGTTCGACCAATGACAGGTTTATGGATGCCGTTTGTGGGATTGCCGGACCTGTAATTCGGTCGGCAAAATGACTCTTCGCGGAGGGATCTGTCCCTCTTCGATCCATTCCAATAATCCGGTGGATACGGATTCCATTAACTCTCGGATGTTCTGGTCGACCGTGGTCAAAGTCGGTTCGAAAAAAGAGGACACTTCGAGGTTGTCGTGTCCGACTACCGCAAGGTTCTCGGGAACCTTTATCCCCTTCCGACTCAATTCTGAGACCAATCCAATCGCCACGCGATCATTTACAGCAAGCACTGCCGATGGCATCGACTTTTGCTTTAAAATCTGGGCGGCCAGGCGGCTTCCATAAGTAAAATCATGTTTCACCGTTCCAGGTTCGTAGATCGACCAAACGCGCTCTCCGTCTCTTCGTTCCAGGAACCGATTCGCCCCCTCCAATCGTTTTTCGCTATAGGCATAGTCGGGGTCGAATCCCGCAAACCCAAACGTACGATGCCCAGCGGTCCAGAGTAGGTTCATCATCGACTCGGTCGCTCCAGAACGATCCACCTCCACTGTCGGAAATGGCAACGTGGTTTCAGGATCGACTAAAATCACAGATATTCCTGAACTTTTCAGCTCACCAATCAGGGCGGACGCCGGAGAGAGACATGTGCCGATTCCCACAATACCATCGACTTTAAGATTTAAGAAATGGCGGAGGACTTGCTCTTCAAGGGAATGGTTGCGGTTCGTCAGCTCCAGAAGGCAGTGATAATCACGATCCCGAAAAAGTGCCTGCAATCGGGAAACCTTCCGACTCAAAGAGGGCGAGTCCATTTCTTGAATGCATACTCCAATCGTTCGCGTTCGTCCGCCGCGCAAGGATCTAGCGTACAGATTCGGTTCGAAACCGCTTTCCTTCATCGCCGAGCGAACACGCTCCACGGTTTTCTCGCTCACTCCGCCGTGGCCATTTAACACACGCGAAACCGTCCATCGGGAGAGTCCCAGATGCGCAGCCAATGCAGCCGTGGAATCAATCCCCCGGATGCCTTCGTTCGCCGACTGGGACAAAGGGTCTTCTTCCGATTTGGCCACGATCTACAGGGCGTTGATCAGCTTTCTATCTGCCGGCCGCGGATCCGGTGAGTGGGAGCAACTCCCCGCTTTTTCATAATGGAAAAATGCCGCTTGATGTCTTCATCCCGTAAAGGTGGAATTTCCGGGTTAAGTGCCAGTGTACCGAAAGCCAGCTCCGCGAGCATCTCGACGTAAACTGCATTCCGCGCCGCTTCCATAGCTGACCCTCCCCAGCAGACAGGGCCCAATCGGTTTACGAGGATCGCTGGGACTAAGCTGGGATCTTCGTTCGACTTTTCGTAGTGCGCGACGATCTGCTCGCCAACTTTCTCATAATAGCTGTCTTCATCGATTTCATGGTTCCCAGCAGCGGTAATTGGAATTTCTCCCTGAAAGAAATCTGCATGGACGACTCCCAGACAGGGAATTTGCCTACCCGCTTGGGCCCACATTGTAGCATATTTTGAATGCGTGCTGACGATCGACCGAATCCCCGGGAGATCGCGGTAGAGCTTCAAGTGCGCATCGATGCCAGATGCCGGCATTCCCAGTCCCTCAACCACCTGGCCCGTACGCGCTGAGACGATCAAATAACTTTCGGGAGTAAGGCTACCATAGTCGATCCCTCGTGGTTTGACGACGACAAGACCCCGGCGATGATCAAACGCACTGATGTTGCCACGGAAATAGTCCACCAAACCATTTTCGACCAATTGCAACGTCGCTTGATGAACCGCAGACCGTAAATTTTCTAACATAGCCAAAAGTGAAAACTTTTGAAAATGTAAGAGCAACCCTGTAAATACAATCCACGTTGAGAGAACCGTTTCCAGAGCTATCTATTTTTGATTCTCATACCCATGCGTTTCCCCGCGATGCGATCGAGAGCCCCAGCGATTGGGCTCTCAAACACAGGGAAAACCATTGGAAAGCCCTTGTCGCACCTGAAGGAGGCGCCGTCTCGCTACAAGGTTGGGTCCATCGGGAAGAATTTATAGAACAGATGGACCGAGAGGGAATTGAGGGGGCCGTCCTACTCGGTTGGTACTGGGAAAATCCCGAGTCCTGCCAGATCCAAAACTCCGAGATGGCGCGGTGGATCGCGAGTTCTCCGAGCCAATTCCGAGCCATGGCATCCGTCCACCCACGCGGACCCCGTCCGGACGACTTGGTACGCTGGGCCGTCGAGAATGATTTTTCAGGGTTTGGAGAACTACTGCCTTCACTTCAGGGTACCACCCTCCGTGATCGCTTTTGGGACGATTTGGCGAACCGATCAGTCGAAGCTGATTTACTTTTTAATTTTCACGTCACCGAACCGGTCGGTCGGCCACACCCCGGACGGATTGCTACCCCGTTCGAAGATCTCGAATATTTTGTCAGTCGTCATCCTGACTTAAAGATCATTCTGTCTCACTGGGGCGGAGGTCTGTTTCTGCATGAGTTGAATCCCTACATCCGTAAACTTTTTCGCAATGTCTACTACGATTGCTCTGCGAGTCCTTTGTTGTACGATCCCCAAATTTTCAAAAACGCTCTCCAAGTACTCGGTCCGGAGAAAGTTCTATTTGGTTCAGACTACCCTCTGCGCCTATATCCGCGCAAAGACACAAATCCGGGATGGATCCGATTTCTTCAGGAAATAGAAGGCGTTTCGTTGGAGAGATCCGATCTCTCTGCAATCTTTTCTGCCAACGCCGCAAAATTGTTCGGATTTCTGAACCGGCCACATCCCTAGAATTCGTCCCGATTTCGCGGATGGAACCGAGAATGCTCATCAAGTAGACGTTCTCCTTCAACCCGAGTGTAGATCTGGGTAGTAGCGATGTCTGCGTGGCCCAGCATCTCTTGGATCGTCCGCAGATCCGCTCCTCCCTCCAGCAGATGAGTCGCAAACGAGTGCCTCAATAAGTGCGGCTTAACCGGCTTTGTAATTCCTGCGCGCTCACCATGACTCTTAACCAAATGCCAGACGGTCTTTCGGGAGATCGGAGAACCCCTTTGACTCAAAAACACTTCACTACCGGTCTTTGGTTTGACGAGACTCGGCCGCCCGGCATTCAGATAGTCTCGAAAAGCTTTCAGTGCTCCCCCACCCACCGGGACCATTCGCTCCTTAGATCCCTTTCCAAACACACGGACAAACCGATTATCCAGATCCACAGACTGCAATAGAAGCCCTGTGAGTTCGCTCACCCGCAGACCAGACCCATACAACAGTTCCAGTATCGCACGATCGCGCAATCCGTGTGGAGTCGCGGTGGAAGGCGCCTCAAGGAGTCGCAAGGTCTCTTCGATGGTAAGACTCGTCGGGACCTTTCTTCCGGCCCGGGGCCCCCGGACGATCTCGGTAAGACTACGCGCTCCGCGCTCCCTCTCCCTAAACCGTGAAAAACCACGAAGGGCCGACAATTTCCTCGCCAATGTGGTTGTCTCGAAATTCTCCTCTGTCAACTTTTGCAGAAATTTACCCGTCGCAGCCTCATCGACCTCGTCCCAATGACTCACGGAACTCTCTTCTAGAAACCTACCAAACTGAACCAAATCATTTTCATAGCTCTCGACTGTGTGCAACGAAAGTCCCCGTTCCAATTGCACCCATGCGAGGAATTCATCTACATCCTCTTTCCAAAACATTGAATTCACACCTTCTTCTAGCATCGCAATACGGGATCTGTATCGCCATCTTTCGATGAAGTGTCGATTCTTTCCACAGCTCAACCCTTACGAGGATAGAAACGCCCCGCACTTCATCGCTACAAACTGGGCCGATCTTCCACTAATTTTCAATTGTCTCTCCATAAGCCAATGCTAACTTCGCAGGTCGTGAATCCACTCCAAACAGTTGCACTGGTCGTCAACCGCCAGAAATCAGGAGCTCATGAGATCGGAAAACAGCTCATGAATCTCGGTAGAGAACGCGGAGTTGGGATGAGGATGACCCTGGAGCACCCGCTACCGCAGGATTTCTTGAAGGGCTGCGATGCGGTCTGCGTGATCGGTGGCGATGGGACCTTTCTCGGAGTCGTACCACAAGCGGTTCAATTCAATGTTAAAGTCCTCGGAGTCAATTTGGGGAAACTCGGGTTCCTCGTCACATTTTCTCCGGACGGTATCGCACGGGAGTTTGTCCAAATTCTTTCGGGGGATTATGAAATCGAGAACCGGATGCTGTTAGAAGCCTCCGATCCCGTCCAAGAACGGGGCATTTGCTTGAACGATGTCGTCGTGAAACAAACGACCTCTTCTCGCCTCATGCTCCTCGCAGTATTTGCAAACGGTGATCTTGTAAATGAATTTGCGTGCGATGGTTTGATTTTTTCCACCCCAACCGGATCGACGGCCTACAACCTCTCCGCAGGCGGGCCCATTGTTCATCCCGACGTACAAGGCATCACCCTGACCCCCATCTGCCCACACACATTGAGCAACCGCAGCGTGATTCTTTCAATGGATACCGAAATTGAAGTACGAACCGATCCGGAATCCTGTTGCCCCCAGGTAACCCTCGATGGCCATTTGACTTTTAACGAGTCTGTCGCCTTCCCGTTAAAAATTCGCGTGCCGCAACAACGCGTCACTCTCATCCATGGAGCTGACTATTCCCACTTTTTAACAGTCCGTACGAAGCTTCAGTGGAAGGAAAACACCCTCTAGGACTTTATATAGATAATCTAAACATGGAAGAATACTACGTTCGACCACCGGAATCGGAACAATCCGACGGACCCTTTACCATTGCCCAGCTTTCCGAACTCGTATCCTCCGAGATCGTACATCCTGCTACCTTGTACTACAAGGAAGGCATGGAGGATTTTGCCCCGATTTCCTCCAACCCCGGACTCTGGGAACAAATCAAACCGAAGCCAAAAGTTGCCCTGAAACTTCGGCGCAGCCCCCCCGAAAGCCAGGAAATTGATAACGATTCATCCGATGAATCCAAGGTATCCGAATCATCCCCCAAAGATGCACCCGTTCCTCCAAAGGCTTCGCCCCTCGATGAATCCGGAAATGTCGACAAGATGCTCGCCGCTGCTGAGGGAAAAACTTCTGAGACGAAATATGTTCAGAATTTGAAAAAATCGCGCAACAGAGCCGTTGCGCTTCTGCTGCCTGTAGTAGTGCTCGGATTATTAATGCTGGCCGCAACGATCGTGTTCCCGTTCCGCGAATCAGTATTCGAGATGTTTCAGACAGGAAACTACTCATTCGATGTTCTGCTGGAAAACTGGATCCTCTTTTTTGCAATAGCCGACCTCATTCTCGCTATCGGAATCGGACTCGGCCAAACGAGCCTCTTCCCCCTGCTTCGATTCCGGTGTGCTCTTGGCTTCGGATTCTTTCTATATTTTTTCTACTCTCAACAGAATTTGCCCGCCGCTGGGGCAATGTCAGCTCTGCAGATAGGAATGCTGGGTGCCACTCTTTGCATCCGCCTGGTGCCAACTCTACTATTCAGTCTACTGACAATCGCTGGAGGAGGATTTATGATTTGGATCACTTGGCTACAACACTACCTGTAAGCAGTTAACCCCAGTTTACGTATCTTTCGCCTATTAAAACTCTTCTGTGAACGATTCTAAAAAAGCGATCCTGCAAAAAGTACAGGATGGAATAAAATCAGTCACATCGCTGCTAGAGCGTGAAATCTGGTCGCGCGGAGCGCTCGATGAAACCGGTAGGCGTGCCCGGTCGTTTGCCCTGCTCCGGATCATGATCATCGTGTGGCGCGGAATTAACGGAAATAAGCTATTCAGTCAGGCAGCTGCTCTCAGCTACTATTCGCTGATCGGTTTAGGCCCTCTCCTCGCCATCGGAATTATGATCTCCAGCTTCCTTCTCCAGGGAGACGATCGCGACAATGTCATCGTCGAAAAACTGGGCCAGGCATTGGTTTTTGTCGCGCCTCCCGTGTCCGAATGGCATCAGGATGAGATTCATTCGAGCGACCCAGATACTCCGGCGTCAACCAATTCCTCCGAGGTATCCACTTCTCCACCACTAAACCCCGCAGCCACTCAAGAGGCCAAAGAAGCTCTCAACCCATCGGTGATTCAGTTTATCAACCAGATTGTCCAGAGCGCGCGTTCAGGGGCCGTCGGAGTGATAGGGTCGATTGCCCTGATCGTTATCGTAATCCAGTTGATTACCTCGATTGAAAAAGCATTCAACGGAATCTGGGGGGTGCGGCGGGGCCGATCCTGGGCACAAAGAATTATCTCCTATTGGACGATCACAAGCCTCGGTGCAGTTCTCAGCATCACAGCCATCACTGTCCTATCTGCATCCACCATAGTGAATAGATTCAACAGTCTGGTACCGGGACTCGAGTATGAAGACATCAACTGGTGGGCCGGTCCGCTGATTTCGTTTTCTCTCCTCACGGTGGTCCTCGCAGTTTTCAATCGATTCTTCCCACATACTTCAGTGCACTGGAAAGCAGCCTTCGTTGGGGGGCTTCTCGGAGCCTTCTTGATGGTAGTAAACCACTCGCTGTCATTCCTATATGTTCACAAGGTGATTCGCGACCAGAGTCTCTACGGCTCTGTCGGGATCATCCCGGTCTTGATGTTCGGTCTCTACCTATTTTGGCTAATTGTATTGGTATCCTGCGAGGTGTCTTATGCCGTTCAAAATGCAGACAATCTCACAAATGAGACCGCATGGAGCGACATTAGCCCCCAGACACGAGAATCGCTCGCCCTATCCTGCTTTCTCTATATCGCCAGACGCTTCCAAAACTGCGAGAACCCGCCCACTACCACCGAGATAGCCAATCACCTTCGCGCACCAGGGCAGCTGATGAACAATTGCCTCAATCGACTGTCTAGCAGCGGCTGGATTCGTGGGTTAGAGCCTTCCGAGAATGATCGACAGGAAGAAACCCGGTTCCAGCCCGCATTCCCACTAGAAAACCGAACTCTCGAAGACTTTCACCGTGGATTCATTTCCGATGGAAACAACCAAGGCGCGGAAATTCTGACCGAGGTTGAACCGATCCTATCCGACTTCCAAAACGGTCAACATACCGACGACTCGCTCCATAAACCCTTCTCTGAAATTCTTCGGAATCGGTCCTAAAAGAGTCTACCCAAATAGGTCTTTCCGCAACCCGGTCCCCACCGAGAGTCCACCCCAGTCAGCCCCCGCCATCCCGTGCGGCTTCCGAGGCCGAATCCCCTCAGGCAGTTCTTTCAACTGCGCCTCCACAAACTCAACCGACCCCAGCACAATCCCATCGGTAAAATACCGAACCCGGCAGCGAAGCACAGTAGC
>DGMY01000071.1 GCA_002388665.1 Opitutia bacterium UBA4506 | reverse complement strand
CTCCCCCAATACCTTACGTCTCCTACTCATGCTCCAAAACTACCCCTCCGGCCCGACCTTCGTCAATATTAATAACGCTGAGTTATTAAATCTAGTTTTCGGTTGATTGGGCATGAGAAGTCGCCAGTTTAAAGGTGAATGTGGTCTCATCTTCCTAAAGTTAGCTCATACCGAAGAATTGTTGCGGTTGGGCCTCGTCATTCTGGGAAGTCTGTGATGCTTGCATCGATTTTGGATCATCTCAGGAAGGATCCGGACCGATTCCTTGGCACTGATGAGAGGTGGGTGAGTCATCGAATTGAAGAGTATCCTGGTGAATTTCCTGGCTTTCCTCTTGATCGGATTCTTCGAGAGGCCTCTGAGGATGCGCTTTGGCCTGATATTACTTTATCTCCTGCAGCTATTCGATTTCGTGCAGAGCATCCCAAACTGTGGAAGAGGGATCTCGTCTTGGATTTTGTTGATTTTCCCGGTGAGAATGTTGCGGATTTTCTTGGGGATGGAAGTTTCCGGGGGTGGAGTAATTCGATCGCCAGCCTCTTTCCGGATTCACTTGATCCTTTGTCGGAAGAAGGGATCAAAGAGTATCGAGAATTGCTATCGCGGGCGGACACTGCTGCGCAGATTGATGACGCGGCATCATTATACTCGAACACTATGGTCGAGGCTACTCGTCGGGGGCGTTATCTGACTAGTCCTGCCTCGCTGTGTTCCCGCATTTTCAATCCAGGTGGGCGGACGCCCTGGGAGGATTTCGCTCCGATCCCTGATTTATGGGGAAGTGAGGATGCTCCAGCGTTTTCTACTTTTGAGGAGCGGTTCCAAAATTATCGAAAAGAGAAAATTCTTCCGCTCGAGCGTTTGCTCGCTGAGGCTGATGCACTGATTTTGCCTATCGATATCGGGTGGATCCTGTCCGGAGGTCCTCCCCTTCTTCGCGATCAGCATGCGCTACTCTCGGCGGTCGGTGGATTACTCTCCCGCATCGACACGTTGTGGAATCGGATATCCTCTTTTCTGGGAAGATCAATGACGCCGATAGACGATTCCAAATTCCCGGGGCGTCTGCGAAGCGTCGTTTTGTGTGCGACTAAAATCGATCAATTCCGACCGTCTGACCGGTCGCTTCTGGAAGACCTCGTCCGCAAGATTGCCGAACCGATATTTCGTGGAGCGGGGCTTCATTCAATCCAAGTGCTGTTCACTGCGTGTTCAGCCATACGGTCTACCACCGACAATCCCGACCGCCCCGACTATGTGAATGCCTACCGAAACGGAGAACCTATAGAAGTGCTTCCTCCGAAGTTGCCTGAAGAGTGGCCGGAAAACTGGAATCCCGCAGACTTCCGATTCCCTCGCCTTGATCCGCGGGTTTCTCGGCATGGATTGCATCCACCTGCACAGATACATCTCGACCGGATGCTCCGGTCAATCATCGGTTCCTGAAGTCAGACTAGCTGGTAGAGGAATTTCCCAGTTCAACAATCTTCTCATAATCTCTTTCCGACACGGGAGTGATCGAGAGTCGATTGCCTTTTTGCAGGATTCTCATTTCCCCGAGGCTTTCCGTTTCTCTCATTTCAGCGAGCGTCACTGTGCGCGGAAATTTCGCCACAAATCGAACGTCTACAAGAATCCATCTAGGGGAATCACGTTTGGACTTTGGATCAAAGTATTTAGATTTCGGGTCAAATGCGGTTTCATCCGGATAGGGATCCGAAGCAACCTCGGCCAACCCCACTACACCTGGTGGCGAACAGTTCGAATGGTAAAAAAGGATCTGATCACCAATTTTAAACTCATCTCGCATGAAGTTCCGGGCCTGATAATTGCGAATCCCGTCCCAGGGCTCACTCTTTCCATTCAACCTCTCCAAATCCTCGATCGAGAAGGCATCCGGTTCCGATTTCATCAACCAATAGTTTTTCATTGTCTTCCCCACTATTTCCTACAGTCCGATCTTCTCAAATCCATCCCGGAACGAGCGATATTTTGGAGACCATCCGGTATCCTGTTTAATTCGATCAATCTTCACCCTTCGATTTGGAGACCCTCCGGCACGATTCACTCTCATTCTCCGGCCATCCATCGCTTCCGGATCGAATTTCGGCGCGGTACATCCAATTCTCTCGGCCAGCCAAGAGACCATCTCTTCTTTCGTAGGGGGCGTCTCATCCGCCAAATTATAAGCCTTCCCCCCAGCGATTGGAGAATGCCACACCGCATCGACTGCCGAAACGATGTCATCGAGGAAAATGAGGTTTAGAAAATAATCTCCGCGCCCCGGCAAAACACCATTACTTCGTTTTACCGCGTCCAATAGATGATGACGACTCGGCCCATAAATTCCGGCCAACCGCAAAACTGTACAGCGATCGCCGATTTCAGGATCCTGAAGAAGCATTTTTTCCGACTCCAAAACCAATTTCCCCGATTCAGCTAAATCTTCACCGCCCGCGTCGTCTTCCCAAACTTCGCGACCATCGGTAAAGGGATAAACAGCAGTTGAGCCCGTATAGACGATGCGTTCCGGATTCCCAGCTCTCGCCCAGTCCAGAACGGAATGATTTCCCCCAATATACGATTTCCGGTACCCCTCAATTCCGGGTCCTGCGGTGCTCACGCAGTTCAATACGATTGCAGGAGAGGACGGTACCTGCGCATGCCATTCCGCAGTGTCAACATCTGCCACAACCGGATAAAAAGAATCATGCTCAATCTGTGCGAGCGTATCGCTATTCCGAGAAACTCCCCAGACCTCGTGACCATCCGCCAGCCAATTTCTCGCTACGGCGGTACCCACATAGCCACAACCCAAGATCACACATTTTTTTCTCATACTACTTCTTCTTTACCGATGGGTCCCTCGGCATTCGAATCCGGGGAACTTTGAAATTGAAACGCGATAAGATAGGTCATCGTGGTATTGATGAGAGGGATCCATGTCCAGCCAAGGGAAATCCATTCCCTTTCCGACGCAACCAGCAACAACGCTGAGACAACAGCACCGACACCCATAGCGATTAGATTTCCAAGATCGGCCCCCCTCGGAGCCTTCATCGTTAAGCCCAACAAGAATATCCCCAGCAACGACCCGTAAGTCACGCCCACCACCTTGAATCCCAGCCACACGAAACTCTCCTGATAGTCTGCTAGAGCGATCGCGGTCCCGGCCAAAATAATGCCGAAGCCGAGAATCCCCAGCCGAGAGAAAGCCACTGACTTTTGAACTCTTTCTCCGAACAGATCGTAGACCACCGACGAACTCAAGGCATTGAGTGCCGAGTCCAGACTGGACATCGCGGTGGCCAAGATTCCTACAAACAACAGAGCCCTCAACCCACTTGGAGCCGCCTCGGAAATGAACCAGGCAAAGATCTCGTTTGAGTCCACATCGGCGGGGACCGGTAGGCCGCCCGAATTCGCCCACACAAAAAGCGCGACTCCCGTTAGAAGAAACAAGCCAGCAATCGGAATCCCTAGAAAACCGCTCAAAATCACGCTCCATCGGGCTCGACCGACAGACCTACAGGTAAGCATCCGCTGAGTGAGATCCTGATCACATCCAAGAGCCGCCGAAGTGATGACCAGTCCGTTGAGTGCAGCGAGGTAAAAAACATTCCAATCGGAAAACCAGGTTTTGCCCTCTTCTGGCCTCCAATGAAACACCCTCAACTTTCCTGATTCCGCCGCCGAAGACCAAAACTCGGTGAAGCCAATCTGACTCCACAAGTACACAAACACTGCGATACCACCCGCGATAAAGACGAACGCCTGAATACAATCTGTCCATATGACGGCCCGAATCCCCCCCCAAGAAGTATACAGCAGGGCAATTCCCGTAAATACCAGTACGGCGACCCACACTGGCACCCCGAAAAAATGTCCCAGCCCCACTGAGGCGAGAAGGAGTCGGATTGCAGAAGCGTTGATTCGCGAAACCAGGAAAAACACCGCCGAGGTTCGATGGGATCTCTTCCCGAACCGATCTCCTAGATATTGGTAGATCGAAACACAGCGGCTCTTGTAGAAAGCTCCAAGAAAAAGAAATGCAACGACAAACCGAGCTAACAGCGAGCCTATTCCCATCTGCAAATAGCTCAAATCCCCTTCGAACCCGGTCCCCGGAATCCCCAAAAAAGTAACGGCACTGACCTCAGTTGCAGTTATCGACAGCAACACCGCTGGCCACGGCACCGAACGGCCGCCGAGAAAAAAGTCCTCTACGCCCCCCTTCTTGCGGGATACCCACCATCCTCCGAACAGGACGAGGACGAGGTAGAACACCACAAAAGAAATTTCCCAAGGACCTAAGAACCGCATAACCAGAACCCCGAAAGTGAGGTAGCCCCCATCTCAAGGCAAAAACAAAGAGCGAGGCCGCCGAACCAGCTCGTAAACTAATTTATATCTGATCTCCTATATCATCGACCACCCGCGTGGCTTTGACTTCACGAAAACTTGGCGCCGATCAATACGGAACGGAATCCACGAATCTCTCGATTCTTTCAATCAAGGGGTCTCCACCATCCTCGAAAGTGTAGTGGCCCGCATTGGGATAGCGCTCGACCTCCGCATCCGGGAAGCGGCGGATCCATTCGTCCAGGAACTTTTCATCGAAACAGAAATCCTGCATTCCCCAAGCAAGAAGGCACGGCTTCTTCTTCAGCCCCTCTAGCCTCTCATCCGTTTCCTCAATGGTCCTACGAGTCGGATGCGTCGCTCGCCAAGGGATGTCCTCGACAAAGGCGGATACAGCGGTGCGTGATTCTCGTTCCATCCATGGATAGAGGAGACCATCAGCAGCGGCCGGGCGGAGAGGATTGACGACTCCCTGTTTGGCTGCTCCCAAGGCGAAAGCGTTGCAGCGTTCCATCAAAAACCTTCCCAACACTGGCACTCGGGCCATGCGAATCTGCCATGGCATTCGCTGGAGGGGAAAGGCTGCTGTGTTAAGATAAACCATTCCCGCCACGCGGTCTGGTTCGAGACCCGCCCGATGAGAACCGATGGCACCGCCCCAATCATGGGCTACAAGTATGTATTTTTCAATGCCCAGGGCATCCAGTACCGCTCCGAGGTTTTCGGAATGCTCAGCCATCCTCATGCGATGAGGCTGCGGGTCCGAAAATCCGCATCCCTGATGATCGACCGCGACACAGCGGAAGCGGTCTCGAAGCGCTACAATCGCGTCACGAAACAGAAAGGACCACGAAGGATTACCGTGAACAAAAACAATTGCCGGCCCACTACCCTCATCGACGACCGACAGCGTTCCGGAGCTGACTGAAATTCTCTTCGGAGTAAACGGATAGAAAAGCCGAAGTGAAGGCGGGAGTGCCTCCACTGGACCCAAAGGATCAGCCACAATTAGTTCTCCAAGATTTCGACCTCGTATCCATCCGGATCCGTGATGAACGCCATCTTTTTGTCATCGGAAGTAAACTTTTCCTTCCAATCTCCCGGCCAAATCTCAATTCCCTGCTCTTCCAAGTTCCCGCAATACTCAACGATATCGTCGACCCCAATACAGGTATGCATCAAGTCCTCTGGAAACTCGACCTTGAAGTCCGGAGAGTAGGTTAACTCGAGCATGTGAGCGTTCCCCGGAATCTGAAGATGAACAATCTTGTTCCCAGCCGGCGACTTATCGTTCCGCTTGAAGACCTCGAACCCACAGGTCTTGGAATAGAAATCAATGGATTTTTCCAGATCGCTTACGCGAATTCGTGTGTGAAGAAATTTGATGCCCATACACCTTTCTAGTCTGAGCGAGGGGAACCTGACCAGAGGAAACTTCGTCTACTGTCGACTCCAGATTCTCAATATCCGAATGAGTAGCTGCTCAACTGCGGCCACTCCGTTGAAATTGAGAGCGAGCAAACCGGATATCGACTCGGTCTCCTCAACGGCCAGAACCAGCTTTCGCGCACGCTCAGCGATCTCTCCAGAAGCGCTTGCCCGACCGGCCACCCAATCTCTCAGGACAAATTCGATTCCCGCCAGAAGGTCTTGCCGGGCGCCGCGCTCGCTGCCGGCCTCGATGGCGATTCGCTCATCATCTTCGATATTCTCTGGTAAATTCTCGACAGCCAGTTCCGTACGGCTTTTCGCAACTGCCTCCAGGCACACCTGGAAGCGCTGCACTAACCCGTAGAGGCGCAAAACGGTCTCAGCGACCTCTTTTTGATTCGCGGGTGGGAGCTCGATGCGAGTCAACCAAGTCTCGAAATCCCGACTCCAAGCAGCCCATTCATCTCCTTCGATGGAAACGGAATTCCCTGGAATTTTAAAGCTCATGCAGCGGCTTCGAATTGTATCGAGCAAATCGTTTGGACGGGTGCTCAACAGAAAGAGGGTCGTATCCGACGGCGGCTCTTCCAGTGTCTTCAAAAACGCATTTGCCGCCTGCAAGTTCATGCGATCGGCATCGAGAATAATACCCACCTTTCGGCCACCCTGATTGGCCGAGTGACTGACAGTACGGACTAAGCGGCGCATGGCATCGACCCCGATCTGGCGCATCTTATTCACTGGCCGAACGACTGTGCAGTCCGGATGACGAAGCGGAGACCCCGCGCACTCGAGAATCTCCGCAGACAAAGCGAGAGCTTCCTGTTCCAAGGCACCTGAGGACGGACCATGTAAAAGTAACGCATGGCCGAGCCGCCCCTTTCTCCAGGCGGCAGTCAGGATTTCGTGAGGATCCCTGCGTTCTTCCACGGGATCAGTCGTTGCGGAAAAAACGCTCCTGAGTTTCTTCCCAGATCTCGTCCTCCAGCAATTCCCGAGGCTGCGTACCATCGTAGACGGAGTAGCGGTCCGGCAACGACTTTGCGAGCAAGAGATAGCCCTCGCGCACGCTCCGGTAAAACTCGATATTCTCCGACTCCATTCGATCGGGGACATCGTTGGCACGGTGGCGAACACGGGAGATCCCCACTTCTGCAGGGATATCTAAAATGATCGTCCAATCCGGCATAAAGTCGCCGGCTGCGAAACGATTAATCACAGTAACGGGTTCTTTGGACAGTTGCCGCCCAATGCCTTGATACACCGTAGTGGAATCAAGGAACCGGTCACAAATAATGATTTTACCCTCATCGAGCGCAGGGAGAATCTTCTCCCTCACAAGCTGAGCTCTGGCGGCGGCAAAGAGCAGGAGCTCGGCCTCGGGGACCATGCCATTTCCGCTTTTTGAATGCTTCAGCAGATGGCGAATCTCCTCCCCCAACTCGGTCCCACCCGGCTCACGGGTGACCATGACTTCATAGCCCGCATCTTCCAAGCGATTGGAAAGGAGGCTAATCTGAGTCGTCTTGCCACTGCCCTCCGAACCTTCGAAGGAAATCAGCAGTCCATTACGTTCGGGAGCTTCTTTCGACATAAGTTATTTGTAGCAAATCAATCCGCGCAATGACGAGTGCCAAAAAGCCCGCGCCAACGAATTCCGTCGAACCCCGAAAATCGTTCTCAGGGAGATTTAAATTGACGGACCCTGGTGGGGAGGCGCGGATGGATGGGCCTGGGAACAGGGCGGGTCGGGACGAAGCCTGGGCTAGCCGGCTATCGTTGCGAAATCTGTATTCCGAAGGAAGGAGCCGATGGTGCTCAGGCTCGGGCTTTCGGCAGTACGAACGTAGTGACCTGAGAAGGCGCAACCTACGACCAGCGATGATTGCGGCGACAGGCCGAGCAATCTTGAGACGGAGAAACCGGCATTGAAGTGGTCACCTGCGCCGGTGGTAATCGTCGGGTCGGCGGTGTAGAAGCCCTTTGAATAGAACGTGTCGTCTTTCGTCGCGCAGGCGGCCGCATCGGTCGGGTGAACTACCACACAATCCAGGCTGAGTTCGCTGCGAATATTTCTCGCCATCGCGCGAATATCGTCTTCACCCGCTCCGCCCACAAAGAGGCCCAAAACGCGGGAAACATGCTGAGCTTCTTTTAGATTGAGGCCTAACGTGGTGGACCCGAAGGCACAAAAACGGTGAAGAAGGCGAAGGACTCCGATCAGATCATCATCGGAGCGTTTTTCGGGATCGGCTAGATCGAAGAAGAAGCTCCTGTGATCCCGCGGGCCAAAGTTAGGATAGACCTGATCGATCAAAGCCTGGAGGATCTGAGTCAGGTACGGAAGCATAGTCCAATTCACGATCGCAAAAAGATCGGTTCGCGAGAGCAGGTCCAAAAACGCCCCCTCACCCATTTTCTCGACCATATTGGCGTAGGTGACATTCTCGAGGGAGTCCATCAACCCGAGCATAATCTTGCCGTCACGAAACTCGAGGGCATGGGTGACGCCAGGTTCAGCCAAGGAAACCGCGTCCGTACGTTTCGCAAAATCTTCAAACACAGGGTGGATCACTGGATCGCCGAGGGCTCCGATGTAACGGGTCAGCAGCCCTGCTTGCTGGATAGCGTTGGCCAGAATCGGGCCATTGCCGCCCAGCTTCTCCATCTTCTTACCCATCTCGATGTTGGTGCTCTTACCCGCCGCTGCGAGAATCCGATCACCGAAGTCGGTCATTTGGCGAATCGCTTTATAATCGTCGCCGGGGCCGAACCGCTGATCGACCGGATTAATAATGATGTCGACAAAGCCATCCAGTCCGACGAGGACCGACCGGTTCGACGCTTCATTGGCCTTGGCCGAGAGTTCTTCAACAGCGGCAATCTTACTATCCATCCCGAGAAGAAAACGAATCCCTCTCTCCCCGGCAAATCAATTTCCCGCAAATGGCGTTTTACAGTTGAGCCATGGGTGGACAATGTCCTATCCAGACGAAGAGCCTTTCCACTATGATCGCCACCGAAATTATTGCAGCATCCGATCCTTCCCTGATAACCTACTTCTTCCTGTCGAATCTGGCTGGGAAGGGGATCATTCTTCTATTGGGGGGAAGTAGCATCGTAGCCTGGACCTATATGTTGGCCAAAGGGCTGGACCTGAAGCGGGTACACCTCTCCAATAAACGATTCGAGAAATCCCTGAACCAACAGGGCCAAGCGCTCGTCGATCTCGACCTCACCACACTTCAAACCCGGAAGAGTCCCTACTCGACTCTGGTACTAGCCGCGATCCAGGCCTTCTATCGCTGGGACGGCACGAGCGAAGCCGACCAGGTTAAGCGCAAGGGACAGATCGAGAACGCCCTCCACCGTGTCCTCGCCCTCAAGACGCACGACTACGAGAAGAAGATGGTGATGCTCGCCAGTATCGTAACCGTCGCTCCCTTTCTCGGCCTACTCGGAACAGTCTGGGGGGTCATGGACTCATTCGGTGGGGTCGCCATGGAGGGTTCAGCCACCTTGAAAAGTCTCGCCCCCGGCGTCTCGGGTGCCCTACTGACCACCGTGGCAGGTCTAGTCGTCGCCCTACCCTCTGTGGTCGGGTACAACTATCTCCTATCGCGAGTTCGATCCATGACGGTTGAACTGGAAAATTTCGCGAGCTCGGTCGCTGACCGCCTCGAGCTCGAATCCCGCTAAGACAGTCGGTATGGCCAATCGATTCCAGAAGAAGCGCGAATTGGGCGCGATGTCGGAAATCAACGTGACCCCCCTTCTCGATATCGCGTTTGCGCTGCTCATCATTTTCATCATCACCACTCCTCTGCTCGAACAACCCGTCCCGGTCCAGCTACCGAACCTGGTTCAATCCGAGGAGATCATCCGCGAGGCCCCCAAAGATCCGGTTCAAATTTCGATCGATAGCAATGGCGCTTTCTTCATGGGAAGTGACCCAGTCGACAGTGAAGCTCTATCACAAATCCTCAGTGGCTATGGGAACGATCGTGTATTCATCGTTCGCGGCGACCGCGAAGTACGGTATGGAAGTGTCGCCGAGGTACTGGAAATCCTACGCAAGCAAGGACTCACCCGAGTGGTAGTTTCCTACACCGATGGCTAAGATCCCCAAGGCCCGCAATTCCGACAAGGACGGCTCCCTGTACAAAACCGTGTTCAAGTGGGTTTCAGGGACTCATTTCGGGCTTGTAGGAATCCTTCTTCTGGGGTCACTCATCTCCTGCGAAGAAGAGATCCAGGCGGTGCAGACCTCGATGCGCGTGCCACCCCCACCCCCTCCACCGGACCTTTCCTCGGAACAGGAACCCGAGGCGGAAAAGGATCAACTAGTTCAGATCGACCTGGATCGGTCCACCTTGATTCTGATGCCCGAAGAGGCTCTTAAAGCAATCCGAATCAAAAAGCCGGAGCCGCCGAAACCCGAACCCGAACCCGAGCCTGAACCTGAGCCTGAGCCCGAGCCCGAACGCCCGAAGCCGGAGCCGGAACCCCCAAAGCCAGAGCCTAAACCGGAGCCCCGGAAAGTCTCTTATGAGGAATTCATCAAGCAGCACGGAAAACCCAAACCCACAAGAACAACCGAACCCCGCAGACCGGCACCGGAGGTTCCCAAGATCACCGTCGACAGTAGCTCTCTCGACAGCCTCTTCTCCTCGAGCGATCGGGAACTCGCAGCGGGACTGAGCGCGGCCGAAAAACGGGTACTGATGACGTACGGACAGGCCCTTGTCGCCCGCTTGAACGCCGCATGGATAAGCCCACCAAGCCTGTCTGGCAGAGTGTTACGAGCCGACGTGAGTTTCCGCGTGAACCGAGATGGTACACTCTCCCACGCTCGAATTGTCCGCTCCTCAGGAAATTCGCTCTTCGACAATTCAATTCTCCAAGTATTCCGAACCGTTGGAAAAGTCGACCGGCCTCCCCCTCAAGCCGCTCGAACCTACGAAATCACCTTCCGCAACACTGTCGCCCCGTAGGAATCGTCAGTCCCCGCGGAGGCCTCGATTCATCCGACCGATGCCACCAGAGTAAAACTTCAGCGAGTACAGGCGGCTTTTTTCTTGTCATCGATGGAAATATCTCAAATGTCTGTACCTTTGTGATGGCGCGGTAGCCAAGTGGTAAGGCCGTGGACTGCAAATCCTCTACTCGGCGGTTCGATTCCGCCCCGCGCCTCCAAACTTCGTTTTACAGCGAGGGGATTTTTGCTTAGCAAAAGCGCCTACGGCGCCGGAATCGCTGGTAGGTCGGCGTTCGCCTCCCAGCTGCGTTTCACTTCGCACCGCCCCGCGCCTCCAAACTTCGTTTTACAACGAGGGGATTTTTGCTTAGCAAAAGCGCCTACGGCGCCGGAATCGCTGGTAGGTCGGCATTCGCCTCCCAGCTGCGTTTCACTTCGCACCGCCCCGCGCCTCCAAATGGAACTAAACGAGTTTCTCCAGGATTTGGGAGGCAAAGAAGAGGACAAAAAAGAACCCACACATATCGGTGATCGTCGTGAGAATCGGACCCGAAGCGAGTGCCGGATCCATATTAAAACGCTTCAGAATCAACGGGACCAATCCACCAATCAAGACGGCCACGACGGTATTCAGCATCAATGCGACTCCTACCACCGCGCCAAACCAAAGGTTGCTTTGCCAGATGGCTCCAGCCGCCGCAACCAGTAAGCCTAGAAAAAAGCCGTTCATCAGACCGACCCCCAGCTCTTTAAAAAAGACCCGGCGCAATTCCTTCGGCTTGACCAACCCCAACGTCAATTCCCGTACGCTCACCCCGATTGCCTGATTCCCCGAGCAACCGCTCATATCCGAAATAATCGGTAAGAAAACCGCCAAGACGGTCACCTTAGCCAGCACATCCTGATTGACCGCGATGACGCTCGCAGCGATCACATTGAGCACGATGTTGATCGACAGCCACGACAGTCGGCGGCGGGAGCGAGTGAAAAGCGCCATCGAGCGAAGCTCCTCGTTCCCCTGCAAGCCGGCCACCTTCAAGTAGTTTTCGGTGGCCTCCTCGCTCATGGATTCTTCAACAGCCGACCGCTCCAACACCCCCAGCAGCTCCCCTCGATGGCCTATCACCGGAAGCCCGAGGAAAGAATGGTTCGCAAACAGCTGATATAGATCGTGCAGCCCGGCTGTCACAATCACCGAGACGGGGTTGCGGATCATCAATGTCACCACGCGCTCGTCCTGTCTGGCCAAGACCAGATCCCGCAACCGCAAGACCCCCAAGAGCCGATCTTCGGCATCTATCACATAGACATACTGAATATCAAAGTTCGCATAGCGATCCCGATTGGACCGCATATCGTCGGCCACATCACGGACGGTCGTCGTTTCCCGATAGGCGAGATACTCGGTCACCATCATTCCCCCCGCAGTATCCCAGGGGTACTTCATGAGCTCCCGGGCATCTACGGCCTCTTCGGGACTCATCGCAGCGAGGATCTGTTCGGCGACCTCATGATCGACTCCGGACAACAAATCGGCCTGATCATCGCTGGGCACTAAATCAATGACCCGGGCAGCCAGGTCCGCATCCACCGATTCCAAGATCTCGATCGACTGTGCTTCTCCCAGACTCTGAATGATCTCAGCTGAAAACTCCGCATCGAGCAGACCGAATAACTGTTCGCGGTCAGCCTCGTTCAACCGGGAGAGAAGACGAGCCCGCTCGGACAAAGGAAGTTCTTTAAGGTACAGCTCGGCACCCTGGACATCTTTCGCTCGAATGATACTCCCAATCTTCTCGCGATCAAATTCTCTCTCTTTCGAATTCATAAGTGCTCCTTCACGCTACCTTCGGTATCCAACGGACGCCCCCCATGATAAACACGGCCTCACCTGACGCAACTCTCCAAAAGTAAACCCTTGGCGGTGCATTGAGCGCGTCCCCTACAAACCCAAGTTTCAGGGACCCTCTTCTCCCATGAAACCGTAAACTATTGGACGATAAGGACCTGAGCAGCAGCAACCAATCGCCGATGAAAGACCGAGTCGTGGACGGCTTCAAAGTGGGCGGCGCACGCCCATAGTGGATCGCCAGCGGCGCCAACCCATGGCGAGCACCTCAACCTTTGCTTAAATTGGGCGCGAAGGGATATTGATCACCCGCGAAAAGACGGCGGAGTTCTGAATCGCGATCTCCCACCAGTCTCCGGTGAAGTTCCCGGCCCGGACCGCGCTCAACAACCGTTCACCTTCAGGGGTTAAAATTCGAATAAACACCTCTACCGAGCGTGGATACTCTTCGACCCCGTTACCACTGGCCAGATATTCAGTAGGCGTGGTTCCGAGAGGAAAGAGGAGTTCGCGCTCTTTATCCGAATTGACACCAAACAGGCGCACCCCGAAATCGATCACATTACCAGCGATAATGTCGTCTTCGGGTGTATCCTTTAAATGAGACTCAAGCTTTTCGTCATCGACGTAGTCTCCAGTGGTTGGGTCCAGATTGTAGCCAGCGTCGAAGGTTTCCCGGGCAAGAACTTCACTACGGAAAAGCATATACTGCTTTGGCGCATCGTCCGCATTGGTTACGCCATCAAACCCGATTCGATATCCTACAGCCCGAACACCGCTGTCCGAATCTGCAGTCAACGAAGGCGCCGATGTAATGAACCTCACCCAAGAACCTTCCTTCCCGAAGCGATATTGCTCAATGGGCTCCAATGGCTCTGCCACGTCGGCAGGTGCTACTGTCGGAATAGCCAATGAGGCACCATCGGGCTTAGCGGAATCAGCCCAGTCGAACCCTCCCAGATCGCTATTGATGGTGGCCGCAAACATGACGTCTCCGGTGTTCCGAACCACCAAACTCTCGAGCTCGGTCGCCATTTGGTCGAGGACGAACCCCGCTTGGCTCTGGGCCGAGAGAGCTCCGCTGCTACGATTATAGGCGGTCAACAGGTTGCTCACCATCGTGATCATTAGACCGACAATGATGGCCGTCACTCCGGAGGCCACCAGAAGTTCGATTAGGGTAAAGCCTTGATTCGCTTGTTTTTTCATCAAAAAGGTTCTCCGACAACAATTGCCGTGGGGTATTCAAAAGTCTGGCGATCTTCCAAGTCGACAATCGTGCCGTCCGGAAGGCGATAAGGCCAAGAAATCTCGACGAGGAATGCGACGTGGGCATCCCCTGCGTTGTAATCGAGATTTCCAGTCCCCTCGGTCAGTTCGATCGCAAAATACTGATCATTCACATCGATTCCGGTGGGAGTCACACCGTCACGTGGGATGACGGTACCTAAATTACTAAAATCACCCGTGTATCCGATGACCCGGGAACCATCCATCGAGGCAACCAAGGAAGTGGGAAGATTTTCTGTCTCAGTGAATGCATCGTCCACAAAGTATTGAAACCCGATCCGATTCAACTCCTCCCGGATCGGTGAGGGGAGACTGTTGGCCACCTTCGTATCCTGAAGATCCCTGACCTGCTGTGCGATAGGGCCGAGAAGGCCAATCACCGCCACAATCGTAAGTGCAAACACCCCGATCGCCAACACTACCTCGACGAGAGAAAAGCCCCCATCACGTTTCGGATTACTACTTTTCTCCATCAAAATATTCCCTTTAAAATTAACTCTCACTGGGGAAGGCATCCGGCTCATTCAACAGTACAAACGAACCATAGATGCGAACGATAGCACCCCGGACATTCGAAACATTTCCATCCTCATCCCCACGCGTAATTGACCCGTCCTGATTGGGTTGACCCGAACTAACAGCCAGCCGAGGGGATGCACCGTTCACCTTACTAACTGTGCCATTGGGATTAAACTCGATAAAGGCGTAATCCTCCGAAGTGTTCGAAATGTACTCAATCGAACCTCCTGTCAGGTCCATATTGGCGAAATCGTCGACATACGCGTAAGTGAACTTCGGCAAAGTGATCCCATCGGTCGCCGGCAGCCACTCCGTATTCTCAATCGTGCCGTTGTCGTTTTCGTCCTCAGCATACACGATCCCAGCGAAACGCAGGTAGCGGTCGGGGTTCGTGTTATCATTGTGAATGATCAAACGCGCCGGCGCATTTTTAAGAGCGGCAACTCCCCTGGCCTGGGTCAGAAGCGATGCCATCTGCGCCTGGGCACCTTCGACCGCTACAGTCGGACTGCCCGGACGTAAAGCAGTCGAGAACACGCCGACAAACAGGGCCATGATGCCCAAGACGACAAGTAGCTCCACAAGAGTGAATGCAGAGCGCGAAGAATTGCGGGGATAAGCCATAAGCTAAAGCGTTGATTGTAAAGTTAGGACCTTCCCCAGCGTCTGACAAGAGGAAACCCTAGGGTGCTGTTTGAGAGCAATGGAGGGAGATTCCAGCTGCCTGTGGGGCAATCGAGCTGATTTTCCATGCTTCTCCCGGGAGACAACACAAGCGACAAGAGTACTACAGCTCTTGAAGCTCTTCCTTGAGCACTCCAATACAGGGCAAGTGGCGATAGCGCTCGGCAAAATCCAGCCCGTACCCGACCACAAACTCATCGGGGATTTCAAATCCCACGAGATCGGCTTCGAAATCGACCGACCGCCTCGCTTTTTTATCGAGAAGCACGCAAGTACGGACGGAGGCTGGACTGCACTCCATCAATTCATTTCGAACGGTTCGCAGCGTATTACCGGTGTCGAGAATGTCATCCACGAGGAGGACGTGCCGCCCCTCGACATCCAAGCGCACCGAATCGATAATCTTGGGAGCGTGCACAGGGCGCGTCTCGTTCCCGTAACTGGAGGCGCGAATGCAGTCCAAACGCACGGGGAGCCGAACTCGCCGAATCAAATCCGCGGTAAAGATGATCGCCCCATTAATAATAGAGATCACCGTAATTTCTTCCCCTTGGCAGGACTCCTCGATCTCCCGAGCCAACTCTTTGACACGGGATTGAATGGTCTCCGCCGAAAAAAGGACGGACTTCAGATCCTTCTGCAAATCAAACTCCATCGGTCCACCCTGCCTCGAAACCGTCAGAACTGCTATTCAATTATTCGCGAAATCGGGATCGAAGGATACCGGACCGGAACTGGAGCGAACCGGGGCGGGATCGGGAGGTAGCTAGCGCCGCTTGCGGATATCCGCTCCACCGAAGTTGATTCTCACTCGGTAAATCCGTTTTTCTCGCAGCTGAATATCCCCCGTCTGCAAATCGAATTTCACTGGAACAGAGACCTTTCGAATATCGACAACTGCGTGGAACCCGCGCTCGGAGAAGACGTCGATCAACATAGCGATCGCGACATCATTCCGGTACAACTCGTTCTCGGTATTAACCAAGGCCATACCGGAAATCGCGTGCCTCTTGATGATGGGCATGAAATAGCTCCGGATGTCATCGACCACTTTCGCGAACAACTCGGAATTCTCCTCCTCATAGGAATCGAGACGGTCCACCAACTCCTGCCGTGCATGAATCGACATGCTCGAAGCAATTGGCAAGCCCCCCACTCTCCGGTAGGTATCTTCATCCAGCTCGAGCGAACTCTGATAGTGCAACTCTTCGATGATTCGGTCCTGAACCTCTTTCAGTGAACCTTGCGCATCGATGTAGTGATAGTGGAAAACTTCCTGCAGCTCCCGCAACGCGTGATAGGTAATCTCCTTAAACGTACGGTAGCGTCCTCGGGCTGCATCCTCATTCAAGTCGGTCTTCCGCACCTCCTTGATTTTGCCAACACCTGACTCACGGACCTTCTCGTTGTGCACGATGGCCTGACGTCCTCGAATCAGCTGACGCTTCACGCTCTCACCCTCATCGATAAAGAGAACGATGATGTGAAAACGGCACTTCGGGAAGGAGCCTTTCACCTTGCCCAAATTTTTCTGATGAAGTGCATCCAACTGAGCATAGAGCTGCTTGACGCACTCTACCTGAACTTTGGTCCGCGGAAAACCGTCTACAATTGCCCCGTGTTGGTACTCGGGATCCAGAAGGCGTCGAAACACCAACTCCGTGACCTCACGGTCCCCGACCAACAGCCCTGCATCCATCCTCTTCTGAGCCTCAGGACTCTTGAGAAGCTGGCTTACGGTAATAGGCTCCGCAATCAAGTCGCGCAGATCCATGATGAACTTGGTATTCGTGCCCTTACCCGCTCCCGGTGAACCATTTAGCCAAAAGATTTCTTTGGGAAAAACCAATTTCTCCTGACCAATCTCCTCTACGAGTTGGGACCAGACCCGTTCAAAAATGATATTGGGGTCCTTAACCTCTAGGTCCTGTACCTGAGGCGGTGTCGAAGAGTGAGAAGAGTTCATAAATCCGAAGTTGAGGAAAATTTTGCGATCAGGCAAACGGTAAGAACTCCGAATATTGCCTAGCGAGGACCGGACACTCTTTAGGGGAATCCACAAAACACTAGGAGCCCATAAGGTTGAGTGGCTCACCCGCCACGACCGGAACGGCGCAGCCCGGGAACCGCACCTCAAACTGCAGTGCGCCAGGGTAAAGCAAGGTACACTCAGGTTTACCACGATCGAAGCGACCGCACTCGCGAAGACGATTCAGATCTCGATCGCGGTACTCATCGATCAACTACCCCCGGACTTTTGGGTAAACCAGGCATGAATCATTCCTGCCTGATAAATTTGCGCCGGGCGCTCAAATCCACCCGCTGCGATCATCTCCTGAACTTCCCCAGCTGGGAGGACTGCGAGATCGCGCTCATAGGAACGCCGCATTCGTACGACCTCCTCATCTCCGAAGCTCCCGGAACCGTTCAGCACGCGGGGCCAGATATCAAGCGTGACCGGGCAATCGGCGGCACCCAGGTCTCCCGCCAAATCGGAAGAAACCAAGAGCCCATTCTCCTGTAGCCGAGCCGCAATCCCCCCCGAAGAACGCGATCCGCTGCTCTCGGTCTTGAATAAACTGCGACACGAGTAATGCGGTCGCGGCATCAAACGGACCGCCAGAGGGGAGCGTTTCGAGAAATCCCTCGTGCAAGGAGCACCTCGACAAAATCCCCTGCTCTTCTGCCTTGCGTTGAAAGATCTCCAGCATCCCGCCCGACGGCTCGACCGCGGTGAAATGCCAGCCTGGAAAACGGTTCGCCAAATAGAGTATCTCTGCACCCGTACCCGCTCCCACACAGAGAATCCGAGCAGATCCGGAAACATTCGAAAGCGCGGCCTCCACCAGTTGATGCAATGCGGTATTCAAAGGGGCCAGTCGCCCCCACTTCTCGTCATAGGAGGCAGCGTGCTGGTCAAACAGTGATGCGACTTCTTCTTGTTTCATAAACTTACTTTCATGCGATGCCTCAATCGAATCCAGCGAGACTGGCGATCAACCTCCTCGCTCCATACCAACATGGCAAAGCCCACATTCCATTTCCCCCTCCCTTAATTATTTACGCAAGTCGATAACCCCCAAATCGGCGCCAGAAATCCCCACCCTTCCTCGAGTCTCCCCTCCAAAGCGCAGACCCTGGACAACTCAGAACCCGGGTGGCACGGCTGGTCCTGTTCGATTGATGGCTGCCGATCCGCGCTTCCTTTTCCTTTGACAGCCTTCGGTCAAAATGATTCTCCTCCCAATTGTACATGAAGTTAACTCTCGTAGTCCTGCTAGTCAAAGTCGTCGTGGTCGTCGTGACCTCGAACGAATTCGCGCGGGCGTAGAAAACTTCAAAGATTTTTTTAACCCCCGCCGGATTCGTCCGGCGGGGGTTTTTTATGATTCGCGCCGGACCGATCTCGGGGACAAACGACCCACAGAAATACAGATCCAATGAAAATGACCGGAGCCGAACTCGTAATCCGCCTGCTGGAACGCCAGGGGATTCGCACCATCGCGGGAATTCCCGGCGGGGCGAACCTCCCCCTCTACGACGCACTCGCGCGTCGTCCGGTGATCCGCCACGTTCTGGCACGCCACGAACAAGGGGCGGGGTTTATCGCCCAAGGGATGTCCCGTGCCACCGGAGAGACCGCGGTCTGCTTCGCTACGAGTGGCCCTGGGGCGACCAATATCATCACTGCGATCGCAGACGCTAAACTGGACTCTATCCCGGTGGTCTGCATCAGCGGACAAGTTCCCCAAGCACTCATCGGAACCGACGCATTTCAGGAGGTCGATGTATTCGGCCTCAGTCTGCCTATTACCAAACACAACTATTTGGTACAGTCGGCGGAGGACCTGTTGACCATCATCCCCGAGGCCTTCCGCATTGCAGCCAGCGGCCGGCCGGGACCCGTATGGATCGACATCCCCAAGGATGTTCAAAACGCGACGGTGGAATTTGAGGATTGGCCGGAGATCGGATTGCCCGACGCCCCGATGCGGCCAGACCCCGCTCAACTCTCGCAGGCGATCTCCCTCATTGAATCCGCAAAGCGCCCGATTCTCTACCTCGGCGGAGGCATCATACACAGTGAATCATCAGCCGATGCAAGGTCGCTGGCCGAGCGCTCACATTTGCCGACAGTCAACACTCTGATGTCTCTCGGAGCTCTTCCGTCTGACCACCCGCAATATTTGGGCATGCTCGGGATGCACGCGGCACCCTACACCAACCTTGCGTTGGAGGAGTGCGACTTGCTCATCGCCATCGGAGCCCGTTTCGACGACCGGGCCACGGGAAAGGTCGCCGAGTTTTGTCCCCACGCGAAGGTCATTCACGTCGATGTCGACGCCAGTGAGATCGGGAAAATTCGCCAGCCGACAGTCGCGATTCGCGCCGATGCCCGACTCGTCCTCGAGGAATTGCTCATCCGCCTCCCCCAACGGCAGAGGCAGGACTGGAACGACCACATCGAAAAACTGAAAGAGGAACACCCCATGGTCATGCCCGGGGTCGAAGATCCTTCCACTCCCTACGGGTTGATCCACGCAGTCGCTCGATACGCCGGGCGGGATGCCACCATCTCTACCGATGTCGGCCAACACCAGATGTGGACCGCTCAGGCATTCCCCTTCTCCCGCCCCCGCCAATGGTTGACGAGCGGCGGACTCGGCACCATGGGATTCGGACTTCCAGCCGCCCTCGGTGCAGCCCTCGCTGAACCGGAGCGAACCGTGGTCTGCATCAGTGGCGACGGCAGTTTCCTCATGAACAATCAAGAGATGATTACCGCAGCAGAAGCCGGAGCGAACCTGAAGGTGGTTCTAATGAACAACCAGTCCCTCGGGCTGGTTCATCAGCAGCAAACACTTTTCTTTCAACGGCGGCTATTCGCCTCAAAGTTTCAAAACGGACCGGATTTCGCCATGATGGCCCGCTCGATGGGATTTGAGGGGGTGGACCTCGCAGAAGAAAACGATATCGAGGCCGCACTACTCAAAGCGTTCTCCCAACCCGGACCTGTCCTGATCAACGCTCCCATCTGCGTAGAGCAACAGGTATTGCCAATGGTGCCTCCGGGTGGAGCCAACCGGGATATGATCCGGCACACGGAAACTGCGAAGACACTCGCATAAGACCCTCTTCCTGTCGCGTCACACAGCAGCGCCAGTTCTCCGGCCCCTTTGCGTCCGCATTGGGGCCGGCTTGCTGATAAAAAGACGGGCCCCTCGCTTGGAGAGACCCGCCGAATGAAACAGTCTGATGTTCGGTTTACTCTAGATCTCCGTCTTTTCGACCCGACGACGCCGCAGGACTACGATGGAACTCGATGCTACACCAAAAAGAAGCGCCATCGCGGCAGGTTCTGGTACCGCCGATGGAATCATTGAGGTCGTTCCGTAGGCGATGTCGCTCTGATCGAGTTGTAGCGAATACAACTGAGCGTGTTGAACCGCTGTGAAGGAGACCGAAAAGTCGACAATGTCCGAATAGCCACTCACGTCCCACTGGTAGCCATAGAGATTCGTGTAGATGTCCACCTCTTCCATCGTACCACCCTCGCCGGTCGGCATCTCGATCGTATCGGTGAGGAGAGAGTCTATCAAAGTCGATATATCGGCATTCAGTGTAACCTCCTCCCCCACTCCGTAGGAAATCGTCAAGCTGGGAACCTGCTCTACCCCCAACCCGTCGACGAAGTAGTCGTAAGCAAACGCTTCTCCGATCTCGATCTGAAAGATGATCGTTTGAACATCCAGCACCGGCGAAGACTCCAAGACTCCAAGAGTCCCTCCATCCACATTCTGGTCTCCGCTGAAGCCGCCAAAGTACATGCTCCCCCCCGAGGGGTAGGCCCCACCACCCGAGCCATTGGCCAACTTCGAAAGAGCGGCAGCCGATCCCGGATTCGAGTTCAACTGCGAGCCAATCGCTTGCGGCCAGGCACCATAGCCGGGAAACGACCCGTAGCCGGAGTTCCCCGGAAAGTCATAGAGCGCCCCGTGCACTTCCACATCTTCCTTCAATGAAGAAGATAGATTGTACCACCCGTCGTACTTGGTGTTTCCACCGAAAGTCACCTCGAGAGGAGTGAGCGCTGACTGCGCGTAAGAGATACTCGCGGAGGCCAGTAAGGCCGTCACTCCGAGAGTCGTGAGAGTGTTTGATTTATACTTCATATTTATGAGATTGACTCTCATTTTCAATTCCAATTGATATTGAGTGTCGATCTCAAAATGAAATTAATGCAAATAAATCTCTTCCCCAGCCTCTCGAGCAGGCTCAACGTCCCGCGCGGCAAAGCGTCCTCATCTCTTAGTGGAAGCCGCTCCCGAGGCGGATTCTCCCTGATTGAGCTCCTCGTGGTCATCGCGATCATAGGGGCTTTCGGGGGTCTCGCATACGCCATGGGGCACTCTGCATCCGGCACGGCCCGGCGCACCAAAGAGATCGCGGCCGGGCGAAACCTCGCCACAGCCTATCAGGTCTACGCCAACGAGAATGGGGGGCGGTACATGCTGGGCTATGATCGGAACGCCCAGTCGGTTGCCCTGCCCAATCGGACGGTCAGCTTCATGGAGGCTCCGGTTCGCTACCCGTGGCGAATCGTGCCCTACCTCGAATACAATTTGGAGGGCACCATTCTTCTCAATGGCAACGAGGAGCAGATCGAGGAGGTATTCGGCGATCGAGGATCCCTCTATGATTACGGAGTGAGCCTCAGACCCGCACTCGGCATGAACGATTTTTTCGTGGGTGGGATCGCGATGAGCCGCGACGGCAGCCTCGAGCCATCGCAAAGGGGAGAAGTGATTCAGACTCTAGCAAACTTTGAGCGGATCATCGTCTTTGCGTCTGCAGGGCAGCGGGAGATCAACATTCACGGGGAGTATTCTCCAGAGGAAATGGTTGGATACTACCGGGTGACCGCACCAAATTGTCCAATCGGGACCGAATGGCCTGCGGAAGGTCCGGTCGAAAACATCCCCCCTCTTCACGGAAACGTGTCGTTTCGCCACGGAGGGAAAGCAGTCTGCGCATTCCTCGATGGAAGCGTGGAGACCCTCGGGATCGACGAACTCCGCGACATGCGCCTGTGGAGCCGAAACGCCGTTCGGTCTGACTTGGCCGACTATCAACCGAATCAGTAACGAGAGCTCGCTCTCGGCACCCTCAAAAAAAAAGGCCCGCAAATGCGGGCCTTTCTGTTAGGTTCGAAGAAAAATTCTTCTCAGCGATGCCTTATCGGCGTCCGCGGAAACCACCGCCGCCTTGGCCACCTCGGCCTCCGCGTGGTCCTCCGCCACCTCCGCCAGGAGCGCGCTCCTCACGAGGGCGAGCTTCATTGATCTTCAGCGCCCGTCCGTCCACTTCGTGGCCGTTGAGTGCTTCGATCGCTGCATTCGCTTCGTCGTTATCGTTCATGGTTACGAAACCAAAACCGCGAGGGCGGCCGGTTTCGCGGTCCGAGATCAGGTAAACCCGTTCTACGGCGCCATATTCGCCAAAGAGCTGTTCAAGCTCGGTTCCGTCGATGTTGTAGGGAAGATTTCCCACGTAGATGTCCACTTTATTTCCTTGTCTAGATAGTGCGTCGAATTGAGTACGGACTTTTTGGAAACGACGCCTTCCAAACCGTCCTGTGAATTCGTCGACGAAACGGCTTGGAGAATCCAGAGACCCCGGCAAACCGAAACCGCGACGAAAATGCTATAAATTGAGAATTGAAACAGAGGCCTTAGGGGCGGCTCTGTCGTTGGATGCTGATGTCTGGTTTGCTGATTAACTGGGGCGGGCCGACTTAAAACGTGACCCATTGATTAGATTCGAGGCTGAGAAAGTCGGAGTGTCGCTCTAAGGTCAACTCCAATCCCACACCCGTTCCGCAACATTTTCGACTTCAACGAGGATCAAATTTCAACTAAACTGGAAGATATGAGCAGCGAACCAATTTCACCAACACCCGAAAGTCCAAGAACCCCTACTAGCTACGATCCCAAGATCGTGGCGATCGTGGCGTACATCACCCTAATCGGCTGGATCGTCGCATTGATCATGAACAACCCCAAGAGCGCACTGGGCTCGTTCCATATACGCCAATCGCTCGGGATAATGCTCCTGATGCTGGTTTGCGGCGTGGTTGCGGTGGTTCCGGTTCTCGGATGGATTACAGCCGCAGTTGGCTATTTGGCCGGATTGGTCCTATGGCTCTTTGGACTAATGGGAGCGATTCAAGGTACTCAAAAGCCCGTTCCGCTAATCGGTGAAAAATTTCAGGAATGGTTCAAAGCGGTCTAGCGGCAACACTAGATCCCCCACTAGATTCCCGTTATGAATCGCTCGAGTTCGGGATCAATCGAACGAATCGATTCAGCAGTATCACCCGTCGGATCGATCAGTAGAAAATCCTCGAACTCAAAGCCCGGCGCCACTGTGCAGCCGACGAGGACCGTATCTCCCAGTGGCGCGGCGGCCTGCCAAACTCCGGCTGGGATCAGATGGCAGTGCGGACGATCTACCCCACCAAGCTCGATCCGCTCGATGGTGTCAGAGCCCTCCGTCCACTGATACAGCGCGACGCCCTCGCCCTCGTATAGATGCCATATCTCATCACTGGCAACGCGATGAAATCGGCTCACCTCTTTCCCGGCCAACTCGAAATAGATATGCGTTAGGGCGCAGCGCTGCGACCTTTCGTCAGCCGGAGAGACCTTTGACGTCGATTTATATAACTCCCGAAAAGCCCCACCTTCCGGATGGGCCAACAGGCCGAGTTGTTCTCTTCGGCTCTTCATGTAGGTGGTCTTACGATGAAATCTACGAGGCAGCAAGACCTCGCCGGCCCCACATCACTTGAAATGCAGCCCCGAAATGTACGGGATTGAGCAACTGCATCAGGCGGGCCCGCCGCGCACCCGCCTCGGCCGAGGCCCCACCCTCGACAATCTCTCGGATAGAATCGGCAGCCTTCTCCAACAAAAAGGCCTCCTGGCGCTGCGGACCTCCAACCGAGAAACCGGCTTCCTCCAGCACAGCAGCAACTCGATCCCAACACACATTACAGGTCAAATCCTGCTTCCCCGGGCGGGCCAGTAAATTGCCTTCTTGCTGATGACGAAAATAGGCCCGTCCGGTTCCCGCGGGCAGGCTGTGGGTCAACGCCTCCCAGCTGGATCCGTAATCGAGGGTCAAAAACAGTCCCTTCCAAGGGGAGGCTAGATAATCCGCCAATACCGCGTCGGCCCTGGGAGATAAATCGAGTCGGTAACCCTCTGGTGCTACCTCAGGCAGCGCAGCCATCAATGAGCGGGCATCTCCACTGGTCAATTCCCCCGTACTTTCGCACAGGTTCCCGTCAGAACCGATTTCGACAAAAGCCTCACGCCAAGAGCCCTCCTCAAAAATCATCCTCGCAAATGGCTGCGCGTCCAACCACTCATTGGCAAAAAGAATGACCTTGCCCCCGAGCGATGGAATCGGATCCCCCAAGCGGACGACCTCGGACGAGGCAAATGGAGAGTCCAAATCACTCAGCAACGAGGACTCCGGCTCGGCGGCGACTTCAACGAACCGATACTCCGCAAGTGCTTCCCCATCCAGCAGTGTTCGCGCCGCCTCAATGATTAGCGGCGCAAACAAGCTCTTCACGGCAAGATTGGTCTGAAAATCTGCCTCGCGGGTCGCTCCCACGCGGGTCGAGGACTGACGGTAATAGCCGTCCCCGGGATGATACAGGGCGAGATCACAGTACTCGACAAACGGGATCCTACCCCGGCGGCCGAGGATTTCCTGGAGGGAAGATGGGAGAATATCAGGCATCTGTAGTCGAAGATTGCTGTAAGGCGCGCTGCGGATTCTCGGCAAAAAAGCCGGCGATCATCAGTCCTATTGCACAGAGGACTCCAAAAGAAATCGCGGGACGGTATCCACCAAGGTAGTCATAACTTAGGCTAAAGAAAGTCGGTCCCAAAGCACTGGCGATCACGATGGAGGACATATTGAATCCGCTGATCCCTCCCAGCTCTTTCCTGCCATAGAACCGCGCCCATACGGTGCCCATGATCGGGGCAAACGATCCTCCTGCGATCCCGAAACCGACAATCATGATACCAATCCCGAACGAGCTGGGGGCCATGAGAAGGCCCGACGGCACGAGAAGGAGGCCGATACAAAAAACACCCAACGAATATTTCATTCGCGTCCAGTCAATCAACCATCCGACGAGGACGCTGACAAAGATCCCGATAGCCGCTCCTGGAAGAAAGGCCCCAAGAACCACGGAGTGGGCCACCTCTAGATCATCCGCAATCGAAATAAGGTGGAAGGTATAACCCGTAATGAAAAATCCCTGGAGCGAAATCGCCAGGTTATAGACCCAAAAACTGTAGGTGCGGATCGCTTCGCGCTTGGTAAATTCCCGCACGACCAAGTTATCCTTATTCACTCGTGCCCCTTCCTTGGCAGTACGCCCGGCGTCCACCTTCAATCCGCACTCTTCCGGGTTATCCCGGAAAAGCAGGTAGGAGAATACCAGCAAGAAGAGTCCACTGATCGAGGCGAGTAACAACCAAGCCCCCCGCCATCCCAAATAGTGGATCAATCGCTCCAGCCCCCATGGAGCCGACGAAAAAGCAAATGAAGCGATGATACCACTTATCGCCGTCACTCGGCCGCGATACAGATCGAACCACTTGGCAATCATATTGCGGGAGGCCAGAGTCATCAATCCCTGCCCAAAAAATCGCAGCAAAAAAAATCCACCCGTGACCACGACAAACTTGATCGCTATCTCCAGCCCTTGCGATTCGCCTGCATACATGAAGTTCGCGACTCGATCGACTTGCGAAAGGAACACCAAGGCGGCCCCCATACCCAGGCCCGAAACGACTGTGCCCTGGCGGAGACCGTGTCGATCCAACCAGCGCCCCATCCACGACACCAAAAAGCCGCTGCAGATCGTGCCCAACAAGTAGGCCACTCCCATCATCGTCCGCGAGATCGACAAGCTGGCAATCAAATGGTCGGTAAAAACACTCACACCCATCGTCTGCCCGGGGATGCTGCAGATGATCCCTATAGTCCCCGCAAAACCTACGATCCAGCCGTAATAGAGACGGGAACTTGCAGGCCGAAACGGAAAATTCGGATCAAAAAATCGGGACGGTTGCGATCGCTTCACCCGGCAACACCGTAAGCACTTCCGGGATTCAAACAAGCGTGATCCCGACGAATTCCCCAAAACAATTTTCAATCGACCGGCAAAAGCTCCGAAGCTGCCTACTTTTTCGCTTTCCAGTACAATCTGACTTCCCGGAACACCTTCTTCGCGTGTTCGAGTTCCACATGCCTACCGAACCGGATTGCTAGAAGTTCCTCCCTCAATCTTCGACCCTCATCCTCCAGGCTGGAAACGTCACAATCTTCCAACCTTCGCAATTCCCTCCTCGCACGTCGTCGCAGCGAATTTTGTGGACCATCCCTCCCCCAGCGGACGGTTCCCATATAGGTCCCACGAATTAGATAAACGATCAGGGCGATTCCGCCCAACACACCCAGAACCCCGATAAAGAAACGTTCCAACTTTTGGGCGAACCAGCTCAACCATCCTCTGGCCTGCTCCCCCAGATATCTACCCAACTCCCGCAAATAGGTTCCAATCTCGCGCACTTTCCCGGAGAGGCGCTCAATCATATCCACCTGGTCAGAATCGTCAAAATTGATAACCCGCCGGTACCACATCACGCGCAAACTATCGATCCATGCCTGAAAGTCACTTTCCTCCAGAAAGCCACCACCCTCCAGCGATTCCGCAATACTACCATTGCCGCCTGCTCCTCCAGGGGTGGGATCGAATCGCACCCAATCACTTCCGTTGAAGATCTCGACCCATGCATGGGCCTGCCGATTACGGACCACAAAGAAATCTTCGATGGAGTTCCACGAGCCCCCGCTAAATCCCACAACCATGCGGGTCGGCACGCCCGCAGTACGGGCCAGCAGGGTAAAACCCGCTGCAAAAAGCTCGCAGTGCCCAGGCCGCATCTCCTCCAACCACTGGACCACCGGATCCCCGAGGTGAAAACTTCCCGGCGACATGGAATAGGAGTGATGCCGCTGAAGATAACGCAAAATCTTGGACGCGATCTGCTCCGGCCCCTCTTCTTCTCCATTCAATATCTCTGCGTTTATTCTCTCTAACACTTCCTTCTCCCGGTCCTCAATCGGAACGCTCAGGGTGGTAAAGGGGTAACGATTCTCCTCCAATATTCCGGCCATCCCGAAGTTTTCGAACTCATCCACAAGCGCCTGTTCCTCCTCTGGAGACAAGGGGCTCTCCGGCGGCATCCCGTCATTTAGCCGAAGGTCCTGTTCACTCCCTGGAACAGTTGGCCCCGTAAGGAAGTCGGTCACCTGGTAGAAGAACACCGAATTCGATGCGATTGGTAGCCGAAAAACAAATACATCAGGATCGGACTGTATCGACTGCCTTCCCTGAAAACGCATCTCGCGAAATGGACCGAGAATGGGCAGGTACTTACTGACACCGTCCTCGAGATAGAACGTCCAGACTCCAGAAGACTTTTCGTTCTTCGAAAACCACTCTCCCGGGTACGGGGTGATAGCATGCGCACGTTCTACGGGTTGATTGCTCGATGAACCATAAAACAAACTATTGATAAACGTACCTTCCGCGTAGCGATCGAGAATCAACATCCGCCAATAGGGGTCGGAAGGGATTGCATCGATACTCGGAACGTCAATCCACATCGCGACCGAGTCATCCTCCTTGATACTCGTTACCTCTCCCAATCGGACGGTGTCGCTAAACCCACTCAATCCCTCTTTGGAAATTTTTAAGAACGGGATCGCTTGATCGAGGTAGACCCGCGGAATAGAGACAAACAGGATTCCGGTCGTCACAGCCAAGAGCGCCAGAAGAATCAACAATGAACGAACGAGCTGAAAGTTCAGCGATTGCCTCAAGTACGAACGAAACTCTTTCCACTTAAAATTGTCCCAATTTCCATCTGTCTCCGCCCCACGACCCGAGGACTCCAGCAAATTGACCATGAACAGCAAGCCAATCGAGAGCATGGAGAAGACGAACGCCTGCAAAGCAAACAACATCGATAGCGTAAAGACCCCAGAAACCATCGACAGGAACATCGCCAGAAGGACAAGCTGGAGGTCCTCGCGGTTACTTCGAAACGACGCAACCCGAATCCCCAAAAGTATCAACATGAGTCGTACAAGAGGGGGGATTAGATCCCGGTAATTCATCACCATGTCGCCCAAAAATACTACGATCAGAAACGGGGCGATTAACTTGCGAATTCCCGGAGAAATGCGGCGCGGTAGATTCGGAAAGGCAGTGACGAATACCGTCAACAACGCGACTCCCAGCAAAACAGGGCCTAGTGCGATGTCCAATGCGGAAACCGTCCACAGCCCGAGAAGCGCCAGCAGTTGTCCCAACAGCCATTTTAGGCGAACCACCTGCGTAAAATCAGCTTTCATTGGGCCAATTCCAATCCCACTCCCCCACTCTCAGTCGGGTAAAACCGGACCAGGTTCCCGTGCTGGACCACCGGACGAACTCGACCCGGATGTCGGACCGCTCGCGCTAATCGATCGTTGAGTTCGTTCAGGCTGGAAAGGTGCCGCACTTGGCAAAACTCCTCCCGGTTAAAAAGATAACCACTCAATCGATTCTGCGTAAATAGACTCCCTGCTAACGTGGATGCTCGACTCAGGAAGTCCTCAAACAACTCCTCGTCCGACCAGAGAGTTTCGCTGCAATCGATATGCAATACATAGGATCCAGTGCCTTCATCCGCCAACTGGCGTACGACCAGTTGTCCGGTTCTCGCCGTGGCTTTCCAATGGATACTTCGAAGAGGGTCCCCCTTCTGATATTCCCTCAGGTGCAACAGGTCAGTTCCTGAACCGGTTCGCCGGGAAACCTCCCCAACCCGCGAGGTTCGCCTCGGCGCGGGAATTCGAAATGGCCTCGGGTCCAATTTGGGCCAGATTAGAATCTCCATTTCGACAAAAGAACCGGTCTGCTTCCGGAGGAATCCAAATGGATATGTCGACTCCGGGCCTTCGATTCGAATTTGCTCCATCCCGCGTTTGTCCACCATGAACGAAAAGGGGACGAGGACCGAATCACCGGAACCGATCCGATCCTGGAGGAAAATCCTCGTCGGCTTTTGATTCCCTATTCGCACAACAAACCACACCGCTCGGGTGGAATAGAAGCGTTTCCCATTTCTGACGAACAACCCGGCCGACACTCGCTCCCCGACCCGGAACTCGGAGGGCAAGCGCAACTCCCAGGACAGTTTCTGGAAGTTCACCATCGCGAGAATCCCGTTCACGATCAACAGGGAGAAGACAAAGGACAGTACGAGAAAGAGAATGTTGCTGCCCGTATTGTAGGCCGCGACCCCAATGCCCACGGCAACTAAAATCAAGAGCCACCCAGATATTGTCGGCCGGTTTCGCTGGCCTTTCGGCGGGATGATCAATCCTAGAATTCGCCGCCACCAAGATCGACCCGGTTGCTCGGGCTGTGCCGACTGGCCCGTATCCGTACGGGTCCCCGATGCAGACAATTGCTTTCGCCGTTTGGAATCAGGGCGGGCCACGTCAATTCACTTTCACTCGATCCCTGGCAACACTTCAGGGAGCTGGAATTTCATCAATAATACTTCGGAGGATCTGTTGCACGGTTTTGCGTTCTTCAATCGCGTCGGCAGTGGCTTTCCTCGGCACCAAACGATGAACCAACACCGGCATCGCCATCGCGGTCACGTCATCGGGAATCACGAAATCGCGACCGTTGCAAATCGCGCGCGCCTGAACAGCTCGTTTCAAAGCCAACAATCCCCGCGTACTCACCCCGGATCGAAACTCCGCCTCCGTCCGGGTCGATTGAACAATCCGCAGCAAATAATGCTCCAAGGATTCCTCCAGAAACACTTGAGTGGCCATCTCTTGAATTTCCAGCAACTCGGGAATCGAAATCACCGAGCCGATCTTCAGGTCATCGTAACCCAGATTGGCATCCCGCAAGATTTCCAACTCGGCGTCGTAATCCACATACCCCATGGAGATCCGCATGAGAAATCGATCCATCTGGCTTTCGGGTAGCGGGAAAGTCCCTTCGAAATCCACCGGATTCTGGGTCGCGAAGACCATAAACGGCCGGCCAACTTCGTAGGTCGATCCGTCAATTGAAACCTTTGAGCGGTCCATCACCTCCAGGAGACTCGACTGGGTTTTTGGAGTCGTTCGGTTGATCTCATCCGCCAACACGATGTTCGCAAAGATCGGCCCCTTCCGAAAAAGAAACTCCCGCGTGCGCTCGTCGAAGACCGACACCCCGAGAACATCAGATGGTAGGAGGTCGCTGGTAAATTGGATCCGCGAAAAATCTCCGTCCAACGACCGCGCCAAACAGTAGGCCATCGTCGTCTTTCCCACTCCGGGGCGATCTTCGACCAGTAAATGGCCACCGGCCACTACACAAACCAGGACCTGAGAGACGACATCGTCCTTCCCCCGCAAGACCGAACTGATATTCTCTGACAGGAGCGATAAACGCCCCCGAGCCCAGTTGAGCCGCGACTTGTCCAGGAGGGAAGATTCCATACAACCAAATTAGGTCCAATTTCCTCCAACTGGCAACCCTCTCCAGCGGAAATACATGCGCCTTGCTCCCGTCTTAGAAGTAATAGCCGAAATTGATGTTGAATCGGCCCTGCCAGGTGGAGTCGAGGTTCGCACCGAAATTAGTGTAGGGATTGCCCCCAACGAAGGAGTTCCCGTTCGAATAGGCGTATTCCGTATAGATATACCATCCGTTGTGGGCCCAGGCAGCTCCGATTGTGATCAAACTACTATCCCGAAAGTCCTCCCCGTCCGCGGTTTCCCCGGTTTTTAGAATGGAGCTGAATTCAAGGTACGGAAGTACGTAGTCGAGCCATCGTATGTCGTTGGTCTCCAGATAATAGCTGAGAGACGCGGCTGGGATCCACCCTTCGGTGGCGATGTCGGCGTAGTAATCATAGAACCCGCGATTGATGAGGTCCTGCCCTCCGATGTCGTAATTGTAGTAGGTCAATTGTAGGGCGAGCTTCCAGTTCATCCATTCATTTACTGCATGGATCGCCGAGGCGTATGCGATACCGTCATCGCCGTCGTTCACGTTCCCTTCGTTCACTAGTTGTCCCACTTGGAGCGAAATTCCGAGGTCAGTGGTCAGGTCATCACCCCACTCCAGGGGCTGAACAACCCGTAGATTCACTTGGTTGCGCTCCTTGTACCCTTCACCGCTGTCGTTCTCGACCAGGTCCGCGTCATAGCGGGAGGCGTGCTCAGTGTAGCCCAACCCATTCGGTTGGGCAGAATAGTAATAGGCCAGAGCCAGTTCCGTATCGCCGACCGAAAACAGGTACTTCACCCCAATGTCCATGTCGTCCGCGAGTCCGACGTAGTAGGATTGATCAAAAAACCAACTCTGCGAAACCCCGTAAGGTCCAGCCCCAAAGGGAACTCGATTGAGCCCCACCTGCACCTGACTCCCGCCCTCGAAATTATAGCCCACCCAGCCAGTGTGGAGAAAGTTGTAGCCGTTATACCAACGATACTCGGCCCGACCCACGATGTTTCCATAGAGCAAATCCGCATCGATGCGGAAGGTGTCCAACGAAAAATTCCCCCCGTCACTCCCCTGGGAGGGGCCGCCGGTTGCCGGATAATCTCCGTAGGTATAGTTCGCCCGGATCGCTCCTCCGAATGTAACCGCCCCGATACTGGGCGCGGCCTGGATGTCTGCCAGTTCCTCCTCCGCGCTCTCCAAAGCGGCATTCTCGGCCGCTTCAGTTGCCGCGAGCTCCTTCTGAGCGGCCTCCAATTGCCGGGTCAGGTCCGCCACTTTTGCCCGTAGCTCCTCGACGCTTTCTGGCCCCGGTGAAGATCCGGCGCTCTGCGCAGAGGCGCCGAAAGCCAGCATCAGATTGATCAGCCCGACTCCGAAAACGGCCGGACTTTGAATGAATATTTTCCGATAGTAATTCTTCATAGTTCACTTACTCCAAGTGTCCCCGGCGTTCCACTGAGGCCCGCTTTCTGTTGCCGGGACTGCCTCTGACGCTGGCCATTCCTATCGACGCTACCCGGCATACGGGCAGCCGCACCTGGATTTGCCCGCCCGTCCTGGCCGGGGCGTTCTGGTCGATGGGGATAGTTCAATGAATGGGTCTGAATGCGGCCGGATTTGTAGCTAAATATGCCGCATCGAGGGGCCACTATACCAATACCAGACAAGTTTCGGGGCAAGGGAAACCCCTGATAAACTTTTGCGGAGCGGTTTCAGCGTTGAAAAGGTAACGAGCTCCCGTCAGAAAATACGGCTGATTTCGGCAAAGCGACTACTTCCACATGACCGTTCCTTTTCATCAACATTCCATCGAGGCCAATCTTGCCCTCCTCCAGCAAGCGACCGAATTCCTCGAGAATTTACCCGAGCCCCTCTACTGCATCGTCGAGGCGCCGGCCTTCACCTCTTTTATCGGAGCGCACCTACGGCATGTCCTGGATCACTATGATTCCATCCTCTCCGGGATCGAGTCCGGCTTCGTAGACTATCATACGAGAGAGAGAGACCCGCTGACCGAGACTCGGCCCGACCGCGCCTTGGAACGCATTCGATCGATCCAGATGAAACTCCAGTTGGCGGCCGAGGATCTCAATCCACAGGGTGCCCCTCTGTCACTGCGCATCTCCGTCGAAGACCCGAGGGCAACGATTCCAACTTCTGCCGAACGCGAGCTATACTTCACCCTGAGCCATACCCTCCACCATTTCGCGATGATCGCCATGATCGCACGTCATCATGGCCACCAGATTCCCGATTGCTTTGGAGTCGCCCCGTCCACACTTGCCCACCGCAACGATTTATCCCGGAAAGCAGCCCAACAACGGCAAGCCAACCAATAAGCGAGCATGTGCACCGCTACTTGGATGACGGGCGACCGGTTCCGCTATGTCCTCTTCAATCGAGACGAGGGAAAGAGTCGTTCGGAAGAACTTCCTCCCAAACTCTTCCAACCCCCCGATTCGCCGGCCTATCTAGCGCCGGTCGACCCCCAAAGCGGCGGAACTTGGATCGCGGTCAATGAGTATGGTCTCGTCGCTTCTGTCTTAAACTACTACGACGCTATCGATCCCACGGCCCCGCCCCGACCGGGTGCGGAGAAAAGTCGCGGGACCCTTCCACCCTCCGCCGTGGCGCATAAACATCCAGAGGATGCACTCGAAGCAATTGCGTCTCTGACTCAATCCGTCCGCTTTGACCCGTTCCTTCTCATGGTCCAATCCGCTGATGGACAGGGTGGGCTTCTCTCGTGGAACGGCGTGGAGCTGAACCGACTCGTCCTCCCAGAGGTGCGCCTCCCGCTCACGACGTCGTCATGGAAGAGCGCCGAGATCACCGCCTATCGCCGGGACCTATTCCACGAAGTCGTCACTCACCCGCCCGCTCTGCACCAATTATTGGAGTTTCACGGATTCTATCGAGCCGACCAGCCCGCCTTCGGCCCATCCATGGTTCGCGAGGATGCAAATACCCGCTCGCTCACCATGGTGCGTATCGGAGCCGATCGTGTCTCAATGCGGCACCAATACTTTTCACCAGAAAACGCCTGTTTCCTCGACTGTTCCGAGATCCAGCTGAACCGCCGCTTTTCCAAGTGAAATCGCGCCGCAAAAAATGGGTCCTCGGAGTCCTTGCCCTGTATCTGGCAGTCCTGTGCCTCTCTCACCTCAAACGCTCGATCGATCCTGTCTCTCCGATCCCCGATTCGGATCAAAAAACCTTCGCGGTCGTAGGCTACGGAGAAGATCAGGGGCAAACCCTTCAAATCTCCTACATCGACGAGGGGTCCGCTGACGGGATTCCGGTTTTGCTCATTCATGGCAGTCCAGTCGGCACTTCCGTTTTCGATGCTCTCGTGGAAGAATTCCCCAGCGATCTGCGGGTAATCGCTCCGGACCTACCCGGCCACGGGAATTCGACGTTAGAGGTGTCCGATGGCTCCTTCAAGGCGGACGCGGACTATTTAATTCAGCTTCTCGACTATTTGGACATCCCTTCGGTCCATGTGGTTGCCTATAGCCGGGGTGGCGGGCCCGCCATCCGACTTCTCGATCGGGATCCTTCCCGTGTCCAAAGTCTCGTTCTACTGTCTTCCATCGGCGTTCAAGAACAGGAGCTCCTCGGCAATTATACTCTCAACCATGCCATCCACTCCCTCCAGCTGGGCTTCTTCATCGCCATCGAAGAGCTGATCCCCCACTTTGGCTACCTCGACAATGCGATCCTCAATAGCGACTACGCACGTAGTTTCTATGACGCCGATCAACGCCCCCTCCGGGACATTCTCTCTCGCGTTGAAGTACCGACTCTCATCCTCCACGGGGCACAAGACGCTCTGGTCCCCTTAGCCGCCGCCAAAGAACACCAAAGGATCATTCCCCAAAGCGAATACACCGTCCTGAAGGGCGGCCATATTGTGCTCGTGAAAAAGGCCGGCGCGGTCGCCGACCACATCAACGGTTTTGTCCACCGGACCGAGAGTGGTCTTGCGCGGGCGCGGAAAGACGCCGACCCAGCCCGTATCCTTCAAGCTGCGGAGGCCCAATCACAAAACCCGAGCACTCCCGCATCGGGACAAGGTCTTCTCTTCCTCGCATTTCTATTGTTCCTTGCCACATTCGCCAGCGAGGATCTTACCTGCGTCATCGCGGGGATCCTCTCAGCAGCCGGAACCATGACTTTTCCGGTCGCCACAATCGCCTGCTTCGCCGGTATTGTGGTCGGCGATCTCATCATATTTTTCGGCGGCCGACTATTCGGAGCCCGTGCAGTTCAGTACCCTCCGTTCCGTTGGGTACTGACCGAAGAGCGTCTAAAAGTCGCTCAGGAATGGTTCCACCGCCGAGGGGCAATGGTTATTTTCACCACGCGCTTCATCCCTGGGAGCCGACTCGCAGTCTACTTTGCCGCGGGAATGACTCGTAGTCATATCGGGAAATTTCTCCTGTATTTTGTCATCGCTGCGGCTGTATGGACTCCAATGATCGTGGGGTTGGCTCGACTGATCGGGAATCCCCTGCTCCATCTGATTGCTCAGTTCGAACACTGGGCGCTTCCGGCCCTTCTCGGTCTCATCTTTGTCATTTTCCTCCTGACCCGAGTCGTCGCACCTCTCATGACCCATCGGGGGAGACGCATATTCTACGGAGCTTGGAAGAGAAAAATACGCTGGGAGTTTTGGCCCCGCTGGATCTTCTACCCGCCAGTGGTCGTATGGGTGCTTTGGCTAGGCTTCCGGTATCGTAAGCCCTCCCTTTTCACCGCCGTGAACCCTGGAATAGAGGGGGGCGGGATCGCCTTCGAATCGAAGCGCCAGATCTATTCCCTCCTCGAGAAGGGTCGCGGAACGGTCGCTCGAACGATTTCACTGAGCCAAGGCAGCTCACAAAAAGAATGGAGGAATGAGGTTCGGGATTTTCAAAATTCCCTCCCCCAGCCATTCCCCCTGGTTTGCAAACCCGACTACGGGGAGCGCGGCGATGGCGTCATGATCGCCCGAAACGAAGAACAGCTTTTAGCCGCCCTTGAACAGTCCGACCGCGATCCCCTTGTCCAAGAGTTCATTCACGGACTCGAGTACGGCATCTTCTTCGAGAAACTGCCTTCGCTGCCGACCGGAAAAATCACCTCAGTAACCCGCAAAATCCATACATCCGTAACCGGGGACGGGACCTCCACTCTCGACACTCTTATCCTCAACGATAATCGCGCAGTATGCTCCTACCCCTATTTTAGCGAAAAGCATAAGGCCCAACTCGCGACCATTCCAGCCAATGGAGAAGTCATCGAGCTTGCAGAATTGGGTTCACACTGCCGAGGCAGCCTATTTCTCGATGGCGCCGGCCTGCTCTCCCCAGAATTGATAGACGCAGTCAATCGCATATTCGAAGGCACCGAGGGGCTTTGCTTCGGACGGCTCGATTTGAAATGTCCGTCCGATCTCGATCTTCGAAATGGCCAAAACCTCACGGTCCTTGAATTCAACGGACTAACGTCGGAACCGACCCATATCTACGACCCGCAGCACTCACTCCTCAACGCCTACCGTACAGTTTTTTCCCAGTGGAAACGGGCCTTTGAGATCGCAGCCGAGAATCGGGCCAACGGCTATGAACCGTGGTCAGCTCGAGAAACCCTCAGGGTCATGGTCGCTGCGATGCGTGGCCGCCCAATCAACCTTACCAAACCTCACCCCTCCTAAACCGATCTTTTCTCCATCCCTGGACCCCGAAAAAGGTCGCAATGCACTGCGATTTTAATCCTAATTATCAACGTGCAGGAAATCACCCCCCCTTACCCCAAGGCACGCCCGAGAGTTCTCGTTGTTGACGATTCCGCTGAGAATCTGGATATGATTTGCGAGATTCTCGAAGAGCAAAACTATACCCCTTTTCCATTTCTTCGAGGCGATGAAGCTCTCGCTTCCGTTGAAGGGATACAGCCAGATATTGTTCTACTCGACGCGATTATGCCCGAGCTCGACGGATATGAGATCTGCGAGCAAATACACAAAATCCCTTCCCTTCAAAACGTTCCCGTCATCTTCGTCAGCGGCCTCAATGAGCCTCTTGAAAAGGTCAGAGCCTTCCGCTGCGGTGCCGTCGACTTTCTCACGAAACCATTCCACGCCCAAGAGATAGACGCCAGGATTACTTCCCACCTTCGACTGCGTAAACTGCAGGAAATGACACAGGCCAAGGCCGATACTCTCGGCACTCTTGTAGAGGAAAAATCGCGGGAGATCTCAGAGTCTCAACTGGCTCTGATCTACGCCATGGCCACTCTGTCGGAGTCCCGTGACTACGAAACTGGCCAACACATGAAGAGGATTCAAAATTTTTGCAGTATCCTCGCCGAGACCCTCCGCGAAAACTCACCGTACTCTAATCAGATCGACGACGAATTTTTGGAAAACATTTATCGAACAAGTCCTCTCCATGATATCGGGAAGGTGGGAATCGAGGATGCGATCTTGCTCAAACCGGGGAAGCTCACCCCTCAAGAGTTCGATATAATGAAACGCCACTCGGTAATCGGTGCTGAAACTCTTCAAACAATTCACGCGAAGTATCCCCACAACGAGTTTCTTCGCATGGGAATTGAAATCGCCCGCTCCCATCACGAACGCTGGGACGGTTCAGGGTACCCCGATGGCCTCGCCGGAACCAATATCCCCCTGGCAGCACGGATCATGGGCCTAGCCGATGTCTATGACGCCCTCCGCGCCAAACGCCCCTACAAAGAGCCCTTCTCTCACGAAAAAGCAGTAGCCATCATCCGCAATGACAGCGGAACCCATTTCGACCCCTGCATCGCTGATGCCTTCCTCAGTGTCGAACAGCAATTCTCCGCGGCATGGGAGCGGATCGCCCTCGAAGAAAGCAAAAACGGAGTCACCACATGCCTCACCCCAAAAAGGTGAGACAAACCCAGATGCGCCGATAAGATGTTCTTTCCTTCGAAAACCAGGTGGGTGCTCTCCTCACGGGCTTTGTCTTCCGATGAGCGGCTTGACAGCCCCCGCTCGGGTTCGAGCTCCCGTATTGATAGAGTAAGGAAAGAAACGGTTGAAAGGCCGAACGCCCCAGGAATGTCTCAGGTCCATAAATGACCACAGTCCCCCAAGGAACGCAAGCACACCGTCCATTCTTTTCCCCAATGCCTCGCGCCAACCGTTTTTGCGTAAAGTTATTTTGATCTGATCTATTTTAGATTACAGCTTTGCTATTTTTTTCAACCTTTGCATTGACCTCTCGCGATTGGTTCGGCATCTCTCTTCTTTTCCACTTTTGGAAAGGCCAGATAGCTCAGTCGGTAGAGCAGAGGACTGAAAATCCTTGTGTCGGCAGTTCGATTCTGCCTCTGGCCACCACTTTCAGCTGGGGGGCTGGAGATGAACGAAGGAATAAAAAATCTCCTCGTCATCCCCCCGATCCCCGAGTAGGAACGGACACTCATGAAGACGGTCCTCCAACGCGCTCTACGCCTACTCTATTTTGGCGTAATCTTTGTCGCTCCACTCGCTGCAAGTGGACAAACATCATCGACTACGAAACCAAGGGTCGTTCGTTCCATTTTTCTTGGAATCGACAATCTTACCCAGCGAAACTTCGACCTTTTGGAAGGAAAGCGAGTCGGCCTCCTAACCCACCCGGCAGGGGTGAATCGCCAGGGTGAATCGACTATCAGCGTTCTCGATCGCGCGCCCAATGTAGACTTGGTCGCGCTGTTCGGTCCGGAACACGGGGTCTATGGCGACGAAAAAGCAAACGTTCCCGTCTTAGACAAAATCGACCCCAAAACAGGTCTTCCCGTCTACTCTCTCTACGGAAAATACCGCAAGCCCACCCCAGAGATGCTCTCGAAAATCGATACGTTGGTTGTCGATTTACAAGATCTGGGAGTTCGTTCCTATACCTACATCAGCTGCATGAAACTCGCCATGGAGGCCTGTTTCGAAAACGGAAAAGAATTTGTTGTTCTCGACCGTCCAAACCCTCTCGGTGGCCTCAAGGTGGATGGACCAATGATGGAAACCCGATGGATGAGTTACGTTGGAGACTATCGGATGCCCTATGTTTACGGTCTCACGGTAGGGGAACTGGCCCGGATGCTCAAGGAGGTTCCAGGATGGCTGGAAGTGCCACAGAAAACTAGAATGGAAGGGGATTTGAAGATTGTCCCAATGAAGGGATGGAAACGCAGCATGCTCTGGCCACAGACCGGCCTACGATGGGTGCCCACTTCTCCCGCTATTCCCGACCTTTCCGCAGTTCTCGGTTATCCAATGACAGGGTTGGGAACTCAGATCGGAAAATTCAAACATGGATACGGAACTCCTTTTCCGTTCCGCCTTCTTTCTTATCCGGGCATGTCACCCGTAACCCTCAAAGCTCAACTCGAAAAACTAAAGATCCCCGGACTGAGTTATCAGCTGAAAAGTTATCGACTGCCCGACCGCCATACCGGGATGGGTGTTTACGTGATCGTCGATGACTATTCTGTCCTCCGTCCCACTCAACTAAGCTTCGAGATGATGAAACTCGCCGCGAAATGGGATTCGCCCAATCCGTTTGCGAGCGCCACTGACGCACAAATGGTTCTCTACAATAAACATGTCGGCTCGACCGAGTGGTGGAATGCCATCTCAACTCAGGGGAGTCGCATCGACCTCACCTATTTCCTCCGGAAATTTGAACTCGAATCCGATACATTCCAAGAGTTCAGCCAACGCTATTGGATTTACCAATAAATTTGATCCGATCTTGCGCATCGATATCTACATTTTTCGCGAGTGGTTGAAAATTTTCACCCTCGCAGTAGGGGCAATTCTCGGACTCCTGCTTCTCAGCGAAATCTACAACGAACTGCCCGGATTCCTTGAGCGCAAGGCACCGCTTGACCAGCTGCTACTGTTCTTCTTTCTCCTCATTCCAGGCTACCTCCCTTCGCTTTTGCCGATTTGCTTCCTGCTGTCTCTTCTGTTCTCCCTCGCTACACTGCATCGAAACGGAGAAATCGTCGCCATTCGCGCCGCCGGAATAAGTCTATTTCGCCTCAGTCGGGCTCACTGGCTCGCGGCAACCCTTCTCGCCTTAGGCCTGCTCTGGCTGAATGGCTCTCTCGCTCCGTCATCGGTCGAGCAGTCCCGGCTCATTAAAGAACAGGTCAAAGAACAAGATCTCGCCAACCAAAGTGAGACCATTCGAGGGACAACCCAAGACCTCGCTGTCGCCCTTCCCTCCAATGACGAGATTTGGTTCGCAGAGGTCTATCGCATTTCGTCCAACGAAGCGTTTGGAGTATCCATATCACTACCTCGCGGTGATGACCGGGTTCGCTACGAAGCAGCACGCGCCACATACTCGATATCCAAGAACAATTGGACCCTGGAGGACGGAATAATAATGGAATTACCCGGAGGCTCAGGTATTCCGGCCTCCCAGATTCAATTTGACTCGATGGAACTCAACGAAAGTGAGATGAGTCCGACCGTCCTGTTCGGCTTTAGCCAGCGCCCTAAAGACCTCTCCCTAAATCAACTCGCCGACCTGATATCACGGGCAGAGGGAGACCCGAAGATCGACGCCTATCGAACTCGCTACCTCTCCATATTATCGACTCCTTTCCAATTCTTTGTCGTTGTCCTGATCGCCCTACCCTGCGCCCTGGGCAGTGGGCGCTCCAGAGCCTCTGGTGGATTTTTTCGAGCGATCTGGATGTATCTAGCGTTCTTTGCACTGACAGCACTCTTCACCATGGCGGGACAACGTGATTTCCTACCCGCGACACTGGCAGCCTGGACTCCATTTGCCATTGCCACTGCAGGCGGGATTTGGATGTATCGTCGCAATGCCTGATCGCTTGCTATGATCGATCCACAATCCATTACTGGCCCGACTGCAGCATTCCTCGCAGGTGTCGTAACATCGGTACATTGCGTAGGCATGTGTGGGCCTCTCGCTTGCGCATTCCTACCTCAGGGGCCAAACGACAAAGCAAATCCAATCGTGGTGACCTCGGTCTACCATGGAGCCCGTATACTCGCCTACACAATTCTCGGCGCCGTCGCGGGAGCCATTGGTGCGGCCCCTTTTGCGTGGTTCAACTCCAGCAGTTTCCACTATTTTCCATGGGCCTTGGTCATATTTTTTGTCGCGATAGCATTCGGTCTTGAGAAACGAATCCCCAAGCCCCGATTCGTCAGCAAGTGGTTTTTCAAATTAAACCTCAGGTTTCGAAAACTCCCGAGAACTCTAGCTGGCGCACTTCTGGGAATAGTAACCCCATTCCTCCCCTGTGGTCCTCTCTACCTAGTCGTTGGAGTAGCACTCACCACCGGCTCAACAAGCAACGGCGCCCAATTTCTTTTCGCCTTCGCCCTCGGTACCCTCCCCTTAATTTGGCTCACCCATACACAATACGCCAGAATCCAAACTCGAATTTCACCCATCTGGATGAAGCGTATCCAAAGATCGATGGCACTCATTCTAGCTGCGATGATCGCATGGCGACTCTACGCCGGCCCAGGAATTACCCCTCTTTCCGACGGCACCGAACAGTGCCCCTTCTGCTTCTAATCAATTCGGCCCAAAATAAGACCGCGATGTCATATATTTTTTGTCTGATCTATTTGTTAAGGACTAGAGGAGAATCCCTTGGGAAATTCCAGAAATTATCCTAAGTCCAGATCAGCCTGGCCCTTCACCAAACGATCCACTGCGGCAACTTGTTCCATGAAGGCTTCGAAATGAGCCAATGGTAAAGCGCTAGGGCCATCACATTTAGCGCGATCTGGATCGGGATGCGCCTCGAGAAATAATCCCGCTATCTTCTGCGAAACCCCAGCTTTCGCTAACTGCAAAGCTGCTTCTCTTCGCCCTCCTGAAGAACTCTCTCGTCCACCAGGAACCTGAAGTGAATGAGTCACATCAAATACTACTGGTGCTCCAAGCGATTTCATGACCCCAAACCCCAGCATATCCACTACTAAGTTATGATAACCGAAGGAAACTCCGCGTTCACATAGTAAGATTCGTTCGTTTCCGCACTCAGCAAACTTAGCCAAAATATGCCTCATATCATCTGGCGCTAGAAACTGCCCCTTCTTCACTTGGATCACAGATCCACTTTGCGCCAACGACTCAACCAGATCCGTCTGTCGGCACAAGAAAGCCGGCAATTGTAGAATCTCACAAACCTCAGACACCGGTTTTGCCTGATAAGGCTCATGAACGTCGGTAATCACAGGAACATCAAACTTCTCCTTAACCCCTGCCAAAATTTCCAAACCTTTCTCAAGCCCAGGCCCTCGAAAAGAATGAATAGAAGAACGATTCGCCTTATCAAAAGAAGCCTTAAAGACATAGGGAATACCCAACCGCCGAGTGACTCGGACCATCTCCTCTGCAACTTCAAATGCCAAGTCCTTAGACTCTAGTACATTTACCCCAGCCATAAGAACCAGCGGAGCACGGTTTGAAAAAGTAACTGAATCAGAAAGATAAACCTCTTTGCACATGCAACCAAACTGCCACCATCCCCCATCAAATCAAGCCAGTAAAGCATTTTCAAGATCAGACAAATTAGTATTGACGGAGGTCGGTAAGCGGTGGTAGTTTTGGAGCATGA
>DGMY01000081.1 GCA_002388665.1 Opitutia bacterium UBA4506 | reverse complement strand
GGGGTCGGTGGAGTTTGTGGAGGCGCAGCAGAAAGAATTGCCTGAAGGGATTCGGCCTCGGAAGCCGCACGGGATGGCGGGGGCTGACTGGGGTGGTCTCTCGGTGGGGACCGGGCTGCGGAAAGACCTGTTTGGATAGATTGAAATGCTTCTTTTATCGTCCTCAAGGAACGAAAAGATTGCCGTCGGTGTTGAGTAGGCAGTAGAGGTTGGGCATGAAGAAAAACGCGCTCATCTCGGTTTCCGACAAGACTGGACTTTGTCCTTTTGTGAAGGAGCTGGTGGAAAATTTCGACTATCGGATCTATTCGACCGGAGGAACTGCTCGGTTGCTTCGAGAAGAAGGAATTGAAGTGACGGATGTCAGTGACTTGACTGGGTTCCCGGAGATCATGGAAGGGCGTGTAAAGACCTTGCACCCTAAGGTTCACGGAGGGTTGCTCTGCCGTCGGGATAAAAAGGAGCATTTGGACCAGGCGGAGAAGCAATCGATCGAAATGATCGATTTGGTAGTGGTGAATCTCTATCCATTTGAAGAGACCGTCGCTAAGCCTGATGTCAGTCAGGAGGATGCGATCGAGAATATCGACATTGGAGGTCCCTCTATGTTGCGGAGTGCAGCGAAGAATTTTGAGTCTGTTACGGTTGTCTGCGAATCTTCTGATTACGAAGAAGTGCTGAACTCATTTCGCGAGAATGGCGCGGAGGGGTCTGTCGCCCTTCGTCGTCGTTTGGCGCGGAAAGTGTATCGCCGTACCTCTGAGTATGATCGGGCGATTGCGGACTATTTAGAAGGGACTGAAAGTGATGAGCCTGATCTGGAGGCGATTTCGGGGTTCCCGAAGATTTTCCGTCAAGAGATTCCACTGGAGCAGAAGCTTCGCTATGGTGAAAACCCGCATCAACAGGCGGCATTGTACGGAAATTTTTCAGAGTCATTCCGTCAGCTCCAAGGAAAGGCTTTGTCGTTCAACAACATCATCGATATCTCGGCCGCTGCCTTTTTGATCGGTGAGTTTGAGAAACCAACAGTTGGAATCCTCAAGCACACCAACCCATGCGGAGTGGCGTCTGATTTGGATCTCTGCGCGGCGTGGGAAAAGGCCTTTGCGACGGATCGTCAGGCTCCATTTGGTGGAATTATTGTCTGCAACCAGACGGTGACTGGCGAATTGGCGGAACGAGTCTCAAAAATATTTTGCGAAGTGATCATCGCCCCGGATTTCTCGGCGGAGGCTCTTGAGATTCTCGGGAAGAAGAAGAACCTTCGTTTAATTGTGGCTCAGTCGGGGCTGCGTTCAGGCTCGCTCCAAGACATCCGAAGTGTTGCTGGTGGATTACTGGTCCAGGATCGCGATCAGAAGCGCCTGCAACCTGCTGCGTGCACCGTGGTGACGGAACGTCAGCCGACGGACGAAGAATGGGCCTCGATGCTATTTGGCTGGAAGGTCGTTAAGCACGTAAAGTCGAATGCGATTGTTTATGCGGGTGCCGAGTACACGGTTGGAATTGGCGCGGGGCAAATGTCGCGTGTAGACAGTTCGCGGATCGCAGTATGGAAGGCTGGCGAAGCGGGGCTCTCCTTGAAAGGGTCGGCCATCGCTTCTGATGCATTTTTCCCGTTTGCGGACGGTTTGGCTGCGGCTGCAGAGGCGGGAGCGACGGCTGCGATTCAGCCCGGAGGATCCGTCAGAGACGAAGAAGTCATTGCCGAGGCAAACAAGCGGGGAATGGCAATGGTCTTTACCGGAGTCCGCCATTTCAGGCACTAATTCCAGACTCTCTTTACACGAAAGGCCCGGGCGAAAGTCCGGGCCTTTTTTAATGCCTGCCCGGCGGGTTAGGGCCGGTCTACTTGATTGCGAGCGGATCTTCGCTCAATTGGTTCTCGATCGAACTGGATTTGATAGGGTGCCAATCTTCTCGATCTGGATATCGACCTGATCCCCATCGGACAAATAGACAGGAGGGTTCCTGGCGACGCCCACACCTTGTGGTGTTCCAGTGAGAATGATCGTTCCTGCGGCAAGAGTCGTGTCTCTACTGAGAAAGACGATGAGCTCGCGGACATTGAAAATCATATCGGACGTCGACGAATCCTGCATCACCTTACCATTGAGGTGGGTGGAAAGGGATAGTTGATTTGGGTCTTCTATCTCGTCGGAAGTGACGATAACAGGACCTAATGGGCAGAACGTATCAAAAGTTTTGGCCCGGCAAAACTGACCTCCGCCTCGTGGAGATTGCCAATTGCGAGCACTGACATCATTTGCGCAAGTGTAGCCTAGGACATAATCCAAGGCGTTTTCGGGAGAGGCATTGAGGCAATCTTTCCCCATGACGATTGCGATCTCGGCTTCATAGTCGACGGTATCGGAAACCTCTGGATCGGGTAGCAGAATCGGTTTGCCCGGGTCTAGAACTGCCGTTGGGGACTTCATGAATACGACCGGGTACTCTGGTACTTTCTTCCCTGTCTCCTCAGCGTGTGCACGGTAGTTTAAACCGATGCAATAGATGGTAGAAGGAGCGATTGGAGCGAGCAGGGAGCCCTCCACAATTTCTCCTGAATCGGAAAAATCACCAAAAATATCACCGGACAACCGCGTAAACGAGCCATCCGGGTTTTGGTTGGCAAAAAGAGGACCGTTTTCGGTTTGAAGTCTAGCGATCCGCATAGTGGCTGAAGTGTTAGGAAGCGACTTCTTCGAGACTACGACCGGTGAAGGCGGAGAGGAAGTGGGTGAGCCGCTTTTTCATTTCGGGTCTTGGAATGATCTGATCGATCAACCCGTGATCGAGGAGGAATTCGGAAGTCTGGAAGCCGGGAGGAAGGTCTTGTTGGGTAGTTTCCTTAATGACCCGGGGTCCTGCAAAACCAATCAATGCGGCAGGTTCGGCGACGATAAGGTCTCCGAGAGAGGCAAAAGAGGCCATCACACCAGCCATGGTTGGATTCGTCAGGATTGAAATATAGGGAAGCTTTGCTTGTGAGAGGCGGCCTAGAGCAGCACTGGATTTGGCCATCTGCATCAGGCTCAAGATCCCCTCATACATCCGGGCGCCTCCGGAAGTGGAAACAATGATGACTGGAGATTTTTCGTCCAGACCACGTTCAATCGTTCGGGTAATCTTCTCGCCGACAACGGATCCCATTGACGCTCCGAGGAATCGAAAATCCATCACGGCGAGGCTTACCGGAATCCCGGAAAGTTTACCGCGACCGGAGATCACCGCATCCTTCAATTGCGTCTTTTTCCGATACTGTTCGAGCTTCTCGGGGTAGGATGACGATGGGCCTTGAAATTTAAGAGGGTCTACCGAAACGAGATCTGCGTCTAATTCTTCCCAAGTTCCCTCGTCGATCAAAGAACGGATGCGGGCTGGTGCTGGAAGTGGAAAATGGTATCCGCTCTTGGGCACTACCATTAAGTTTTGCTCAAGTTCTTTGTTATAGATAATCTCGCCGGACTTCGGACATTTGGTCCACAACCCTTTGGGGATGTCCTTCCGGTTTACGGTTACCCGTGAATAGTTCGGTTTGCTAAAAAGTGCCATGTATTAGGGAAAGGATTAACTGCCTACGGTAGACGAGGGCGGCTTTTCGAAGCGAGGAATTTTTTAACCTATCTTTTTGGGGACAGTTCTTGGTGAGACCAGACGGGCGAAAATTAATATAGACCGAAAAAGGATCATTTTTGGGGATTTTCCTGAAAGTGGTCAACCGTGAGCAAACGCCGCGACATCGATATTCTTGAAGCCTGCGGTGCGTAGAGCGTGAGAGCAGGTGTTTAGGGTGGCACCAGTGGTAAAGACGTCGTCGAAGACGATACAGCGTGTATCGAGGGGCGGTAGGACGGCGGTTTCTGAAATGCCGAATGCCCCGCGGACCCGCTTCAACCTCTCGGAACGGCTCGCCCGAGTTTGTGATTCGGTATTGATCTGGCGATGTAGGAGAGGATTGATTGTGAGGGGGGTGGGAGAGTATCCCTTGAGGTGCCGAAGGATCTCGGCGGTTTGGTTGAAACCGCGTTTGCGCAACTTAGTCGGGTGAAGCGGTACTGGCACTAAGACGGCTCCCGAAAGAAAATCGAGAAACCCCGGGGCATCAGCCAACAGAAGTGCTATATCGCGAGCGAGATAGGTACGTTTCCGGTATTTGAGGGAATGAAGAATGATGCGAATATCTCTTTTGAACAAATAGCCGCATCGCCCGGTTTTGAATGCTGGTTGGAGGTTCTCGCAGTGATGACAGGCTGGGGCGGTTTCGATATCGCCATAGTATGGGTGTCCACAGGTGGGGCACCGTGGATCGTGAATCCGGGGAAGCCGCCGAACCGCGACATCTGAGAGGTATCGATAGCGCGAATCGGCGAGCGGTTCTCCAGTCAAAATGCAATTGCGTGGATAGAATACATCGATCAAAGCCCGCGCCCATGATCCAAGGATCGGGGGCAATGAATCAGTCGCCGGGCGCATTTTCGTAGAATACCTCTTTCAGGAACAGTCCGCAAGCAGGAGCTGTATGGACCTCTGGGGTGCGGACTGGATTTTCCAGAAGCTCTTGGATGCGTTGGGGATCGAGCTTGCCCGAGGCGACCCGCACGAGAGTTCCGGCGAGTGAACGGACCATGCGATAGAGGAACCCATTGCCTTTGACCTGGAGAATCCACCGTCCTTCTCCGGCGGAAATGAGCTTTGGAGCTTCCAGGGTCTTTATTGGATTCTCGGCATCTACGACCTTTCCTGCGAAAGCGGTGAAATTGTGAGAACCAGCGAAAGTCGGGAGCACCTCTCTGACCCGATCGGCATGAAAAGGAGTAGAGATATGCCAGCAATAGCGCACCGAGAACGGGTCGGGGGGAAGTTGCGAAAGGTGGTATTCGTAGCATTTCCCCCGAGCGGAGAATCTCGCGTGGAAATCGTCTGGAGCTGGCAGAATCGAGATGAGCCGGAGTGACGAAGGAAGCTTTGTATTTACCGCCCGAACCAGTGATTCCCCAGAGTGATTCCATTCGTGGTCGAAATGGAAAGACTGTGCATGAGCGTGGACGCCGGCATCAGTTCGCCCGGCTCCATGAATGCGAATGCTTTGGCGAAGAACCGATTCGAGGGCTATCTCGATTGCGTCTTGTACGGCGTTGCGTGTTGACTGGCTTTGCCAACCTGCAAAATCAGTGCCGTCGTAGGAACAAATGGCCTTCCAACGGCTCATTCCAATTCAGTTGATTGAGAGTCTCCCGCCTCTTCTCTGTGGGTGATGAGAAGTTTAGCCAAGCGAACGGCATTGGTGAAGCTCTGGGGAGACGCCTCCCGATGTCCGGCAAGTGCGAAAGCAGTGCCATGGTCGGGACTCGTTCTTACAAACGGGAGCCCCAGGGTCACATTGACCGCCGAGTCGAAATCAACCGTCTTCATCGGCCCCAGACCTTGGTCGTGATAGAGTGCGACGACTACGTCGAATTCGCCTTCGAGATGGCGGAGAAATAGAGTGTCTGCCGGGAGGCATTCCGAGAGGCCGGGGAATTCGTTCTGCAGTTCGACAAGGATTGGATCGATGAAATCCCGTTCTTCGAGTCCGAGTACGCCATTTTCACCGGCGTGGGGATTGAGGCCGCAGACTCCGATTCGGGGTTCATTGAGGTCGGCAGTGGCCCGGGCGAGGATGGCCGCATGTCGGATTGTGCGAACAAGCTTGGATCGGCTAATGGCCTGTGGCACCTCGCGGATCGGAATGTGCCAAGTGACCAAGGCAACTCGCATTCGGCCACCGGCGAAGGCCATGGTAGGATCTCCACCCCATCGCTCGGCGAAAAATTCGGTTTGGCCCGGATGAGGAAACCCGGCCTTAGCGAGCCAGGATTTGGAAACGGGAGCAGTGACGACTCCGCTATAGGAGCCAATCAAGCACCCGTTGGCGACCGATTCGAGGCAACCGTAGGCGGTGCGCGCTGATTCCAGGCTGGGGCGGCCTGGAGTCGTCCCGGTACGGCCGATCTCGACTCCGCGGACGGGATGAATCTCATTGAGGCGGGTGAGCCAATCGGGTGGCCCGACGAAAACGTAGTCGTTGAACCCCGAAGTTTGTTTCTCCCACCATGCTTCAACGATCTCAGGTCCGATCCCAGCGGGGTCTCCTCCGGTGATCGCGACCGGACGTGGAAGAGTACGGTCTTCTAATGCTTGGGGTTTCGGTTGGGTTTCGATCTCAGGCGACGACGTTTTTTGCATATCCTCTCTTGCTTGAAATAAAAAACTCTAGGAAAAGGCGGGCTTCCGGGGATGACGGAGTGGGCTGGTTGGCAGCTACCTGAATGGGATTGCCAGGTTTCAATAGAATGGTCCGAAAGAGCTCTTTGATCTCCCGAATGGACTCTGCGGGAACACCACTGCGCCTCAAGCCAATCAAATTGAGTCCGCTGACATGATCCCGTTCCCCCACCATAAGAAATGGTGCGATGTCCTTCGAAATACGGGAGAGCCCGCTGATCATGGCGCCGTCGCCAATTCTTGTAAATTGATGGATCATGGCACCTCCTCCCATAAAAACACCCCTGCCGAGAGTCGAGTGACCTGCAATGGCGACCTGATTGGCGAAAATCACCTGATCGCCGACATCACAGTCGTGGGCGATGTGACTACCGGCCATGAGGAACACATTGTTCCCGACCAACGTATTCGTATCGGGATAGATCGAGCGATGAATGGTAACTGATTCGCGGAAGACACACTGGTTGCCGATCAGCACTCCCGACCGCGTGGCGATATCGAAAGACATATGATTTGGATCCCCCCCGATGACCGAAAACGAGTCGATCTTGCAATCCGCGCCGATCACCACGCCACTCTTAATGACAACATGGGAGGAGAGCTCGGTGTTGTCGCCGATGGTTACTCCTCCCTCCACGATGGAAAAGGGGCCGATGCGGACATCTTTTCCCAAGGATGCCGCCTCGTCCACGATCGCTGTCGGATGAATCATGGCGGCGAACGTAAGTTGCGACGAAAATTGGGGCAAGGATAGAGCGCAGGATTCGGCGCTGTTGTAAAAGTTGAATTCAATCGTGGGGGAAATCGATTCTTTGGGTGGCACGAGTGGGGGATGGGTTCGTTGCTCCGTTACGGGCCTGAATGTGAGGGCTTCATGTCTGTGGAACATGCTGGATAAGAATGGGTTGAGTTCATTTTGGGGGCAAGGGAGTCGCCCTGAAATTACTACAGCGGAAGGGGGCTTTGGGGTGCAAATGTGTTGACAGGTGGGGCAAAGTGGGGAGAAATGGGGCAAATCGGTTTTTAATGGGATCCTAGTGAATTGAATGGTAGCGGCAGAAAGAGCTTTTTACGTCGGGGAGTTTGCGCACTCCGTTGACGCGAAAGGACGTCTCACGATTCCGTCTAAGTGGCGGTTTCAGGGGGACGATGCTGAGGTGTACCTTGCTCTCCCGAATCCCGGAGGCTTCATCACCGTATACCCCCCGAAGATGATCGACCGTTTCGAAGAACAAGTGTCGAAGATCAGCTTAGGTGATGCGGAAGGGCAGAAGTTGGTCACCCAACTCGGTTCAATGGCACATTCCTTTGGTTGTGATAAACAAGGGCGCATCAACCTAAACGATAAGTTGTTGGCGCATGCGGGGATGGAGAAGAAGGCGATCCTCGTAGGAAACTTCAGCTATTTCAGTATTCACTCTGTCGAACGATACGAGAGTGCGGATTTAAATGATCCGGACCTCATGAACCGCATCCTGAAGCAAATCAATGTCTAAGGATATAGAACAGGTAACGGAAAATCGCGGTCACGAGCCCGTCCTCTTGCAAGAGTGCATCGAAGGGCTCAATGCGGATCGTGGGGGACATTTCCTCGACGCAACTTTTGGTGGCGGCGGTCACTCGCGCGCTATTTTGGAAGCTCATCCGGACAACAAGCTAACTGCATTGGATCGTGATCCAGCTGCGCGGGACAGAGCTGAAGAATTTGCGACAGAATTTCCGGGTCGGTTCTTTTTCCATTGGGTGGATTTCGGCGACTTGGAGGAATTGGACGAGTCCGGATTTGACGGGATGCTTTTCGACCTCGGCGTATCTTCGTTTCAATTGGACCAGATTGACCGCGGATTTTCTTTTCGGGGAGATGCCCCGCTGGACATGCGCATGGATCCTACGAAAGGATGCTCTGCGGCCGAGTTTTTGGAAACTGCATCGGAGAGTGAGCTCGTGGAAGCGATCCGTGACTTCGGTGAAGAGAAGTTCTGGCGTCGGATTGTGGGTGCGATCATGAAAGCGCGTGGCGGCGATCAATTGAGCCGGACCTCGAGCGTGGCGGAATTGATTCGCTCAGCAGTGCCCGGAGTAGCGGCGCGTGGGCGGCTCCATCCGGCTACCCGCAGTTTTCAAGGAATCCGCATCGCGATCAACGGGGAACTCGACGCGGTTCACCGGGCCTTGCCTGCAGGATTTGAAAAACTGGCTCCGGGCGGACGCATGGCGGTCATCAGCTTTCATTCGCTGGAGGACCGTATTGTGAAGCGATTTTTCCGTGCTCGCGCCGGTCGTCCGGTTGGCGCCAACGATTCCCGCACCCAAGACGAGCGAACCATCGAAGCAAAGCTTCCCTTCACCCGGCCCATGCGTCCAGACGAGGCCGAGATTCAGCGCAACCCGCGAAGCCGTTCCTCCCGACTTCGCGTTCTCATCAAAAACGCATCATCATGAAAAATTCTCCCAGCAGCTACCTTCCACCTCTCAACCTACTCTTGTTGGGAGTGTTTCTTGCCGTCTCATTATTTGGGGGGCTCTCGCAGGTCTGGATCCAACGCCAAATCAGCCGGACCGCGGATCAGATCGAAGACCACGAGAAAACTCTCCAGGATCTCACTCGAAAGAATCGCTACATGAGCGCTCGTTTGGCGGAAGCCCAACGGCCGGATGAGTTGATTCGTATGGTGGGCGATTCGCTCAAGCGTCCGGACTGGAACCAGATTGCCCAAGTCGAACGCACCACGGATGCCGATGGGAACCGAGTTGTGCGGCTTGTCCCTTACGGCAAGCCGATGGAAGTGGCCTTTAACGATTGATGGAGGCTAGACAAACGTGCGTCCTCCTTACATAGGGGCATTTCGATATGGCCTAATATTGACTGCGATCTTCCTCGGTTTTGCCGGGGTTTTTGCGCGTCTGCTTCACTTACAAGTATTGGATCCTGAGCACTATGTCCAATATGCAGAGGAAAGCCGAGGTCGTTACGACCGACTTGTGGCCCCACGCGGTCCGATTGTTGACCGAGCGGGCAATCTATTGGCCTCGACTCAGACGGTTATCGAGCTGGGGGTGGACCCTCAGTCCCTCGTGCGGGAAGACTTTACGAAGATCCCAGAGTTGGCAGAGATACTGGATCTGCCCGAGAGCCGAATTCGCGAAGCGTTCGAAAAGCGCGAGCGCCGTAATCCATCCACCGGGGAAGTTCGCCCCGTTCGTTGGGTGAAACTCTCCGACGCGGTCTATCCAGAAGACTACGATTTGATCCGCGAATTGGAAATACGCGGTGTGTATGGAAACTACAAGAATCAGCGGATCTATCCGGCTGGTTCGATGGCTGCTCACCTCATTGGCTTCGTGGCAAACGATGGGGGAGGATATTACGGAGTCGAGCAGGCGATGGACTTTTACCTGCAAGGGCAGGCAGGCTGGCGTGAGTCGGAGAAAGACGGGCGTCGTCGCGAGCTCGCACAGTTCCGTTGGCGGGAAGTCGCCCCCCGGCCCGGGTTGGGTGTGGAGCTAACCATCGACTTGGTCCTCCAAACCAAAGTGGAAGGTGAGTTGGATTCCATCATGGAAAAGTACTCTCCAAAGTCCGCCTCGATCATCGTCTCGGATCCGAAGACTGGAGAGATCCTCGCCCTCGCTAATCGTCCGACCTTTAACCCGAACTTTCACGGAGAATCGCCGAAGTCATCCTGGATGAACCGGGCGCTGACTACCGTGTACGAGCCCGGATCGACCTTTAAGATTGTGGCATCCGCGGGAGCGTTGAATGAGAATCTCGTCACACCTGACACCCTATTTGACTGCAGTAACTCCCGTGTCGAATATAACGGTCGTACCGTTCGTATGCCAGCTGACCATCATCAGTACGACGAACTATCGGTCAAAGACATCGTGGTAAAATCAAGTAACCGCGGAGCGGCCTTGCTCGGGATGACCCTGGGAGACGAACGGATGTATGAGTACTCTCGGGCCTTCGGCTTTGGAGAGAAGACGGGGCTGCGGTTAGGGGCTGAATCGAGGGGGATTCTCCATCCGGTAAAAGCGTGGGATGGATTGACCATCTCCCGCCTGCCAATGGGGCATGCGGTTTCGGCGACACCCGTACAGGTTCACTCCGCGATGTCCGTCATCGCTGCGGGTGGCGTACGACGTCCGTTGAATTTGGTCAAGAGCGTCTACGACTCAAACGGAGACACGGTGATCCGTTTTAGCCCGGCACCGGAAGAGCGAATCATTTCGGAGGAAGTAGCCCTGGAAATGGCTGGCTTCCTCGAGGGGGTTGTCGGACCGGAGGGGACCGCACGCCGAGCCTACGTGGACGGATTTCGAGCCGCTGGAAAAACTGGAACCACCCAGATGATCATTGACGGAAAGTATTCGAACCGCCACCACGTGGCATCCTTTAGTGGATTTTTACCAGCCGACAATCCAGAGGTTGTGATCACCGTAGTTGTGGAAGATCCGCAGCTAAAAGGGGTCGGCTACGGCGGTGTTGTTGCTGCTCCAGTATTTCGGAGTATCGCAGAGACCGCCTCCCATCATTTGCAAATCGTACCAGAAGGGGTCATCGGAGGCCCCCTCATGGCCCTGACGGAGAACACCCAATGAGACTGCCGGACATTCAAATTAGTACCCTGATCGAGAACCGGTTTTGGTCGCCAACCGTGGTTCCTTTTGGCGGAGGGGGTACTCCGAATCAGCCGGCAGGGCAGAAGATTCGCGACATTATCGAAGGGGTGGATGTACTCGTTCATAAAGGTTCCTTGGATCAAGAAGTTCGCTCGATCATTACAGACAGCCGTCGCGTGATTCCGGGGAGTCTCTTCTTCGCCCGAAAAGGACTGCGCACGGATGGACGATTGTTCGTTGAAGAAGCGATTGACCGCGGCGCGGCAGGAATTGTAACGGAGGATGCGCCGGGGATGCATTCGGGTGTGGTTTTCATTCAAGTAAAATCGGTCCCACGTGCACTGGCTGCGATCGCCGGGAACTTCTATCAGTGGCCCGACCGGAAGCTGCACACAGTAGGAATCTCTGGAACGAACGGAAAGACAACGGTTTCCTGGCTCGCTCGGGAGTTGTTGGCTGCAGAGCACGGGAAAGCGGGTCTCGTGGGTACCATCCATTATGACCTCGGAGGACGGACCGTGCCCTCTTACAAGACAACGCCCGAATCGGTCGATACCTACTCGCTCTTCCGCCAGATGATCAATGCGGATTGCAAATCGGCAGTGATGGAGGTGAGCTCTCATGGGATTGACCAATGCCGTGTGGAGGGGATGAGTTTTGATATCGCTGTATTTCTTAACCTGACACAGGACCACCTCGACTACCATGAAGACATGGACGAGTACTACGAGGTGAAGCGGCGCCTGTTTGACGGAGGTATCGGGTCGACTCCAAAACGCTCGATCATCAATATTGACGATCCCTATGGGCGGCGGCTTGTTGCGGACCTCGGGGAGGATGCGGCCTGCATCACCTTTGGGGTTGCTGGAGACGCAGACTATCGAGCGGAGGATGTAGAGTTTTCACGAACAGGTGTGACCTTTCGATTGGTGACCCCAAAAGGTGAATACAAAATCAAAGCGAATTTGGCCGGACGGTTCAATTTGTCCAATATGTTGGCGGCTTTGGCGATCGCTGCTGAATCGGGCTGCAATGTTAAGAAAGTAGCTTCAATCCTGAAGAAGTTTCCCGGGGTTCCCGGCCGTTTGGAGCGGGTGGACGACGGTCAACCGTACGAAGTCTTTGTCGACTACGCACACACGGATGATGCGCTGCGTTCCACCCTTGAAGTCCTTCGTGAGATTACCCCCGGTAAAGTTCATCTGGTCTTTGGCTGTGGTGGCGACCGTGATCGGGGGAAGCGCCCATTGATGATGCATGTGGGCCAAACCTTTGCGGACTTTTGCTGGGTGACGGCCGACAATCCGCGTTCGGAGTCGTTGGACCAGATCTTTGACGACATGCAGAAGGGCGTCTCAAAGCCCGAGCGAGTTGAGTTTGTGGAAGACCGCCGTCGTGCAATCAGTCTCGCATTGGATGCAGTGGGCCCGGACGACACCGTCTTGATTGCAGGCAAAGGCCATGAGCCATTTATGGAGTTTGGAGACACCATCGTACCGTTTGATGATCGGTTGGTTGCGCGGGAGTTGATTCGGGTAAAGCAGTTGAGACCCGGAGCCTGACGGGAGTGGGGCATGGGAAGCGAACGAGAGCAACGGATGGAAGATCCAATGGTCTTCGGCCGATCGTTTCTGGAGGAAACGCTTCAACCGGAATGGGTTCATCCTGAATCGTTTTCAGGGGCTTTAGGATTCTCTATCGACTCACGCAGGATTGAGGCCGGAGAGATATTCGTCGCGTTGAAGACGGAACGGCGAGACGGTCATGATTTTCTGGGTATGGCTCTGGAGAAACATGCTGCAGCGGCCTTGGTCAGCGAACCTCAGCCGACACTACCTTTGCCGCAAATTGTCGTTGCGGATACCTTACGGGCGTTTCAATTGCTCGGGCGCGAGTGGAGAAAAAACTGGGGCGGGCGACTCATCGCTGTGACCGGAAGTTGCGGCAAAACTTCCACCAAGGAGATGCTCGGTATGCTGCTCGGCGAGGAGGATACCTATGTGACACCGGGCAATCTCAATAACTATCTCGGGATTCCTTTGTGTGAACTCGAGCTGCGCTCTCATCATCGGCGCGCGGTTTTAGAAGCGGGAATTAGCGAGAAAGGGGAAATGGACCAGCTGGCAGCGATGCTGTTGCCTGAAATCTCTGTTGTGACGACAATTGCTCCTGCCCACCTCGAGAATCTAGGATCACTGGACGGGGTTGCCGGGGAAAAATCAGTCCTGGCAAAATATGCCTCAGAAGGAGCATACTTTGGTCCGGCATGTGCCCGTTTTAAAGCCTTTAGCGAGATTGTATCTCCAAAAGGAGTACAGTGGGTGCTTCCCCATGTATCTGGCAGTGAAATGGTTTTGCCCGGGACTACTTGGTCTTATCGAGTTGAAAAGGACTTGGTGTCACTTCATTCGAAGGGAAGGGAGTCTGTACTCCTCGGATCGATGGAGGGGACCGCAGGGATGATTGAGAACGCCTGTTTGGCCGCCCTTGTAGCCCGGGATGAAGGAATCCCAGACGAAGAGATTGTCCGCCGACTGGGTTCCTGGAAACCCGCCACCCAAAGAGGAGAGATTCTCACTGCAGGTGGGCGCACGATTTACGCAGACTATTACAACGCGAATCCTTCCTCAGTACTGGATGCTGCTCACTACTTTGATCGTCGATATCCGAGCGGTCCGCGAATTTGGGTAGTAGGAGGCATGGAGGAACTGGGAGCAGATGGTGTCAGCTGGCACCGAGACCTTGCGAAAGTCCTTCCGGTTCGTGCTGGAGACAGCGTTTTTCTCGTGGGTGGGCTCTCCAGTGAAATGGCTCCGGATCTTCGCGAAAAAGTCGGGGAAGCGGGTGCTGTTGTGGTGGCCAGTGATGCCGCCTCCGTAGTGAAATCCATCGGAGCATCGCAAGGACCAATATTTCTGAAAGGATCTCGAAAATTTCACTTGGAAACGATCCTGGATTCCCTTGCGCTAACCATCAATTAACGTCGAATGCTTACCTATCTCGAACAGTTTGAATCCTATTGGGGGCCGCTCCGTCTTTTTGGCTATTTGTCAGTGCGTGCGGTCATGGCTGGATTGCTCTCCTTTATATTAGCCCTGGTGCTGGGTCCGCGAATCATTCGTTTTCTTCGGAACCTTCGAATGAAGGAGGCGGGCCGGAGTGAGGAGGTCGTTGGACAGTTGGCAGTGCTTCATTCCGGAAAGAAAGATACGCCGACCATGGGAGGGCTCATCCTCTTTAGCTCGATCTCGATCTCGGTCTTCCTTTTTGCGAAGCCCAATGTGTATGTAATTGTTGCTTGGTTCGTGTATGCGGGGCTCACGGTAATTGGCTTTACGGATGACTACCGAAAAGTCAGCCGTAAGAACAGCGACGGATTAAACGGTCGGCTCAAGCTCCTCGGGCAAGGGTTGATCGCGGCGGTAGCTCTGGCCATACTTTTGCTGCATCCAATGACCGCAGAGAGCATTCGTGAATTGTGGCTTCCTTTTTACAAAGACGTGGTCGTCGAGACCATGCCGATCTGGATCCTCTTTCCATTCCTGTTTTTGATCCTCGCGGGCTCCAGTAACGCGATCAATTTGACAGATGGGATCGACGGTTTAGCGATCGGTTGTACGGTGACCTCCGCCCTGGCCATCGGGCCCATGGCCTATTTTGCAGGAAATGCGATTATCTCGGATTACCTGTTAATCAGCTTCTTGCCGGGAACCGGTGAGCTTGCGATTTTCTGTTCTGCCTTGCTCGGTGCGAGTCTTGGATTCCTCTGGTACAACGCCCATCCGGCGGAGGTCTTTATGGGAGATACGGGGTCCTTAGCTCTTGGAGGTCTCATTGGAATCATCGCTTTTATGATTCACCAACCCTTCACCTTGGTGATCGTAGGAGGGATATTCGTGGTCGAGGCTGTGTCGGTCATTCTGCAAGTCGGTTCCTACAAGACCCGGCGCAAGCGAATCTTCCTCATGGCACCGATCCATCACCACTTTGAATTGAAAGGATGGAACGAGAACAAGGTGGTCATTCGTTTCTGGATCATCTCCTTTCTGTGTGCGATTGCTGGCCTCGCCTCGTTGCGTTTGAGATGAGTGAGGGCGGGGAGAGTTGTTCCTCTTCCGTGCGGGTTCGTTCTGAGGATCTAAAAGGTACTACGATCCCCGTGCTCGGGGCTGGGCTCAGTGGGCAAGCGGTAGCAGATTTGCTGCGATCGAAGGGGCTGGTTCCTCAGCTTTTCGATGAAAAAGTTTCCGGTGCGAACGCTGTATTTTTACCGCGGCGAGGGGAGTATAGTTTCGGGGTGATCAGCCCTGGGTTTCCTCCCAGCCATCCGTGGAGGCGACTCGCGGAGGCAAGTGGACTCCCGCTTCTCGGGGAGATGGAGTTTGCTCACTCGGCTTGGGCCGGAGAGCTCCTCTGCGTCACTGGGACGAATGGGAAAACCACTCTGACCACTCTGTTGGAGCAGGCACTGAATCGAAACGGGGAAACTGCGGTGGCTTGCGGAAATATTGGAACCCCGCTCTCATCTTGTGCTCTGGAATCTCCCCAAAGAGAATGGGCCGCGGCGGAAGTCAGCTCGTTTCAACTGCACGATTGGGCCCAACCTTCTGGAGATGTGGCGTTCTGGACGAATTTCGCTGAGGACCACCTCGATTGGCATTCATCCATGCGGGACTATTTCGAGGCAAAATGGAGATTGGTCGCTAGCGGCATCCCGGTTTATGCGGAGCAAGAAGTCGGATTTCACGCAAAGCAGTTTGGATTTGCCGTGCCGGACAATTTGATCCTCGTCAACTGTGGGGAGGGTTTCGCGATTGAGCGAGGACTGTTTGCGGTTGAACCCTATGCGCGCCTATACCGGTTGGCGCAATCCTGGTGGACTGATTCTGGCCGTGATCCTGGCAGGCTGAAAGAGAGCGCCTTGGAATTTCAACCGTTGAGTCACCGATGTGAGACGATCGCGGAAGGTCACGGGCGCCGATTTGTCAATGACTCGAAGGCCACAAATTTTCACGCGGCATTGGCTGCATGCGAATCGGTCTCGGGGCCGATCGCATGGATTGGAGGGGGACTGTCAAAGGGGGGCGACCTCGCGCGGTTCGCTCGGGCCATCGCGGGGCGAATCGCTACGGCGGATCTGATCGGGGGTACCGCTGACGAGTTATCATTTCTATTGGAACAGGAAGGGGTGCCCGTCGTCATTCACGGGGGACTGGATGCCGCTGTTCGGTCAGCCTTCCGCCGCTCTGGAGAAGGGGGCACCATCCTGTTCAGCCCGGGCTTTGCCAGTTTTGATCAGTTCTCGGGGTACGCAGATCGGGGGGAAGTGTACCGGAGAGTAGTTTTGGAGCTTTTAAACCCTCGCTAAACCGATTATTATCGAATTTAACGTTTGCTTGAGGAGTGCTCTCGCAAAGAATCTTTCCACCGCTCGCACATGAAGTTCTTCAAAGTATTTAGTCTCGTTATTATTGGCCACGTTCTCCTAATCGGAGCCTTACTCTTGCAGCCCGGCTGTCAGTCGATTGACCGGCAATGGGAGGAGCACCGATTAGCAAAACAGAACGTCACGGTACCCACTGCGGTTTTGGCCCAGGAACAAGGGTTGCCTGTCGACTCGAAGGATATTGATCCTTCATTCAATAGCGGATTTTCGACATCCGGTCAGGATGGCAGAGCCGCCAAAGTTCGGTCCGTTCCAACCCGCCCGTCTGCGGCTGGTTCAATGAACATGGGTTCTGCGGAAACCTCCGATGAATTTTACACCGACGGTGGAGACTCGCCGTTCAATCCAGGGCTTCAGAATGGGTTCAATAGTGGCGCGGAAGAAATCGTCACTGTGACCACGGAAGAGGCCTATGTGCCGTACACTGTGCAGAGTGGGGACACGATGTGGGGACTTTCGAAGGATTATAACGTATCGTTTTCCGCTTTGCTCGAAGCAAACGGTATGAGCCGCGACAGTCAGCTCAAAGTGGGACAAGAGATTTTAGTTCCTTCCGGTTACGGGAGCGAAACCATTACCGATACGATTGTGGAGACAGAAACCGTTCCGGGAACTACCATCTACGAAGTTCGTCGGGGGGACACTCTCTCTGAGATCGCGGTGCGGGCGGGTACCTCAGTCTCTCGGATCAAGGGGTTGAATAATATGAGCAGCGACCGTATTCGGATTGGACAACGGTTGATTGTGCCCGGCGAGATTACGGTGACAGCAGTGGAAGAAGAGGTTCTGACTGTTGATGTGGATCCTTCGCAATATACCGCAGTGCACACCGTTCGAAGCGGAGAAACCGTCTCAGGGATCGCAAATCGATACGGTATGAGTTCTGCCGAGCTGCTCTCCGTCAATGGCCTGGATGATCCGCGCCGCTTGCGGGCCGGTGCAGATATTAAGGTAAAACCAGCTTCGTCTACCTCAAAATTGTCGCCTTCTCCTTCCAGCTCATCTTCGCAGATGATTTTGCCGCCGCGCGCTTCGGATCCTGTTAATTCCTTCAATGCGGGTGGTGAAACCATGGTGATTGAAGAAGACGACGAAGGTCCTACCGCCCCCGAAATTATTCCGAGCTCCACTCCTACATTGATTGAATCCGAAGAACTGGATTCAGATGAAGGCTTTGGGCCAGAGGTCTTTGAAGACTTCGGGAATATGGAGGAAGTCCCGGTCGAACGCCGCAATCCTTGATGGGCTTGATCTGAGAATCGAGAGCGTGGGAGAGCCACTCCTTTCATCCAGTGAATGAGGAAGAAAAAGGAGAGGCCAGAGGATGGAGCGGTCTAAAAGGGTTCCCCATACGGGGGTGGCTCTTGTTGCTCTGTGTGTTTGCTCTGGCTTCGATTGGTTTGACCGTGCTGTTGAGCGCCGGAGGAAACTCGGACAGCTTGCTCGGTACTTATTTTGGCCGCCAGATTCTGTGGTTTACCATAGCGATCGCCTTTGGAGCCTGTGCCTTTTTGTTCGGTGTTGATCGCCTGCGCTATCTGGTCTTTCCGGCAGCGATCATTTCGTTGATCTTCTTGGTCCTGGTCCTCATCCCCGGGATCGGTGTGGAAGTGAATGGCGCCCGGCGATGGATCAGTCTCGGGCCCATGCGGTTTCAACCCTCGGAATTCGGGAAAATCGGTTTTCTTTGTATGCTGGGTTGGTACGTTTCGCGGAACGGTCGCCGTATGGCTTCATTTGTCCCGGGATTTGTCATTCCCGCCTGTTTTGTGGCCCCGTTTGTCGCCTTGCTAATTTTGGAGCCGGATTTGGGCACAACCGTGCTCTATATGACCGTCGCCGGTGTCATCCTGCTCGCGGCGGGGACCCCGTTTCGCGCTTTGCTTCTGGCCTTTGTTTTAGCTGCGATTGGAATCACCGTGTTGATTCTCGATAGTCCCGAGCGCTTGCAACGGGTGACGTCATTTCTCGATTTGGAGGGGAATCGAAGCGAGGGAGGCTACCAATTGTGGCAGGGTATCCTCGGATTCAGTGTCGGCGGGCTCGAGGGCGCGGGTCCTGGCCGTGGGAGGCAGCATTTGAGCTTTTTGCCGGAAGCTCATACAGATTTTATTTTCGCCGTGGTCGGGGAGGAGCTGGGCTTTTTTGCAACTGGTGGCGTGGTTCTTCTTTTTGCCACCTTTACCATCTTGGTCGTTTCTCAACTGCGAAAAGCACCGGATCTGTACCAGTTTACCGTCGTATTTGGGGCTCTTGGGTTCATTATCGGGCAGGCTATGATCAACATGGGGGTTGTCACCGGGCTCTTGCCCACAAAGGGGATGTCTCTGCCGTTTCTCAGTTACGGGGGGTCGAACTTGGTGGTGGTCAGTGTGTTGACTGGTATCATTCTTAGTGCGTTTCGAGATTGGGAGGCTCCGGTCATTCCGCGTCCAGTGGAGATTGAGTAATGGGAATGAAATTTTTGATTGTATGTGGAGGTACCGGTGGACACCTCTCTCCCGGGATTTCAGTCGCGGAAGAGCTTCTATCGCGCGGCCATAGGTGCTCGTTGGTCATCAGTGAGAAACAGGTGGATTCGCGTCTGGTGCGCAATTACCCCCATCTTGATTTTGTTAAAGTACCAGGTGCTGCGTTCGGTAAGAGTCCCCGCGAATTGTTCCGGTTCTTTCTGGGCTTCTTCCGCGGTCTGGCGACAGGTTCCAAGATTGTGGGGCGGGAGAAGCCGGATGTCGTTCTGGCTTTTGGCGGGTTCCTTTCGCTGGGGGTCGTCATCTTCGCTTCACTTCGAGGACTTCCCATCGCTATTCATGAGGCGAATCGTAAGCCGGGCCGGGCGGTGCGATTCTTGAAACGGTTCGCAGTTCGGGTTTACCTTCCTACGGGAGTTCGACTTCGTCGGGTCTCGGTGGGTACAGTTCGCTATTTTGGTTACCCGGTTCGACGGGAATTTCGGCGGACTCCCAGGCGGTGGGCTAGAGAGAAATTGGGGTTGCCTCAGGAAGGATTTGTTCTCGCCGTCTTTGGAGGAAGTCAGGGGGCTGCTGCGCTCAATTCGTGGGTGGATTCTAATTACAAAAAACTGCTAGAGGCAGGTATCGATATCTACTGTGTTAGAGGTCTCGGCAAGGGAGTCGATGGAGTTCTGGAGGAAGTGGATGATCGCGGTCAGTCGCGGCGTTGTTCCTCTGTCGGGTTTTGCGATTCAATGCATTTGGTTTTGTCCGCTGCAGACTTGGCTGTCTCGCGGGCCGGGGCTGGATCGATCGCCGAACTGACTCGGTGTGTGACTCCCTCGGTTCTCATTCCGTTTCCCTTCGCTGCGGACGATCACCAGTGGGAGAATGCTCGTTATTTCGAGGCGCAGGGCGGCTGTGTCGTGTTGGATCAGCAGAATATTGACCAACTTTTTGACGAGGTAGTGGCGATGAAGCAGAATCTCGATCTCCTTGACCGAATGGGCGAGAATTTAGTGCAGATCGACGACGCGAACCGAAAAGATGATCTGGTATCTGACCTCGAACACCTCGCGCAAGCGGGACCACAGAAGAGTTGGTGGCGCGTCTGGATGAAGTCGCCTAAGAAGGGATCCTCAACGTGAATTTGCTCGGGGAAAAGTTCTTCTTTCTAGGCGTGGGCGGTATGGGAATGCTGCCCCTTGCTCTTTTTGCTGCGGAGGGTGGTGCGATTGTTGAAGGATTTGACGACGGGATGACACCGCGTGCCGAGTCGATTTTGCGCCGTGCTGGCATCGGGGTTCATCAACTGATCCCCGATTTGATTGATTGTAGTGTGCTGGTGATCTCGAGTGCGATCCGGCGAGATCATCCTGTTTTTCAGCGTCTGCGATCTGGAGAAAGGACTCCGTCGATCCTGCGACGGGGAGAACTCCTGGCAAGGATCGCGAAGAACCGCCGGTTTGTCGCGGTAGCGGGAAGTCATGGGAAAACTACGACGACAGCCTTGCTCGCCCATTTGACAAGTCGAGAGGGAGTGCCGGCTGATTTTGTCATTGGCGGTATTCCCAATGAGGACCTGATGCCTGCAGGTAACGGGAATAACGAATGGCTGATTGCGGAGGTGGATGAGAGTGATGGCACTATAGAAGGGTTCTCTCCCGAGGTGACCGTCTTCTTGAATTTTGATTGGGATCATGCGGACCGGTATCGAAGTCGTGATGAAATGCGGGAGGCATGGACTCGATTGGCTGAGAGGACCACCGGAACTGTGATTCACCCGGCAACGTCGTCTGGAGAGATGGAACCGGACTGGCGGCGGGTAGAAAACAGAAAAACCTTTGACGATAGCAGTCCTGCTTTCGGAGTCAGAAATAGTGAAGCCGCAAGATTGGCATTTTCGATTGTGGCGGATCGATTTCCATCAATGGATCCGCTGGTTGGTTTTCCCGGTGTTTGGCGTCGCCAAACCATCCACATTTGTGAACCGGATTTTGCGGTTGTCGAAGACTACGCGCATCACCCAAGGGAGGTTTCCGCTTTTTTGGAGTGGATGAACCGCCAGGATTTTCCATTGCCTCACCGGGTGTTTTTTCAACCTCATCGCTTTAGTCGAACTACGCGTTTTGTCGCAGAGTTTGTCGAAGCACTCTCAGGGCTGCAGGAAGTCTCGCTCCACTCGATTTACGGGGCCGGCGAAGACCCCGAGACGGAATCGGATCCGCTGGCGGCCATTCGCGAAGGGCTAGAGGAGCGAGGTGTGAGAGTGACCAAGGTGGGTACCCTTGGAGATTTTTCTCCGCTCGTGGGAACCTTTGCTTTTGTCGGTGCCGGGGATGCGAATGAATGGGCTCCCGTTCTCGCTTCCTTGCGCAAAACCAAGAGCCCTCTGTCGGCCTTGGCCGCGATTGCAAGGACCTTTCTCGGTTCGGAGGAGGTCCGTGAGAACGAGCCGTTGAGTTCTCACAGTACGCTGCGCGTTGGAGGCCCAGCGGCGATTTGGGCTTGTCCGGGCAGCCTCGCAGGATTGAGAGCGTTGTTGCGAACCGCGGCGCTACTGGAGGTGCCGGTCGAGTTTTTGGGGAATGGGTCGAATCTTTTGGTGTCTGATGAAGGGTTTAACGGCCTTGTGGTCCACCTCGGAGGAGATTTCTGGGAGTCGAAGACTGTGACCGAAGACGGAGAGTGCATGGAGGTCGGGGCTGGTGTGCTTCTGCCAACTTTGGCGCGATGGGCTGCTGGGAATGGGTTTAGAGGCTTTTCGTTTATGGAAGGTATCCCCGGTTCGGTCGGGGGAGGAGTCCGGATGAACGCCGGCTCCATGGGGGCGTGCCTGGCCGAGCGGGTAGTTCGCATCGATACGGTCGACCGGAAGGGGCGCCTTCAATCTTTTGGATTGGATGAACTATCATTTGGCTATCGTTCTTGCCCTCAGTTGGATGGACTTTGCATAATTCGCGCTGTGTTTCGAATTGAAGGAACAGAACGACCGGAGAGCCTCCGGGAGGAGATGCGAGCATTCTCTGCGCGCCGCCGAGCCAGCCAGCCCGGGGGGCCGAGTGCGGGCTGCCTGTTTCGCAACCCAGAGGGAGAGTCTGCTGGGCGTCTCATCGATGCGGTCGGCTTGAAGGGATTTTCGGTCGGAGGGGTTTCGATTTCGGAGAAACACGCCAATTTTGTCCAACCGCGTTCGGGCGCCGCTGCCGGGGATGTGGTCCAGATTATGAGGACCGCTCGGAAGGCCGTAGGAGAAACCTTCGGAATCATCCTCGAGCCCGAGGTGAAATTTTTAGGTCCCAACGGAATTAGACCCGTTTTCTCGGAGGGGGTAGCCCAAAAGGAGGTTGCGAGCGATGAATGATTTTCCGGGAGAGATCGTAGTTTTGTACGGTGGCGTAGGGGCAGAGCGCGACGTGTCTTTGGTGACGGGGCGCGCGATGCTGGAGGCGCTTTCGAACGAGTTTCGCGTCAGGGGGCTCGAATTGAATGAGGCTTCTCTGCCAAAAGGTTTGGATCCGCGTGAGGTTTTGGTTTTTCCCGCCCTGCATGGGGAGTTCGGAGAGGATGGGACCTTGCAGTCGTTGTTGGAGAAAGGTGGGTTCGAATACGCCGGCTCCGATTCGATCTCCAGTGCGCTTTGTATCAACAAAATGCAAACCAAGCAGCGGGCCGAAGCCGCAGGGGTGCCCAGTCCTCGGTCGATTACTCTTCAACCTGGTGAGATTCCGGATGTGGGCTCCGTTTGCAAGAGGCTCGGGAAGAAGATCGTCGTAAAGCCGGTTAATGGTGGGAGCAGTTCGTTTCTCTCAATTGTAGAGGGCGCCGGCGAATTGCAGCGGAGGCTCGATAGCCTTCCCAATCGCGAGTGGCTCCTTGAGTCTTTTATTGATGGCCGGGAGGTGTCGATCGGGGTTCTGAACGGCCTAAGCCTGGGTGTGGTCGAAATCGTACCCGAGGGGGGGATTTACGACTACGAACACAAGTATACTGCCGGGAAGACGGAATACCGGTGGCCAGCCGTTTTGGATCCGGAGGAAGAGACTCGAATTCGGCAGTGGGCAGAGACCGCGTTTGCGGTGTGCGGTTGCCGGGATTTTGCCCGGATAGACTTTCGTCTGAATGAGGAGGGTCCTTGGTTCCTGGAGATTAACACGATTCCTGGGCTCACTCCCGAGAGTCTGCTGCCCAAGAGCGCGGCCTGTCGTGGTATGTCTTTCGAAGATCTGGCTGTAGAGTTGGTTAGCCCAGGTACAAATCGCTTTCAACGTCGCAGGAGATGAGTCGGGGAAGGCGCAATGGATCGGGACCCACGCAAGTGAGGTCGTGGAAGAGTATTCAACAAAAGGTGCCTCGCTCGGTGGGTACTGGACGGCGTCGGAAGAACCGCCATGTCGCAGTGCTGGTCGGGGCCATTCTTTTCTCCGGAGGAGCCATTTTTCTGTCGTACCTTCTTCTGTTTGAGCCGGAACGCCTCCTGCGCGTGGGAGGGGATCGTCCGATTGAGGAGGTCGTTTTCGAGACCGATGGCACGCTTTCGCATCAGTGGGTCTTGGAGAAATTGGAACTCCCCGAGGATATCACCTTAATCCAAGCTGATATTTTTACGCTGCTAGAGCAGGTGGAGAACCATCCTCAGGTGCAGAAGTGTATTATTCGCAAAAAACATCCTTCGACGCTGGTCGTTAAAATTGAGGAAAGAAAGCCAGTCCTTCGCTTGCGGTTGAAGGGAGCCGATGGCGCCCCCGAGACGCTATATGTTGCTGAGGATGGCACGATTTTTCCCGGTTTGGGCCTAGACCCTTCACTAACCCGCCGGATGCCTTTCCTTACGGGAGTTCAACCTGTCGAGGTGAACAATGCGTACGTCCCGATCCCCGGATTTTCGGTGGTCGCCGATTTGATCGAAACCGCCAAAATAGGGTACCCGGAGATTTTTCGCGATTGGCGGATTATTGACCTATCCCTTTTTGATCCCGACCCAGCTGCATCGTTTTCCGCGATTCGGGTTCGTTCCACAAATATTAAGGAAGTGCTGTTCGGCGTCGGCGACTTCGGCGAAGAGTTGCTAAAACTGAAAGACGTAGTCGATCTGACCCGTGAGCAGGGCGTAACGAAGTTGAAGCGGGTAGACCTCCGTTTTGACGAATCGGTCCCGATGTTGCCGTGAGGAGGAACAGGTGGATGAACAGTCGACAAGTAATCACTGGTTTGAAAGAAAGTAGGGTAAATGTCGGGTAAGATTGTCGCAGCGATAGAAATTGGTAGCCAGGATGTAAAAGTTCTGGTGGGCGAGATTTTTGAAGACTCGAACCTGAATATTATTGGGCGGAGCCAAGTGCCCTCGGCCGGTGTGGCGAAGGGGCGCGTCATCAATTTTAGGGACGCCAGTGATCGTGTGGGCGAAGCACTCGACCTTGCGGAAACCAGTGCGGGTGCGAATATCGAGAGTGCCTATCTCGCGGTTTCGGGTTCCCATTTGGAGGGGATTTCTCATCCGGCTCGGACTCGGGTTCGTGGGCAGGACAATCGTGTTACAGCGGCGGACGTTGAGAGGGTTAATGCGGAAGCCAAGGGCAAGGAGATCGCCCCGGAACGTCTCTATATTCATTTCATTCGCAATCACTACTTATTGGATGGACGATATGTCGAGAATCCTGTCGGGCTGGAAGGGGAAGAGCTCGGGGTGACTTATTGGCTCCTGCATGGGAACTCCCGCTCAGTTGCCGAACATATCCACGTCGTCAATAGCCAGAATATTAAGGTAGAGGATGTCATTGTCTCCAGTGTGGCGTCCGCTTGTATGGTCGCCTCCGATGAAGAGAAGAAATCGGGGTGCCTCGTCATTGATCTCGGGCGCGGGACGACTGATTATGCATTCTACCATCGGGGATGTATTGTGAGAACCGGGTCCATTCCTGTCGGCGGCGAGCACGTAACCAACGACCTTTCCGTCGGGCTGCGGGTGGTGCGGGAGAGTGCGGAAGATTTGAAAATCCGACATGGGGCCGCGACGGTTCTGGAAGAGGATAAGGGTCGAACGCACCATCTCTACGGAGACCTGAAGATTGGCGATAAGTCCCTGTACGCTTCGTCGATTAATCGGGTGATTGAAGTGAGGATGGAGGAACTGTTTGAGCTTATCCGCGATGAGTGCGGCGCCAATGAATTGAAGAACGGAGCGGTGAATACTTTGTTGACGGGTGGCGGTTCCCGATTAACCCGCTGCACTGAACTGGCAGAGCGTGTGTTTGGTGTTCCGGCACGGTTCGCCGAGAACCCCGATTGGGTTGCTGACGAGCTCCGGGGAGCCGAGTATAGCACCTCTCTCGGGGTGCTTCATTACGCACTCCAGGGCCAGACGGATAAGCGGGTGACTCCAGTTGCCCGGAGAAAACCCGAAGGTGTGGTGAAGCGCTTCTCACGACTCTTTAAAGCATGACCATGAGCGACCAAACCGAACATTCGCCGACAAAGTCTTCGGTCTGCCTCGTTGGTGTGGGAGGCGGAGCTCTGCGCGTACTCGACCGGTACAGGCGAGAGGGCACTGGTCAGGTTGACTTTATTGGATTTGATACGGATGCCCGTGAGCTCGAACGCTATCCGGATTTTCCTTCGACTCGATTGGGCCGCTCTCTGTTGAGAGGCCTCGGCTGCGGAGGTGATGACGAGATGGGCCGCTTGGCAGCTGACAGCGACCGTAGTCAGATCTCGGAGGCCTTGGTCGGATATGATCTTGTCGTTCTTGTGGGCTGTCTGGGGCGTGGATTTGCTTCTGGAGCGCTTCCTGCCATCACCGCTCTCGCTGGCGAGACGGGGAGCCCGACGGTAGCCATTGTTTCGAGCCCGTTCGAATTTGAGGGGAGACGTCCGGCGAGTGTTGCTAAAAAAGCGTTGGGTGAGATTCGGCGCGGAGCAGACTGTGTCATCGAGCTTCCCAATGATCTTATCTTTCAGGAATCCGGAGAGTCTGATCGGGCGGATCAATTGTTTGAGTCGTCCGATGAGTGGATTTTTCGGGCGGTGTCGGCGTTGGTGGGTCCGCTTTATCGGCGGGGCCATATGGGCGTAGATTTGGCTACTTTTCGCAATGCCCTTAAGGGCGGCGAAAGCCGTATGCATTTTTCCACTTGTTTGGTTCCTCTGGACGGTTGTGTCGAAGAAGCCGCCAGAGAAATCTATAATTGTCCATTCCGGTCTCCTGGCCTGGAGCGGGTCAAAGCGGATCGCCTCATCGTGAGTATCGGTTCGGGGGGCGGGCTGTCGGTCGCAGCGTTCTCGGAGTTGTCTCAGGCGCTGACCCGTCTATTCGATTCGGGTGAAAGCGCGGTGATTGGCTTTTGGGTGGATGAGTCCCTTGGGGATCAGGTGGAGGTTACGATTTTTGCGCGGACGGATTTGTCGGCGAACGTGCGTTCCCGTCTTCCCGAGAAAGTGACTGTGCATCGGTCCAAGCTCGACCAGAAATCCGTCAGGAAAACGAGGGATCGAATTCAGACGGAGTTTGATACCTTGCTCGAGCACAACGAACGCGGTCTGTTCGGCAGAATGAATGTCGAAGCCTACAATGGGGTCGATCTTGATAAACCGACCTTTTTGAGGCGCGGGATTAAGATTTCCATGCCAAAGAGCTGAGGCGATTTTGCTCCACTTCTGCGTGATCTGAGGCCCACGGTGTATGGGAGATTCCCAGTCTTGCTTCGACCAAATTCTCCTTCCATAATTGTTTTCCTATGATTCGCATCTCGCTTCTCCTCGCGTCGCTCTTGCTGGTGGCCTGCAACTACTCCGATCCGAAGTTCGGACCCAACGCCGGTCCTGATGTCGGGCCCGTGGCCGCGGTGCTGGATGGCGATGAAAATGCCGATCCGTTAGCTGCTACGATCGACGTATCCAACGAGAATGCGGAGTTGATGGATAATGATCCTCTTCTCTACGAACAGCAGGAAGCTGAAGTCCTCAGCCCATAGCTGGCGTTCGGCTGACGAGTTGGATGCCATTGATTTTGATTTGGCCGTCCGTTCGGCTGAGTTGAATTAGAAGAGCCTCAGAGTCTATGCCCTGTGAGAGTGAGTCGGCTCCTGCGATTCGCAGGCTCCTTTCCGAACATGTGCAGGCGTGCCGGTCGATCTATCGGAGAGCCGCAATCGAGTCGGATTCAGCCGACGGATACTCCGCCCGCCAGCGAGAGGTGTGGGCTTCTTTTGCGGTCGATGAGGGTTTTTCCGATTTTGTTTTGAAGGACGAGGGATGGGGCTTTTTCTCAGAGAACGTCCTTTGCGCGTTTTGTTCGCATGAGCACAATGGCTACATTCGTAGCCTCTATGTGGCTCCCGAATATCAGCGAACAGGGTTGGGAAGTAGATTGCTCGATCATTCTCTTTCTCGCTTACGCGATCCTGAGCGGATCTGGTCGATTGCGAGTATTTTTAGCCGGAACCTGTTCGCGCTGTTTGGTTTCGTGCTCGTCGAGGTAGAAGAGAAGAGCTATCAAGGCGTAACCTTTTCGAGGTATATAATGGAGAAACCCAATCATGAGTCTTGAATTGCCGATCTATCAAATTGATGCCTTCGCTGAGGGGGACTTCCTCGGGAATCCGGCGGCAGTATGCCCGCTTAAAGAGTGGTTGCCCGATTGCTTGCTGCAATCCATTGCCGAAGAAAATAATCTTTCCGAAACTGCTTTCTACGTCCGTGAAGGAGAGGGGTTTCGCATCCGCTGGTTTACGCCGACCGTTGAGGTGGATCTATGTGGTCATGCCACGCTAGCGGCTGCTCGGGTTGTTTTCGATCGCGAGGGGATTCGGGGGGATACGGTACTGTTTCAATCGCGCAGTGGTGCCCTATTGGTGAAGCGAGAGGGGAAATACTATCGCTTGGACTTTCCTTCTCAGCCCGGCAAGCCTTGTAAAAGTCCGGAAATGCTGATCCGTGGACTGGGAGTTGCACCGTCTTTCTGTCTTCGATCCGTAGACTACATTGCTGTTTTCGAGAGCGAGGAAGATGTCGCCGCCCTCGATCCCGATTTCGCAATCCTGAAGGGACTGGATCTCCGTGGTGTAATCGCTACCGCACCGGGGGTTGATGTTGATTTCGTGAGCCGATTTTTTGCACCGAGTCATGGAATTAATGAGGATGCCGTGACCGGATCGGCTCATTGTGCTCTCGCTCCATACTGGTCAGAGCGGCTCGATAGAAATCCACTCACAGCATGGCAAATTTCGCGTCGCGGTGGCGTTCTTCGTTGTAGAACCGATAATGACCGTATCTTGATTTCGGGAAAGACAAGACTGTTTCTTCAGGGCACGATCTATGTCAGTTAACTTTTTAATTTGATTGTGGGGAGTTCGGTTATTGAGGGTTTCTGAATTTTGGAGTTTCAAGTTTATTGTCTTTGTTTCGGATTCTGCATCTTTTTGTTCGGGTGAGCCTTCGGGCCGGGTCTAGCAAACGGGGCTGGCAAGACGATTTTTGCCGACGGGCGATTTGATTTATTTCATCGATAATGTGTGGTGAAGTTCCGGGGACCATCAGTGTTTGCTCAATGCTGAGGCGTAGTGAATTATGGGTATGGCCTTCTGGTTGTTGATTGCATTTTGTATGTGTTTCCCCGTTTAGGGGTGTTCTATGCAAGTTGATTGATGGAACCACTCTCTTCGCAAATATTACCTGGAAGCGAATTCGTTCGGGCCGTCCTGGAAAATACACCCTCAAGTCTTTGGTCGCAGCTGACCGGTTTGTGGCTCGGACTGCTGATTTTATTCTGCCCATATTCCGTTCGTTGCCCGAAAACAGGGCGGCATTCGCTGTGTTGAGACCGGGACTAGTGGCATGGTGCAAGCACAGAGAGTACAGCCTTGGTCGAGTGCTGTGGATCGATACTTCGCTGTAGGAATCGCCTTCTGGCCTCTTTCCATCAGTGGATAAGTTGATTTCGACTGATTTAGGCTTTGAGGGCCTTTACCTTTGTTGCGCGTTCCCGCTTCCCTCGCTGAGAGAGGAATTGGTGACCTTTACCCAACAATAGCTTCTGGATTCTTTATTATCCGGATCGCCTGAGTTGTATGAACGTTGTAAAAATATGATATTTATAAAATTATAACAATAATTTAAGAATGCTTCGAATCTGAATTTAGCGATTCTTGATTGAGAGTTGACAGGGCTTTAATAATTATGGCCTTATAATTCTGTTTACTAAAATTTTGCGGGAGTTCATGGTTGTTTTGTTTTTGCTATCTATTGCCTCTCCGTGGAACGGGTTGCCCTATGTATAAGTTATTTAGTTCGATTTTTTTTGTAGGAATTTCGGCGTCATGCCTGATGCATTTGGCTGTTTGGGGTGATGAGCCGTACGGTTCCGAGGGGTTTGATGTCACCTATGATGATGGCGCAAATCCGCCGACAATAAATGCGACTGGGACGGTGAGCGGGACCGTTTTGACCCCTTCCTATATTCAAGCGTTTGACGATATCTTGTTTGAACAGATTACTCTCGGGGCAAATTCAACTTTGGCGACGTTCGTCGATTCGACGGATGCCGACAAGGTGAGTGGGATGTTCGTCGCTGCGATTTCGCAAGGGTATGGGATCACTTTCGACAATCACGGTGATTTGAGTTATTCTATAAGTACTGCCCCGGCGGGATCTTCTCCATCCAATCTATTACTTCCCGGTATTGGGGCGGTAGTAGTGGGGCAGAAAATTTCCGACGTTCCCAGTGTGACGGATACCAAATTCAAGGTGGTGCTAAATCACTATGGGAGTGTTACTCTTATTAGTAGTCTCGACTCATACAATTTGGAGACGGATGCATATCAGCCGGTGGTGAGTGCCTTGGTCGCTGACTCCAGCACCTACGTCGATAATACGGCACCCAGTGAGGCTTTGGTCATGACCTATAGCGGCAGTAAAATCAATGTCTCCGGCGATGGATCCATGGCGATGGGAGGTATTTCTGTGGCTAACTCTTTCAATGCCGCCGCCGACTATCAGGCTCAAAGTAATCAACCAGTTAAGGTCGTGCATGGTGGTGAGCTCGTACTCGATGCAGAATATGGAGCGGGTATTTCCGCGAGTGCCACCGGTATTCCGTTTTCGAAAGACACGGCTCTCGATTCGATTGCGAACCCTGTGTATGTTACGGTCCAGAATACCGGAACGATTGCTGTGAACACGAGTGAGAACAGCAAAACGAATGTTGGAATAGGAATCTTGGCAGTTAGTAACGGATTCCTTCCAGATAATGCGAAGTCCGGAACTACGGTTACGGGAGGTCTTGTTAGCGTGGCGTTGGACAGTGCGCAGGATCCGTCCGATTCTTCTTCGATTATCAAAGTAGGGAACGCTAACACTAAACTGGGGATCGGTGTCTTGGCGGTTAGTTCCGGAACCGGTGGAGGGCTGGATCCGTACTCCGAAGGACTAGCTTCCTCCTCGAATGGTCAAGGCAGCGGAGGTGAGGTGACCGTGACAAGTAGTCGGGCAATTGAGACCCAGGGTGAGATGTCTATCGGGATTGCCGCGTTGAGCCTCGGGGGGCAGAATACCGTGACTACTGTGGGCTCTGGCAATACCGGGACGGTTAGCGTCGGTAATTATGATTCCGATCATGCGCCCGGTGGGGGAGATGCGGTCGAAGTTACACTGAACGAAGGGGGAGATATTTCAACTTTAGGTACTACTGCTCACGGAGTGGTTGCTCTTAGTGCCAGCGGTGGTGGGGTCGTCATCAACGAATTGGCCCAGGACTATTCTTCATCCACGGGGACGCAACTGGGTGACGCTTCGGGTTCATCCAGTAGCAAGAAAGGCGAGGGGAAAGACGGAGGTACTGTAGAGGTGGTGAACAACGCGACGATTTCCACCGGTGATAGTAATGGTACTGGTGTCGCTTCAGTTGGGATTGTTGCTCAATCAATTGGTGGCGGTGGCGGCTCGGCCGGGGGGAAAGCATGCGTCGCTGTTTATCGGTGGTTCGGGTGATGCCGGAGGTGCTGGCGGAGCTGTTGGTATTGAGCAGGGCAGTACAGGAATCGTCGAAACCAAAGACAAGCATTCCGTAGGGATTTTAGGGCAATCGGTCGGCGGAGGCGGGGGAAATGGGGCCAATTCAGAAGGACTATTTATTGCGGTAGGTGGGCATGGCGGAGAAGGCGGGGACGGAGGAGCCGTTCTGGCGGATTTGGATGGAGAGGTTACTACTCATGGGGATTTTTCGAGTGCAGTTGTCCTCCAGTCGATTGGCGGTGGCGGTGGTCACGGCGGAAACAGTACGGCCTGGGGAGAAGATGTCTCGATCGGTATAGGAGGTAGTGGCGGAAAGGGCGGAACAGGTGGTGATGTCGCTGCCTATGTGGCCAGTAGTGGTAAGATCTCGACAGCAGGGAAGGATTCATCCGGTCTCCATCTCCAGAGTATTGGTGGAGGAGGCGGCAATGGGGGTACGGCGACCAGCAAGGAAAGCGGAGATGTTGTGACAATTTCGACCTCGATCGGTGGTAGTGGCGGCGTTGCTGGCGACGGCGGTGATATCCTGGCCGAGAACGACGGTACGATCACGTTGACCAATAAAAGCGGAAATTCCAGTGCTTTGTATGCACAATCGATCGGAGGAGGGGGCGGCCATGGAGGTTCGACGACCGCGAAATCGCATGATTCGGCCGGTGATCCTGAGTCCTTGAATGTCGAAATGACATTGAGCATCGGAGGCAGCGGTGGAGCTGCTGGAGACGGGGGAGATGTGGCTTTGGTGAATACGGGAGTCCTCCAATTGGCAGGAGATCTGGGAGTTGGAATGTTTGGTCAAAGTATTGGTGGCGGCGGTGGTGCGGGTGGCAAGTCTTCGCTTGCGGCTGCCCTGAAGGATGCGACCGGTGACTATGCCCAATTTAGCTTGAGTGTCGGCGGTAGCGGCGGTGGCGGCGGCTTAGGAGGAGTAGTTGCCTTGGCGAACGGTAGCAGCTCGCACACCGACGCGAGAATCACCACTTTGGGGCATTCTTCAATTGGCATGCTCGCTCAATCTGTGGGCGGCGGTGGCGGCCATGGTGGTTCGGGTAACGTCGATGTCGATGACAAGAGCGACGACGATGATGATGACGGGGGAGGAGACGATTCCGTATCGAGTGGTGATGACGACGATGAGCCGACTCAGACCTATGAGCTTAGTCTACAGATTGGGGGCTCCGATGGAACTACCGGGAACGGAGGCACCGCAGAGGCCGAAAATTTTGGAAATATTGAGACTGCCGGTGACTCTTCTGCAGGGGTAACCGTACAGTCGATCGGTGGGGGAGGTGGTGTGCTGCGCGACACTGATTCCAAACTCACTGCAAAGAGTAATACTGTAGATATCCAAGTCGGCTCTTCTGACAACAAGGCGGGTGGGTTTGGAGGCGATGCCAGCGTCGAGAATCACGGCCTGATCACCACCGTAGGAGGAGATTCCGCCGGAATTATTGCGCAGTCTATTGCTGGTGGTGGCGGGGATGTCGGCAAGGGGGATTCAAGCTCCGTCTTTAAGGAATTGGAAGCTCTCGGTAGCCAGGTTATCAACAGCGAAAACGAATGGAGTGCGACTGTTTCGATGGGTTCGACCGTCTCTGACAGCCAGGGAAGTGGTCAGGTGAATGTGGTCACCGCGAAGGATTCAAATGTACTGACGACCGGAAATCGTTCGATCGGAATTCTGGCTCAGGGAGTCGCTGGAGGCGGAGGGAAATCTGGGGTCTCTTCGGCTATCAGTAACGCCGCCTACGTTGATAGTTTTGATGATTCGATCAATCACCGGGTTACATTGAATGTCGGTGCATGGCATAAAGATTCGGGGAAGGGAGTGGAATCGTCTGCTAATTCAGCTACTTCTACGGTCTCGGTTGTGAACGAGGGCAATATTGAGACTTTGGGTTACGCTGCTCCCGGTTTGATTGCCCAAGAAATCGCTGGTGGCGGTGGGGTCGCTAACAGTGGCGCTGTCGATGTAAATTCTGTCATCAATCTAGGCATGAATCTGGAGGGGCAAAACTACGCAGGAGTAGTTAATGTCGAACAGGCCTACGGTAGTATTTTGACTGCTGGGCATCACTCGATTGGGATCCTCGCTCAGTCTATCTCAGGAGGGGGAGGCTACGCGACTTCGGGAGGAATTCCGGTGACCCCATCCACCTACTCCGGGACAGCGTTTCTTCGCACCACTACTGCCCAACTTGGCGTGACCGAGAATGATCAGCACGCTGGCGTCATTCACGGTCCGGGTGGTCGGGTCTCGGTCTCCTTGGGTGGGGATGATACTTCCGATATTTCAAGCAATGTCGCAACCGCCGGTGATTGGTCATTTGGTGTTGTCGCGCAAAGTTTAGGTCTCGGTGGAGGCGTCGCTCAGACAGTTGTCGGCGCGAATAGTACGGCGTACGAGACTTTCGATGTGCAGTTGGGCGCAGGGATTGGGCATGACGATAACGGTGGAGGTCCCGTTTTTCTGGGCGCGAGTGAAGATTCTGTGATCTATACTCAGGGTTACGGATCGGCTGGACTTGTCCTTCAATCTGTCGGTGCTGGCGGAGGGATTTTTACCTCTAATTCTTCAGACTATAGGGGCCAGGATTTTGCCGACGGTACAACCAACGGCTATGGATACAACTATAAGGACGTAGTGCTGGGCGCCGGAGACCAATCTTTGTCAGGCGGTGATCAAAAAGATATTTCAGGAGCAGGAGGTGCGATCGTCGCCGATGGCGTGAAGGGGAAGATTACGACTGAGGGCATGTATGCGCATGGTGCAGTATTTCAGTCGATTGGCGGTGGTGGTGGCATCTTCGGTGCCGGGAAGGCCGACGGGGATTTTACGGGTGAAAAGGTCCGTGTTCAACTCGGCGGCTTCACCGATGCTTCCATCGAAGATGGGATGGAGGACATTTCATTGTCCGACGTAAACTTTATCATCGAGACTTCGGGCGACCAAGCTCACGGGTTTATTACACAATCGATTTCCAATGGCGGGGGCATCGCTATGGGGGAGAATATCGACAACCATATTGCGAATTCTCAGCTAGGTTCCAATCAGAAGGGTACTAGCGATCATAATGCCGCGGACGTTTCGGTCGAATTAGGTGCGGATTCGTCGATCACTACACACGGAGATCAGGCCCATGGGGTCATCGTCCAGTCCATCGGCGGTGGGGGAGGGATCCTTTCTGCAGCGACCGTTACGGAGCAGTTCGCAGCCAATACCAATCAATTTGTTCAGACGAACACTCATGGCTATTCGGGTGATGTTTCGGTAACCTCCTCCGGCTCGATCACGGTTTCTGGTGATGGGGCAGTCGGAATAATCGCGCAATCAATTTCAGGTGGCGGCGGGATTTTTGGACACCTCGCAGGTAGTTGGGGTGACAGTGGATCATCGACCGGAAAAGGAGGAACCGTTACGGTAATCAACTCCAGTAGCGGTGTAATTGATGCACTTGGTTCTAGTAGTAATGGAATAGGAATCTTCGCTCAAGCCGTCGCCGCGAACGGGAGCGGTGGCGATACCATTAGTGTGACCAACTCCGGTAAGATCGTTGTGGATATGAGGGAAGGATCAGCCATTGTCGTTGATGGTGGCAACAGCGACAACACCGTTTCGGGCAGCCTCCGCGCCGCTGGTGCCAGCACCAATAATGTGGTCCACAATCATGGTACTATCGTAGGGAAGACTGCCGTCCACTACACGGGTGAAGCGCTGGTTGACGTTCATAATCATGGCCATATTCAAGGAAGTGTGCGCTTGAATGAGGACGAGTCCGAGGGCGGAACTGGTGTGCTGTATAACTACAACGAATTCATGACCGGGGATGAGGTAGTGGGCCATGTGAACAATAGCGGTGATCTATATGTAGGAACCAGCAGCAGCTCGGGTGGCGTACAAACCATTTTTCACGATTCAATTTCCAACTCGGAAACCGGTACTTTGTATTTCGATCTCTTCGGCCTGGGAAATCACGACAACCTTACTTTCCATGAGGACGGTCTCGGTGAGTTTTTCGGATTCCTAGTGGTAGTCATCGATGACGAATTTCTTCCAAAAGTAAATGACACCTTCGAACTAATCCAGGGGGTAGACGACCACTTTTTCCACGATGACTTCCTCGCCTCGCTCCGATTCGAAAACGCAGTTTCAGGCCTAGAAGGAAATCTTTCCAAAGGAGAGGATCAATCCTTGTGGCTAAATATAACAAGTGTGCCAGAACCAGATACCTTCGCCCTGATCCTATCCGCTCTAACTCTATCCCTAGTCCTCACCAGACGCCGCCGATAGAATCGCCTAGAACCGTCTAATAGTAGCAACAACCTCCGTGATTTCAGAAAATATAGTAATTTATAGAACGGTTCTATAAACGTTGACATATTAGGGTTTTGGTGGGAGGTTGGGGGTATGGCAGGACGGAGACGGAAGGTTTTGGGGGCTGTTGCTTATTATCATTTGATGAGTCGAACGGTGAATGGTGAGGCTATGTTTGGGAATCGTGAGCGGGAGGTGTTTCGCCAGATGATTTGGAAGGTGGCTGAGTTTTCGGGGGTGCGGGTGATTACTTATGCAGTGATGAAGAACCATTTTCACATACTGGTGGAGGTCCCTCCGCAGGGGACTGAGATATCGGATGAGGAGTTGGTTCGTCGGTATCGGCTGTTGTACCCGGAGCCTACTCCCTGGCAGCCTATGGCGGCCGAGGTGTTGGAGGGGCATTTGAGGGATAATTTCCTTGAGGGGAAGTATTTGCGGGGTGAGTTAACTCGGCGGATGCATGATGTTTCGGAATTTATGCGGACGTTGAAGCTTCGGTATACGCTTTGGTTTAACCGGTCGCGTGAGCGGTTTGGCCCGCTTTGGTCGGCTCGGTTTAAGAGTGTTTTGGTGGAGGGGGATCGGTTTGCGTTGAGGACTGTGGCGGCTTATATCGACTTGAATGCGGTGCGGGCAGGATTGGTTGAGGATCCTAAGGATTACCGATTTTGTGGGTATGGAGAGGCTATTGGAGGTGGGGAGTTGGCCCGGGATGGGTTGGCTGCCGTGGATCGCGATTTGGCGGGGTACCGACAGACTCTCTATGGTTCGGGAAGCGCAGAGAAGCTGGAGAAACGTTCGATTTCGCGTGAGGAGGCCCTGAGGGTGCTTGAGAAGGAAAAGGGCAAGTTACCCCTAGCGGTAGTGCTGCGGTGCCGAGTTCGATATTTCTCGGACGGGATGATCTTGGGATCCGAGGAATTTGTTCGAGAATGCCTTGGGGAAAGTCCTCCGGGGAAACGGGAACGGCTGGCGCACGTGATGCGTGGGGCCGACTGGAAGGGACTTCGAGTGGGAACAGGGCTGCGGAAAGGGCTATTTGGATAATCTCCCGCTTTTGAGAAACTCTTGTAGCCGAAGCAGGGCAGTCTGAAGGTGGCGACTCTCGCGCGATCTTGTGAACTAAACCTCCTTGGCTAGAGTATGTCGGTTCTGTGCGACTGAGTATGTCTCGATAACCTTTAGCGGGTTGAGGGATCCTTAAAATAGGGACTGATCTTTTCGAAGGTGGCCGGGCCAATGCCGTGTACGGATTTGAGCTGACCGAGCGTTTGAAAGGGGCGCGATTCAATTATGCGGTTGGCTGTGACTTCTCCAATACCGGGAACAGACTGAAGGGTATCTCGCGAGGCGGTGTTTACGTCCAGCGGTTCGGTGGGTGGGGCTATACCGAGTGCCGCTGCAGTTTCCGCATCCTCGGATCGTTGGGCACTGCGTTCCTCGGGAAGTCGGTCCCAGTCCGTGTAGTTCCAGACGCCCTGTCCGCGTCGCGCGGCGACTAGCTCGGCATCCTTGAGCTGGTCCATGTAGTCGCTGCGTGAAAGTCCATCGATTGTACTGCGATAGACGCCGAAGGCTCGGGCGTAACCTTGCTGGACGAGCTCGGTTGCCAAATCTCTCCCCTGGGAGGTTTCGACGAAAGCATAGACCCTTGAGTAGCGTCCGTCTCCACGACCGTCGGCGAAGGAAGTATACACGGTAAACGGTTCGGACAGTTCTTCCACTATAAAGGCGTAGGCACTGGCGGCCTGCTCTTTGGCTAGTTCGATCGAGGCCGCGTACCCGTCTCCATAATCCGAAATTCCAAAGTATCGACGCTGCGCGCGAAGTCGTCGCGCGTCAGATTCGTCGCCGATGTGCCACTCGATGCAGTCGGCTCCGTAGAGTCTGATCGTTTGCTCAGTGCCGTCGGGAAAACGGATTCGAAAACTGTCACCATCGGCCCAGTCCGTTGGCACAAATGAGACATCATGAAACGTCTGGAGTTCAGCCGCAGTCAACTGGAATGCGAAGCATAGACAGAAGAAGACTTTCACGATTCGAAGGAACATCAGAGCAGCAGTTTTATAAAATGAGAGATTGGAATATGGGGGATTCTACGGAACGTTAAATTGGCGTAAACGAAAATTCGTCGTGCCGGAGGCTAAGTAATCTTTTGGGTGCATTTCTCGCCGTGGCGGATGCTAAGGATCCTTGCGGGAGCGGTCGGGACAAATACGACTATCGGCGAGGTGGGAATTGCAGAGAATCTGCACGAGCCCGCTGAGGATCGCTAGTGTAGACGAACCTTGGGAGCACTCTTTTCCCATTCGACACCGAATCTCTGGATGGACATACGCGAAGCGGCAACGCGCATTCCTGCCGATGGCAAACTGTAACCTCCTCAGGGAGTCGTGGGACAGAGGTTTGGGATAGATAACTCTTTGACCCCGGCTGCGGGAAGGCTTGGGCCTAGTTTATATCGAGAATGGAGGCGAAGTCGGGGTCGAACCACTTTTTGTAGTAGCGAACGGCTTGACCGTCGGTAAGGCCTGAAAGGAAGTCGCAGATTAAGCGGGCTCGATCGGCATCCCCGCCGGCAGATCGGAATAGATTGTGTTCGGTCTCCGGTACCAACTTGAGACAACGCCCGCTGGATTTCGCCGAATAGTTGTCCATGACAGCTTCGAATAGATCGCCGAGTAGTCGGCTTCCTTTAAATTCAATCTGCTGAATCGTAGTCGATTGAAAGATCAGATCGTTCGCGATGCGCTTGTAGAGATTGGCTTCTCTACGAGAGGCAGGGTCGATGTCGAGACGGAACCGATAGCGGTTGGTTCGATCGGAGAAGGGGCCTTCATTCTCGACGATGCGGGTTGCGTGAATAAACATGCCGACCTTTGAGCCAAATTTCCGCTCGTAGTAGCCCTCGCGAATCGAACGCTTCAACTCGTCGAGGAGCTTAAAGTCGCTTTCTGAGAGTCCCTCAACGTGTTCGGCCCAGCGATCAACCGTATGTTGGGTAATGTAGCGGGCTTCGATACCATCAACAATATCATTGAGGGAATAGGCTGCGTCGTCGGCCCAGTCCATTACCTGGCATTCTATACTGCGGATCCGGTTCAGGTTGGGAAAGGAATCGAGTTCACCGGGGACCAGCCCCGATCCGAGTGCGAAGTCGCGTACACCTTCTTGATCGTCGTAGATGAAATGGTTCTCGGGATGGACCTGTTCTTCGCGGAAGCGTTCGCGATAGAGTTGCTTGTATTTGAGCACACCGTCCAGAAACGCGCGGGTGGGATTCATTCCCTCGCTGCCTTTCTCGCGGGCGTAGATGAGCCGAGTGAGGATACGGAGCGTCTGTCCATTGCCTTCGAAACCTCCGAAACCGGCCATCAACTCGTTGAGTTTACGCTCTCCGATATGTCCAAAAGGGGGATGACCTAAATCATGAGCAAGGCAGATTCCCTCTGTAAGATCTTGATCGAGAAAGAAATCTTTCTGAAGGACGGGGGAGCTGTAGGTGAGATATTCACAGATGGAGCGGCCGATGCGGGCAACCTCCATGGAGTGGGTGAGTCGGGTCCGGTAAAAGTCGAATTCGCCCGATTGAAAGACCTGGGTTTTCGATTGCAGACGCCGAAAGGCATAGGAAAAGACGACGCGGTCTCGGTCGATCGCAAATGGGGACCGGTGATCTTCCGGGGGGCGCTTTCCCCCCGGAAGAGTCTCGCGGTCAAAATCGCCGTAGAATCGGTTTTCCTGCCAACTGTGCATACCTACTTGTAACGGACGTTTGGCAGGTAACTCCAGCGGATTTAGAGAAGCTCTTTAACGAGCTCCCGTTCTGCGGCCAATTCCTCGACTGATGCATCGATCTTGGAACGGCTGAAATCATTGACTGGAACATTTTGGACAACACTCCAGTTCTCACCATCCGATACAATTGGAAAGGATGTGATCAACCCCGGTTGCGTGTTGTATTCGCCCTGAGAGCACACGCCGACGCTATGCCACTTTCCCTCTTCGGTGGGAGTCGTCAATGCCCGGACAGTGTCTACCACAGCATTTGCGGCGGAAGCGGCAGAAGATGATCCGCGGGCTTTGATAATGGCTGCGCCCCTCTGTTGAACGACAGGAATAAAGGTATCCTTGAGCCAGGACTCATCATTGATGACCTCTGCGGCGGGCTTGCCATCGATCTGAGCGTTGTAAAAATCAGGATACTGAGTGGCAGAGTGATTTCCCCAAATGGTAACATTGGACACCTGGGAAGAGTGGACCCCTGCCTTCGCGGCGAGTTGTGTCTGTGCACGGTTCTCGTCGAGACGAGTCATTGCGAACCAGCGATCTTGCGGGATGCTTTTCGCATTGTTCATTGCGATCAAACAGTTGGTGTTGCAGGGATTGCCAACGACGAGGGTGCGCACATCCGAAGCGGCATTCTTTTCAATTGCATTGCCTTGGCCGGTAAAGATCTTGCCGTTGATATTGAGGAGATCTCCGCGCTCCATACCAGCTTTGCGGGGGACACTCCCGACGAGCAGGGCCCAGTTGACATCTTTGAATCCCTCATTCAGGTCAGAGGTACCCTTGATATCTGCGAGAAGGGGGAAGGCGCAATCGTCGAGTTCCATGATCACACCCTCGAGGGCTCCCATTGCGGGTTCAATCTCGATGAGGTTCAGGGCGACTGGTTGGTCTGGACCAAACATGCTTCCCGAGGCGATTCGGAAAAGTAGTGAGTAGCCGATTTGGCCAGCAGCTCCTGTTACAGCAACGCGGATGGGTTTTTTGCTCATCTTTTGAGTATTCACGAGGATGTCGAGGATAGGCAATCTTTCTTGTGGCCGAGCGTGCCTGAAGAAATTCTATTAAATAAATTTGTAACCGTGATAAGAGATTCCAATACGCAGCTTTGTCCGGCGCTTTCTCGATGCATCGGGATCGAATCGACTCTGGAGAGGGCCTCGGGAGCTTTCAGTCATCAATGGTGAAGCAAATGTGCTCCTGGCATTATTCCAATCAGGAGCGGTAAAGACCTACCGATTCGTTACCTGGTAGAGTTGATCTTGCCACGCGGTTGATTGGGTGAGTTCGAGGAGAGTGACATCGAACTTCTCGCGATAGGGCGCGTGTTGTGGAAGGGCAATCCCGTAGTTCTCGCGTGTGAACGTGGCTTTGAGAATATCGACCCGGTGAAGGTTGTCGATGGCCACATAGTATTCGAGGACCGGTTTGTCGTAGACAACAGCATCCCATTTACCCTGATCGAGTTCTTTTAGGAGACTTTCTATTGAGGAGGAAGTGCGGTAGGGAATCCTTAGGGTTGCCAGCCAAGTGGCGGAAGTGGATCCCTTGATCGTGGCCGTTTTTACGCTGGCAAGATCGCGGGCCTCCTGAACCTTATTTGTCAGGCTGTCCCGGGTCAGACTGGAGGCAAAACCAGCTGTAAAGCCGGAGATGATGATGATGGCCATGAACATCCAGACCAGGCCAATTATCCGTCCGAGAAAAGATTTGGGAGCTTTATCGCCGTACCCAACAGTTGTCATCGTGACAGCAGACCACCAAAGCCCGTTTCCGATTCCCTGGGCGGGTCGCCCTCCAAACTGCTGTCGATTGTGCTTACGTTCGGCGAGCCATACGATCAAACCGACGATCCCCAAGAGAAGAAGGAGGCTGAATACCGCTTGAAGAAAGCGGACGGAAAAGATGTTTCGCAGTACGAGGATCCACATCTCGGTGTCGGTATTTAGAACGGCGATACCGATACCGCTTTCATAGTAGGAATGGGTGAAATCCATTCGCTCTTCCCGTTCGCTGGTAATGGACAGAGCGCCGACTCCTGCATCGATCTTATTATTCTCGATGGCGTCAAAAATCTGGGGAAGAGTCATCTCCTTGAAAGTCGGAGTTTTCCCCATTCTCGACAAAATTTGTTCGATCAGCCAGACAGCTGGACCTTCCCACTTTCCGTCTTCGGTCTTAATTGTGAAGGGGGGAGTCTGTTTGATCCCCACGATGAATGGCTCGGGAGTGGTTTGAGCGCTAAGACTGGACGTGGTTATGACGGCCAGCAGAAGTACATAGATGAATTTCACGTTCTCTACTCTTGAAAAGTTTGTGGCGAACGGCAAGGAGGAGAATTCCAGAAGGCGGGACGAGAGCGTACAACTGAAGACGTCATCGGCGGTACCGGTCGATTGGACCAGAAAGAACCTCTTCTCTTTATGGTTCGAAGGCGTTAATTAGCCCGGGCGAACTAAGAAGATTCGCTCGATTCGATCGGCTTTGGTTCCTCGCCGTGCTTCTTTCGGTGTCCCATCTTCTCAATGATATAGAACGTAGACGGGATCACGAGGATCGCGATTATGGAAGCGAAAAGCATCCCTCCAATCACGGTTGTTCCAAGAATACGGCGAGAATTCATACCGGCACCCAGCGCGAGGTAGAGAGGCATACATCCGAGGATAAACGCGAAGGACGTCATCAAGATCGGCCGGAGTCGGAGGCGAGCTGCTTCGAGAGCCGCCTCCCGGATCGATTTTCCTTCTTCCTGGTATTGGGCCCGCGCAAACTCGACAATCAAAATAGCATTTTTCGCGGCCAGCCCGATTAGCATGACCAGCCCGATCTGTGCATAGACATTGTTTTGGTAGCCTCGCATCCAAAGGAAGACGAAAGCCCCACCGACTGCGATCGGCAAGCTGATCAGAACGCTGAAGGGGAGGGTCCAACTCTCGTAGAGAGCGGCCAAAATGAGGAATGTAAAGATGAGTGAAAGGGCAAAAATGGCGGTTGGGGAGACCCCAGTGGCTGCCTTCTTTTCCTCATAGGACATGCCGCTGTATTCGAATCCCATCGAATTATCCATAGTTTCGTTGAAGGTCTCTTCGAGTGCAGCCATCGCATCACCGCTCGAGTAGCCAGGGCCGGCCGTGACATTGATCTGGGTCGCCCGATAAATGTTGTAGTGGTAGATGAACTCGGGACCTTGGGTACGCTGGGCCTCTGTGAAGACAGAGAGAGGGACTGGTTCGCCATCTTTATTGCGCACATAGAAAAGATCCATGTTGGCTACATCGGTACGGAACTGTCCCTCAGCCTGGACGTAAACCTGCCATTGTCGGCCGAAGCGATTGAAGTAGTTGACGAAGGCACCTCCCATGAAGGTCTGGAGCGTTTGGTACACGGAGCTTAGATCGACGCCCTGTTTCAAGACCTTCTCGCGGTCCACATCCATGAAAATTTGTGGAATATTTGCTGAGAAACTGGTTGAAGCTGCAGCGATCTCGGGCCGAGCGGTTGCGGCTTGGATAAACTTATTGGTTTGTTCTTCCAAGAATTCGGGACTGCGACCCTCACGATCTTGCAGAATGAACGTCACCCCACCGGCGGCACCAATCCCTGGAATAGCGGGTGGTGGGAAGGCAAAACCTGCAGCCCCTGGAATGGTTTGAAGGCGTGCGTTTACCTCTTGGTAAATCGCACGAAGGTTCATGGTGCGTACATTCTCCGAACTGTAACGATACGACCAAGGTTCGAGAGTGAAGGCGAGGAAAGAGCTGTAGGTGTTTTGAACGCCAGAGAGGAGATTGTAGCCGGCGACAGCGATCACGTGCTCGACACCGGGGATGTCCTTCGTCAATTCGTAGACCTGTTTATTGATCTCGGAAGTACGCTCGAGAGAGGATGCAGGAGGCAGACTCATCGAAGCAAAGAGATAGCCTTGGTCCTCATCGGGAATGAACCCCGGTGAAAGTTTCGAAGCGCTGAATCCTCCGATTCCGCCCACAATGAGGATGATGGCCAGAGCGACTACGGCCTTCCGCATCAAGCCGCTGCAGACCGAGACGTACCCATTGGTCACTCTGCCGAAAAAGGAATTAAATTTGGCGTAGAACCAGCCGAGAGGTCCCCGGGTCTTCTTGCGGGGACGCAGGAGGAGAGCGGAGAGGGCGGGACTGAGCGTTAGGGCGTTGAACGTCGAAATCAGAACGGAAATCGCGATCGTTACGGCGAACTGCTGGTAGAGACGGCCGGTAATACCGGGGATAAAGACGGTTGGGATGAACACCGCCACCAGAACCATACTGGTGGCAAAGATCGGCCCGCTCACGTCCTTCATCGCTCGCATGGTTGCCTCCTTGGGGGCAAACCCTTCTTCAATATAGCGCTCGACGGCCTCCACCACCACGATGGCATCATCGACTACGAGCCCGATCGCGAGCACGAGCCCGAATAGGGAGAGCGTATTGATGGAAAAGCCGAGCGGCGGGAAGAAAATGAAAGTACCGATCAGGGAAACCGGAACCGCGATGAGCGGGATGATTGTGGCGCGCCAGCCCTGAAGGAAGACGAATACCACAAGAACAACGAGAGCCAATGCCTCGAAGAGAGTATGTTTAATCTCCTCAATCCCCTCGGTAACGGCTTCGGTCGTGTCGAGAGCGACCGTATACTCCATCCCATCAGGGAAACGCTCAGCCATTTCGGCGATCAAAGCGCGGGCTTCTTTGGCGGCTTGGAGGGCGTTGGATCCGGGAGTTTGATAGAGAGCGAGAATGGCGGAAGACTTCCCGTCATAATTACCGTCGATGGTATAGGTTTGGGCGCCCAGTTCGATGCGGGCGATATCCTTGACCCGGATCACAGAGCCATCCGGGTTGGATCGTACGATGATGTCTCCAAATTGAGACGGGTCGGTAAGGCGGCCTTCGGCGCTAACCGTGTAGGTGAACTCCTGGCCGGGAGGTACGGGATCGCCTCCGATACGACCAGCGGGATTCACCGTGTTCTGTGATTGGATAGCGCTGATGATCTCACTCACCGTGATGTTTCGGCCGGCGAGAACGTTCGGATCAACCCAAATTCGCATCGCATAGTTGCCGGATCCGAAGACGGTCACGCTTGCGACCCCTCCGATTCGGGTGAATGCGTCATTCAAATTAATGATGGCGTAGTTGGAGAGAAAGAGGCTGTCGAGGGAGTTGTCCGGAGAGGTCAACGCGAACATGACCAGAGGAGAGGCCAGCGACTTCTGAACGACGATTCCCTGGTTGGCGACCTGTGAAGGGACCTGGGATTGCCCTTGGCTGACCCGCATCTGGGTCAGAATTTGGTCGGTATTGGTATCAGTGGAGACATCGAAGGTAACGGTAAGATTCATCAGACCGTTGTTCGAGCTCGTGGAAGTCATGTACTCCATCCCCTCGACACCGCTCATTTGCTGCTCGATGGGCAGGGCGGTCGATTCTTCGATGGTGATCGCGTCGGCGCCGACGTAGGTGGCATTAACAGTGATCTGGGGTGGGACGATTTCCGGGTACTGCGCCACAGGCAGCATTGTCATGGAAACGAGGCCCACGATCACTGTCAGGATGGCGAGAACCATCGCGACGATCGGGCGATTGATGAAAAACTTATACATGGCGGGTCGCTAGCGGAATGAGTTGGCGCTCGTCGAATTATTGGTTCGCAGTGGTATCCTTGCTCGAATCAGAAGCTTTTGCATCTGAATCGCTGGAAGGAGTGCTGCTGGAAGAGGAAGAATCGCTAGCACTGGACGCAGCTTGGGTTGAAGAGGATGAGGCGGGCTTCCACATGCTGGTTTTGACCTTCGAGCCCGTTTTCACCTTTTGTATTCCCTCAACAATCACGATATCGCCCTTCTTGATTCCAGAAGTGATGATGATGTTGCTTCCGTCGGTCTCACCGGTTTGTACGGGGACCGAAGAAACCGTGTCGTCGTTATTGACGATGTAGACGCTGTACATCCCTTGGGTCTCTTTCACTGCACGCTGTGGGATTGAAATGGCATCCTTCAGGGTAGTGACCTTGATGCGAATCATAGCGTATTGGCCGGGGCGGAGAATGTTTCCGGGATTTGGGAAAAGTACGTAGACACCGATAGTACCAGTGCCGGACTCGATCTGTCGATTGATGAACTGGAAGCGTCCCTTGTGTTTATAGGTAGTTCCGTCACCCATGATCAACTCGACATCGGCCGGACGTTGATCGAGAGGGACTTTGCTCAATTCCTGGAGGCGGTCGGCCCGTTCCATGTAAGCGCTCTCGGGGATGAAGAAAACTGCTTGGATCGGGTCAAGATTGGACATCGTCGTCAACACGCTGGTGGTGCCGACCAAATCGCCAATATCGGAACTGGCTTTCCCGACAATCCCGTCGATAGGGGCATAAATTTTGCAATAGCTCAGGTTCAGTTTGGCCTGATTGAGGGCAGCCTCTGCGGCGGCGACCTGAGCCGCGACAGCGTCTCGCTCCTGGACAGCATTGTCCAATTGCTTTTGGCTAATGGCGTCTGCCTTGATCAATTCCTGGTCCCGTTCGACAGTGAGCTCCGCCTTGACCAGGTTTGCCTTCTGGACTTCAACGTTGGCTTCAGCCTGTTGGACATCGATCTCGTATGTGGAGGGATCGATCGTGAAGAGGAGATCACCCTTTTTCACATAGGCACCATCATCGTATTCCTGAGTGAGCAAGTAGCCTTGGATCTTGGCCTTAATGTTGGTGTTAACGACCCCTTGAAGAGTGCTCACAATCTCACGGTAGATCGGAAGGTCGATATCACTGGCTGCCGTAACCTCGACGGTGGGCGGCGGAGGCGCAGCCGGAGCGGGCTTTTTATTACAGGCAGGCAGGGCGGCTAATGAAAGAGCCAGGAGAGGAAGGAGACGAATGGTCATGGTTGCGTCGATGAATCGGACTTCTGGGAAGAATCATCCTTCTGGGAAGGAAGAGGAGGAGGAGCCGGCGAATCGTTGATTGGACCGGCTTCAAAGTTTCCGCCAAGTGAAAGATAGAGATCCACTCGGTTGGTGAGAAGACTGCCGCGGGAATCGATCAAACTGGATTGAGCGTTGAGCGATTGGCGTTGGGCGACCAATAGGGTGGTCATATCGGTTTCGCCCTCTTTATAGCTGATCTCGGCGATTTCTGCAGCCTTTTGATAGCTTTCGGAAGCAGTGGTCAATTGGACGATCTGTTCCTTGAGGGAGGCCTCGAGAGAGAGGGTGTCTTCCACCTCTTGAAAGGCCTGCAGGGCGGTCTGCTTGTATTGGGCGACCGCGATCATTTGATTTGCTTCGGCTTCTTCAAACTGTGCCTTGCGCAGACCGGCATCGAAGAGAGGTTGAAATAGATTGATCCCGAGATTGGTGAGCATGGAAGACGCGTCGAAGAGATCTCCGAAGTTCTCGGCGCTCGAACTGAAGTTGGCGCTGAGAGAGAACTGGGGAAGTCGTGCGGCTGCGGCTGATTTCGCAAAATAGAAGGAGGCGGCGACTGTGCGATCCGCTGCGATCAAATCAGGTCGGCGTTCCAACAAAGTGGACGGGAGACCGGCGGGAACGGGTGGAAGATCCACCTTCAGGGAATCGGCGAGGGACAAGTCTGCGGCGGGATAGCGGCCCAAGAGCACCTCGAGGCTGCGGATGGCAGCCCGTGTAGCATAGAGTGCTTCTTGGGAAGCCTGCCTAGCATTTGCTGCGTCGGCGCGGGCAGAGTAGACATCCTGCGCAGAGACCTCACCAGCGTTGAAGCGGGCTTCGGCGATGCGGAGTGCTTCGTCAAAATTTGCGACAAATTGGTTTGCGAGCTCGAATTGCAGTTTATTGGTCAAGGCGAGAAACCAGCCTTTGGCAACCTGCGCGGCGAGACTCTGACGGGCGAATGCATAATCTGCGGCGCTTGCGGCGGCTGATAAAGCGGCGCTGCGTGCGCTGTCAGAGACACGACCCCAAACGTCCAATTCCCAGCTCAGGGCCAGATCGACTCCAAGAGTGGTTTGATTCTTTTCGAGCTGTAGGAGCTGATCCTCTTCTGTCAGCTCAAAGCGGTGAGTTTGCGAGGCGCCGACTCCGAGGTCCAGCGCTGGATAGATAGGAGCGTTGGCTTGCTTGGCTTGTGATACTGCCGCTGCAAAGGCCGCGGCGGTAGCTGCGAGATTTGGATTGGCCAGCTGAGCCTCGTTCACGAGCTCGATGAGGACGGGGCTGTCGAAAGCCTCGAGCCAATCATCGGCTACTTCACCGGTGTCACCTCCGGAGTCCCACCCTTCGGTTGGAGCAAGGTCGGTCATTTCCTGACGAGGATCTGGATTGGATACAGAGCAGCCTGCCACCAACAGGAGGCAAGCTAGTCCTCCTGATAGTACCAGAGATGGACGAAAAACAGTTTCGAAGCGCATTGAAAGAGATCGACAGAGGTCGAGGAAGCGAGGATGTCGAGCTTCGAAGTCACCGAAAGCACTGGCAAGCTTTTTTACGCATCTAACGGAATCTTTGCTAAAGGAGTGATAGGGAGTGAGAAGGAGGGGAGGCATATCTGGTAACGAGCATTCATTGCCTTTCAGTCGGGAATCCGATTGTGATGATGGTGTGAGGGAGATGATTCATTCAATTTTTCGCAAAGGCATTGGTTTTGGAGTGATCCTGGGGATCGCGCTGGCGGGTACGGCTTTGGGGAATGAAGGCAGTGTTGGCCCGGGGGGAGCCGAGAGTGACGGCAGTTTCGTCGTGTTTGACCGGAATGAATCAGTCGCTTGGATTACTCTTCCGTCCGGTGTCCCGGAGGCGCTCGAAGACGCGGTAGAGGAGTTTTGCGCCCGAGTGTATGATATGGGGGGCGTCGAGGTTGAGTTGACTCGAGAGCCAGAGGATCTATCGAACCGGTCGGTGATTCGATTTGAACGCGTGGAACTGCCTGAATCACCGTTATTTGCATTCGGAGCTGATGACCGTTTTCAGATCCGCGTTACAGAGAGGACGCTTGTCATTGCTGCAGAGGATCCTCTCGGATGGGAATTTGGGCTGTATACCCTGCTGGATGAGTTTGGAGGAGTGCGGTGGTTCTGGCCGGGAGACCTTGGGACCGTGACGCCGGTCCGGGAGAAGTGGGAGGTACCGACCGGAGTTTATGATTATGAGCCCGCTTACATTGCTCGGCGCTTTTCGGGTTTGAGAACGTCTGAAGAGCGAATTTGGGGACGTCGGAATCGATTGAAGTCATCGATTCACTTTCATCACAATTTGCGGAGTATTTTCACCCGGGATTTTTTTCTGGAGAATCCCGAAGCTCTGGCGGTGGATTGGGACCCCGAGAATCCGAAGCCGAAAGGAGATCGATACTGGAAGCTGGTTCAGCCCGACCTGACATCGGATGTGGTTGTCGCAACGGCTGCCGAGGCAGCGATAACCGCGTTCAGGGAGAATCCGGACCGATCGTCATTTTCCCTGGGAATCAGTGACAGTACACGATTTGGGGACAGTCCCGGAATTCGCCAATGGACCCGTCCCATGCGGTATTTTCGAGATCTGCCGGATTATTCGGACCTGGTTTTTCAATTCATGAATCGGGTCGCCGAAGAAGTTTCGGTGGAGTATCCGGACCGCTTTCTGGGTTGCCTATCTTATATGTGGAACGAGAACGTGCCGAGTTTTCCGGTTCATCCGATGGTGGTTCCATACCTTACCGCGGATCGAAGTCAGGGACATGATGTGTACTTTACCGAGGCGGATCGGGAATTGGTTCGGCAGTGGACGGCTGCGGGACCCCGCTTGGTGGGCATTTACGACTATATTCATGGTGGGCCCCACGCGTTTCCTCGGCGGGCCAACCTCCTGGTTGGGCTGCGTGTGAAGGACTCTTACGAAGCCGGGGTTCGCGCCTATCATGGGGAGACCTCACCCATTTGGCCGTTTCACGGGGATGTTCCCTGGATGTTGGCGCGGAAGCTGTGGCGGCCGAATCTCGACTCCGGCCTGCTGGAGCAAGAGTTTCTCGATAAATTCTTTGGTCCTGCAAGCGAGGCGATGGGGGATTTTTACCAGTGTGCGCGAGACGTGTGGATGAGACAGGAGGGTGCTGCCGTCTGGGTGAAGTACTTTCGGGATGAAGCAGGGATCGATATCTATGAAGCCAACGAACTGGAAGAGATGACCGGGTATTTGGAGGTAGCGGCAGTGGAGGCCCGTGAAGGCGGCGTGTTTGCGGACCGGGTGCAGGCTGTCCAAAATGCCTGGCAATTGACCTTAGCGATGGCTCGTTTTCACGATTCGAGAAAGCAACTGGTGGTAGACGGAAGCGAGATGCTCGATAGTCCGGCACCACTGTACCAATTTTTGCAGGATCGAGTGCGGTGGGAAACGGTCTCCCAGCGGGTGTCTCGCGAGCCCCTGACCCGTGAAGCCAGTCGCGCTCGAATACCACAGTCTGACCCGAGTTATCACGCCGCTCGGGTTCTATTGGAGAACACTCCCCCGGAGAAGCGAAAGTGGGTTGCTGGAGGACTGCAAGCAGAGGCGATCCGGATCCAGGATAGCGGGGCTCAAGCCATCTTCGAGTTGGCTGATCGTGTCACCTCGGCCGAAGATTCTATAGAATTGGTCGAGGGTCCGATCGAAACCCTTGCCGGGCCTTTGCACCAATACGGACCTGAGCCCTGGGAAGTTTCTTTAGATCCTCCTTGGGAATTGCAGGTCAATCCATCCGAGAGAGTTTCTGTCGGCTATGTCCAGGAGAAGGACAGGGCCACCTCGGCATTGCGGATCGAAAACGCCTATGCCGTGGGCCTTAGCTATCACTTTACCGTCGACGCGAGTGATCGGGGGGCGATGGCATATGAAGGCTCAGTCGATTTAAGCGCAAAAATCTCTTTGGGGAATCGCACTGTGATGAAATTTGATTGGTGGGGGCCGGATGACCAGCGGTTGGGCACGACCCGTGCGATTCGCTTACCTCAGGATGAGGAGGAATTTGACGGTGTGATTCGCACCTTTGGGCTTCCGCCGAAGGGAACTGTGCGGGGTGCTTTGGTCATATCGACCGTGCGGCAGGAAATCGGTGACTTCCTTTCCATCTATTCAGTGAAATTGGTTGGCGTTGACCAATAAAACCCACCCGCTCTCTTGATGGTACTCCCGCCGGGACTCGAACCCAGATCTACGGCTCCGGAGGCCGTTGCTCTATCCATTGAACTACGGGAGCAGAAACGATGAAGCTAGGACTGAATCGACTGCGGTGACAAGTGGAAAAGGCGAGAGGAATTCAGATCCCCTAATATTTCAACTGAGAGCGAACCGAAATGCCGGTGGAATATCGAGCGATGCACTCCGAAAAAATCGCAGTGGGTTGGGCTGGAAGGAGGGAAATTAATAGCCCAGAGCGAGGCCTTCGCGCCTGGGGTCGGCTGCACCCTCCAACCATCCATTCTCCTGGATCAGAATGGCTTGAACCGACCCGGCAGCTTGTGCGTCGACAATGGGGTAACCCCTCTCGGATAGTTCGGTACGCAACGCTTCGTTGCGATAGAGAGGCGATTCCATCTCTGGCGTTCCGTTGCGCGAAATGACCCGAGGAGCGTTGACTGCATCCTGTAGGTCGAAGTCGAATACCAACGAATTGAGAAGCGCGTTAAAGACCACCCCAATGATACGGCTGCCGCCAGGGGAACCGATTGCGAGGTATGGAGCGCCGTCTTTCAGGACGATAGTCGGGCTCATGCTGGACCGAGGTCGTTTTGCGCCCAGAGTTGTTGCGTCTTCGCCCAGAGCGGAGCGGCGGGGGAGGAGACCGGCTGTCGGACGATTGGCTAGCGGAACTCCGTCTCGATCAGTAGCTCGACCGCTGAAATCGGTGAGCTCGTTGTTGAGCAGGAAGCCGCGTCCGGGAACGAGGACAGCTGAGCCGAAATGCTGTTCGATCGTCGACGTGATTGAAGCGACGTTCCGATCTTTATCGACGATACAAAAGTGAGTGGTGGTAGGGCTTTCAGCGTTGATCGCGTCACCATTATCCGGGGTCGTCGCCCCAGTTGGAGTCCCGGGAGCGATTGGTGTGGCTGGCGGATTGTTCGGGTCGACCAGCGTGATCCGGGAAGCCGCGTAGTCAGGGTCCAAAAGCCCGTCGATCGGCACGTTTACAAAGTCGGCGTCGGCCATGTAGAAATTGCGGTCGGCAAATGCAACATTCTGAATATCGATGAGTACGGCGAAGGTGTCTGCGGTACCCCACTGAAGATCGTCGATTCCATAGGCTTGAACCAAGTTTAGCATGAGACCCAACGTGGCTCCACCGCTGGAGGGCATTGGCATGCCGTAGACAGAGTAGGGGCCAAAGTCGGTCGCTACAGGAAGGCGATTCACAGGGCGATAGCGCTCCAGATCGGCCAAGGTGAGGATTCCTGGCTGTACGGCGGAAGACTGTACTGCCTCGACAATATCATTGGCGATCTGACCTCGATAGAAGACAGATTCCCCTTCTTTCACGATCAGTTCCAAGGTAGCGGCGAAATCAGGGTTTCGGAATAGGTCACCCTCCTGTAGTGGCGAACCATCCGGGCGGCTAAAGAGCTCTTTGGTCTTGGGAAACTGGGAGATACGATCCCAATGGTGAGCCAGATTGGCGGCAAAGGGCGCCGGAATGCGAAATCCTTCGTATGCGATCCGGATCGCTGGTTGGCAGACCTCCGCGAGGCTCATCGTTCCGTGTTTCTGTAGGAGGGTCACGCAGGCGGCAAGGGTTCCTGGAACCCCGACTGAGTTCCCGCCGCTAATTCGTTTGCTAAATGGAATGAGTTTTCCGCGGGAGTCCTCGAAGCGGGAAGCGTTGAAGGCTTTGGGAGATTCCTCGCGGCCATCCAGGGCGAAGACAGACTCGCTTTGGGCATTGTAACCCATCGCAAACAGGCCTCCTCCGATACCGCTGGCATAGGGCTCTGTGACGGACAAAACCATCTGGACAGCAACTGCGGCGTCGAATGCGTTGCCACCGGCGCGCAGGATCTCGACTCCGGCAAAAGTTGCTTGGTTGGAAGATGACGTGACCATTCCGTTCTCGGCGAAATAGGACCCGCCGGATCCGGGCCCGAAACGGTCTCCGATATCGCGGCGCACCTCAGGGTCGGACTCATCGACAACGACTGTACTGGCAACGCCCCATAACGGGCATAGGAGAAAGAGGGTAAGGAGAAGGGAGTTGTTCCGTCGATTGGGTGTCATGGTGAGCAATTGATCGGTGTAGCTGATTTTACGCGACAAAAGTGAGTAGCGTCCAGCCGATGACTGCAACGAATGCGGCGAGGGTGCAGGGAATAATTTGCGTGCGGACATGATCCATTAGGTCACAGCCGGTTGCGAGGGAACTGAGAACAGTTGTATCTGAAATGGGTGAGCATTGGTCACCAAAAACACTGCCATTAATGACCGCCGCAAAACAAAGCTGGAGGAAGAACACAGGGTGAGTGAGCGACGCCTCCATTGCGAGGCTCCAAGCGAGCGGCATGGCTAGAGGGAATGTGACAGCGAAGGTTCCCCAGCTGGTGCCAGTGGAAAAGGCGATCACTAAGGTCAGTAAGAATAGAAGGAGCGGAAGCAAATGGAAGGAAAGAGAGTCTTTGAGTATCTCGACCATATACAGACCGCCTCCAGTCTCGCGGCTTAGGGCCCCGACGACAACGGCAAGGAGGAGAATGAGGGCCCCGTAGACGACACCCTGAAGGCCAGTGGAAACCCCTTCGATCATGGACTTGAGTGACATCCCCCGGAGCCGGCTTGTGAGAGCTGCGACGACGACCGCGATCGCAAATGCCCAGAGCACCTCGGGAGAGTCGATCAAAACATAGGTAGAAATCGCGATTCCGATGATGAGTACCAGCGGGAGGATAAACTCGAATGCTGCGGGTCGATAACCCTCGGGAACCTCAGAGGCTTTGAGTGAGCGTGACTCTTGCAAAGGTGTGGAACCGGGTCGATCGAGCTGACCCGTCTCGCGAGAACGCTTAATCGCTTTGCGGAGAGTTTTTCCCATGAACGGGAGTCGATCAATACTGATGAGGAAGGTGAACGCTACGGCAAAAATTGCGTAGAAAAACAGTGGAACCGAAGAAAAGAAGAACTCCAGGCGAAGCTTCTCAGTCGCTAGCGCCGCCACACCCCCTACGAATATCAATCCCTGAACGTAAAAGGGCCAGGCATTAAAAGGAAGGAGTACTGCAATTGGGGAGGCGGTGGAGTCTACAATAAACGAGAGTTCCTCGTGACTGATCTTCTCTTTGTCGGCGATCGGCTTCACGGTGGTTCCGACCAGCAGAGTGCTGATCGTCCCGCCTTGGAAGAAAAAGATGCCGAGGAACCAAGCAGACAGTTTCGCGGTTTTGGGTCCGCGGACGAATCGAACCGTGATCCAGTCGGCAAACGCTTGAGCGGCACCGTTGCGCGACCAGAGTCCGAGAAGACTGCCGAGGAACCCCAGGTAGAGTACAATTACCAAAGCGGCTGACGGGCTGGCTATTTCGGGAATAAGGACATCCTTCATGATGTCGTAGCTTCCCAGTAACAGTGCGCCTGATACAATTCCCGCGAGCAGGGATGTGATTGGTTCGCGGGTTAAAAAACAAAGGACGATTGTAACGAGTGCTGGAAAGAGTGACCAAGCCCCGTAGTGGAAATGTACTTCCAGTAGGTAGTAGGAAGGTTCATTGTCAGCATTCCGCGACAGGACCCACTCCTCGCTCCTATCCGGTTTGACCGACAAAGGTGTCGTCAGGTTCTCCCAGAGGATCGACTCTTCGGTCGAGATGAAGGTGCCCTCACCAGCGAGATTGATTTGTTTCTGAACCGATTTTGCGTCGAGCGGCTTTGACTCGACCACCCAAGTTATCTCGGTCGAGCGACCTGCCCACCAGGACAGGATCATGGCGATGAGGAAAATCCACAGAGGAATCGAGCGAAGAAGCCTCACTCTGCGGCCTCCACCGGCGAGTGGGTTTGGAAGGCAATTCGCTCAATGGCGAAGATCTCATCGGAGGCGTTGAAGTAGCCAGACAGGCCTAATCGCAGATAGTTTATCTCTCGTTCGGGGCTGGTTTTTCCTTTGCCCAGGAAGAGGAAGGGGCCGCTGCCGGCTTTGTAATAGAGAGAGAAGGTGTTTTCTTCGGGAAGGATCTGTAGAGCGAGCATTACTGGTTCTTTCTGATTCGCTCCGAACATGGGCAAAGGTTCCATCGATTCCGAGCTCTTTCCGAAGGATTCGCCAAACACGGAGACTTCGTTGGGGCCGGTTCTGGATAGATTGATTTGGGCGAGTACGTGGGGACGCTCATCGTCAGCTATATCTGCAACACCGAACCGGATTGTTTCCGACGCCGATTTCCCGACCAGATTCCACTCCGAGAGCTCCAATATTGCCCAGATTTCCTCGGCGTCTATTTTTGAAGAGGGTACTGCTACGTAGGTGTTGGCGATTCCTCCCGGGGTGCGGCCGACGACGAACTGACCGCTTCCGTTGGCAGCCGATCGGTCGAAATCTCCGTCCCAGGCTGCCTCGATTGAACCCGATGACTCGGCGGAGGATAGATAGGTCTGTGGGCTGTCCTCAAAGTTCCATTCGTAGAGAACTTCGGCATGAACAGATCCCAGTATTGCGGCGAGAGCACCTGTGGATCGAAGGATTGCGAGTAGATTCATAGTGATAGATTCGGTGGTTCTGCTCTTCGGAGGGTGTGCCGAAGAATCGACGGTTTCAAGCACCCGTCGGGAAGGCTTCGAGAGACTGTTGTCCCGAGCCATTGTCTTTTAGTGGGCCTTTTTTCGCAAGCGGGTAGGAGGGGGGACGTTTAGATCGATCGAACCGTGGAGGCGGGGTGCAGCCCGGTCCTCTGACGGAACAATTTCTCTAGCTGCGCTTCCTGTAGTTGCGTCGTCCGGCGGCGATCATAAAGCCGCCGAGGGCGATGAAGAGGCCGATACTGGCCGGCTCGGGTACCGCGGTGAAGGATACATCGTCGATGGCAATGCCTTGGTCGATGCCCGAGCTATTGGCGTCATACCAGCGAATCCAGAGCTCAGTACCCGTTTCCCAGGTAATTCCCGATACGGTCACTGGGGCGAGAACCACTTGATTGGCTGGATCACTTCCATCCAAGTTCGTGTCCCCTCCGCTTTCATGAGGGCTGTCGAACGTCAATGCGTCGATCGTTGTCCATGAACCGGAGGATAGGTCCGATATGGTTCCAATTTGATAGGATACAATGAATTGGTTGTTTTGCAGAGTTGAGCTCTCGAACCATTGTTCTCCGGTATACCCGAGGGTGAACTCAGTGAGGCTTCCTCCGGTTTCGTTTACCAATTCCAATCCAAAAATGATGGCTCCAGTTGCGGTTTGCGGCCGCGAACCAAGGGCACCGTCCGATGACGATGCGGAGTCGCGCCACTGAAAGACGTTGGCATCCGAGGAGTTTCCGCTGCTGGTAATCCTGTATTCATCAGGCGCAGCGCCTGTTCCGGTTAGAAAGGCGCTCCAACCCGAGAAGCTTGAATCGTCTGTCCAGGCGACATTTGTCGCTCCTGTCGGAAGGCCACCGTCGAAATCTTCGGTGTAAAGAGCCCCCGCGGTGTCGTAGGTGACCGCAGAGAGATTGCTCCCGGCAAGCAGTAGACTGACAGCCGAGCCGGCCAAATATTTGATAGTGTGTTTCATGGTTTGCTCCGTTTGTTGTTTTGTATCTATATGTTAAATAACCGTTTCTGGAACGTTTGCAGGATCCGTGCCTAAGCTTTCGCTGCAGTGCGGAACGGGCAAGTCGGTCATTAGACGGACGCCCGGTTGGGCCTTCAGGAGGGACGGGATGGCATTCACCAGTGCCGCCACTGTAGCGAGATCACCAGCCACACCGCCGGAGACGGTTGCATTCATCGGAGGCGAAGATTCGAGCTGAATCGAGTCGTGAGGATTCTTGGCATCCAGATACATTTTAAGGTCGAGATGGATCGAAAACCCCTCGGCGGTTTCCGCCTTTACGATCTGGTGAAGACCCGCAGTTTGGCCGGTTTTGACCGAAAAATATTCCGTTTCGATATCGTGGTCGGCGATGACCGGTTGGATTGTTTCCTCAATGGTGCCGATCTTCCAGCCCAGAGCATTGGCAATCAGTGCAAGAGACTCCTGGAAGCCGGCATGGCCTGCTTTTCCCTGCGCCGCGAGGGCTTTGAATTCTTCAGGCTCCATTCCACTTCCCACCTTCTTCTGGAGGGGCTGGCGACGTGTTGCCGCGTCGACCACTCGTTCCCCGTACACTCCCTTGACCGCAGCGCATACACCACTGAGGCAGATCGGAAGAACGTCGAGCACGTACCCTGGGTTGACCCCAGTACCGAGGATGCGGGCGCCGGTACGTTTGCAGAGTTCGTCGATCTCTCGAGTGGTCTCCGGTGCGCGGAGGGCAGGGTAGAGGAGCTCTTCGCAGGACGAGACGACCGCGATCCCGTGCTCAACCATCGGCCTCATCTGAGCAAAGGATTGCTCGGCACGTGAACCCGCAGTGTGAATAATGGCGTCGACCTCCGTGTTCTCCAGAAGCTCTTCGAAGCTGCCATAAACCTTTGCGGATCCGAAGGAGTCGGAATCTCCGAGCACTTCGGATAGAGGTTTCCCAATCAGTTCAGGCCGAATATCGATGCCACCGACAACTTCGACCCAACTCTTGCGGGCGAGTAGCTGGAGGCTGGAGATTCCAATCGGGCCCAATCCAAACTGAGCGATTTTGATTCGTTTTGTTTCGTTCATACACCACACCTATAACAAGTGTGGTGCCAGCGGGGGCCGGTTGCCTCGAGGAAACGGTTTCTAGATTTGTAAGCTGTTTTTGTACAGTGCCTTAAAAATATAAAAATATTATCCGAGCGTGTGATTTATTCGTAAATGGAGTTGTTGTAAAAGCAACAGTGTTGTAATATGAACAACAGTTATTGGCGGCTTGGCTTGGGTGAAATCAGTACTTCTCAAGGACTTTCTTAGCCTTTCGGAAGAAGGCGGTACGCTCCATCCCGGCCATTCTCGCGGCCCGGGAGTAATTTCCCCCGGCCTGTTCTGTAATTTTGCGAAAGTAGGCCTCTTCGAATCGATCTTTTGCGATCTGGAACGGTTCGCCGGTATTGATCAAATACTCTTGGTCAGGAGAAGAGTCGGGTGGTGAGGAGGAGCGAATGGAATCAGGCAGATCCTCGGGCCCGATCTCAGTTTTCTGAACGAGAACCATGGACCGCTCGACGAGGTGCTCAAGTTCGCGGATATTACCGGGCCAAGAATGCTGTCGAAGGACTTCGAGAGATTCTTTTGAAAATCGTTTTCGCTGATCGGGATTGTCGCGAAACTTCTCGAGAAAGAAATCGGCTAGCAAGGGGATGTCATCCGGCCGTTCTCGCAATGGGGGCAGGTTGAGGTTCACAACATTGAGCCGATAAAAGAGGTCTGCGCGGAACACGCCTTCTTTCACCCTCTCGCTCAAATCCTGATTGGTAGCTGCGACGATTCTGGCTTTGGACTGCAGCTTTCGATTGCCCCCCACGCGGTAGAATTCTCCGCTCTGGAGAACGCGGAGTAGCTTCGCCTGTAGGGAGAGGGGGATCTCACCGATCTCGTCGAGGAAAAGGGTTCCTGCGCCGGCTTGTTCGAATCGGCCAATGCGCGTTTGAGAGGCTCCGGTAAAGGCTCCCTGCTCGTGGCCGAATAACTCGCTTTCTAAAAGGTTCTCCTGAATGGCCGCGCAATTGATGACCACAAACGGCTCACTGGATCTACGGCTGTAGCGGTGAATTGCGTGGGCGAGCAGTTCTTTACCGGTCCCCGTTTCTCCTAGAATGAGAATTCGGCTGTCGGCATCGGCGGCGAGGTGTGCGAGCTCAAGGAGCGCGATCATCTTGGGTTCGCAGGTACAGATCCCCTCCTGAATAGTTTGCAGTGGTTGGGTCTCTTCGGTCTCGATTCGTTTCAGGGCTCGCCTGAGACGGGAGATGAGCTCCTTTTGGACTAGAGGGCGGGTGATATAGTCGGTCGCTCCGAGCCTCGTTGCCTCCTGTGCCGTTGAGGCGTCACCGTATCGTGTGACCATCACGATCGCCCCTTGGAAACCACGGCTTCGCAGGCGTTGGATCACATCGAGGCCGCTCATTTCTCGCATAACGAGTGTGGTGACGACCAAATCAACGCCGTCGTCGATCGCGCGGCGGATACCCCGGACGGGGCTTTGGCAGATCGAGACTGAATATTCCTCCCTCAGCAGTCCACGAACCCGGTGGAGGAAATTGGGAATATCGTCGATGATCAACGCTCGTGCCATATGTTGTTGAAAATACAACAATCCTATTTTGTGGCAAGGTTCGATTCTTTGTCAGAGTAAATTTGGAAGAAATTGAGAAATATTTAAGAGCTGTAACAGTTTGCCTTATAGTGGCTTGTGGGAAAAAATTTGGTGGGATTTGGGGGCGGCCAGTTTGAGTTGGCATCACGGGTGCTCAGAACGTTTTTCATGTGTGCAGTGAAAATTAGAAAGAGAGGATTCTCTTTGGTAGAGCTTCTCGTAGTGATTGCAGTGCTCGGAATTTTGATGGCGATTCTAATACCGGTGGTGACTTCGACGAAAGGGCAGGCGTCGCGCTCAAATGATATCGCAAAGATGCGGGAGATGGCTCAAGCGGTCCTGCTATATAATTCAGTAGAGGGATCACTGCCCGGACGGTATTATCGGGCGATTCGGTTGCCCAGTCACGTGTCGGAGGGTTCGCGGGATAGTTGGTTTTGTACTGCCATGGCCGATATGGAATTTCTTCCCGACACGGACGAGTTTTGGTCTCCGGCCGTAGATTATGGAATCGAGGAGAGCGGGCACGGTTATCTCTTGAATAATACTGTCTATTCCAGCCCGGGAAATTTTTTCGGGCGGCGGAGTTCTGATAGTTCGAAGGTGTCGCAACCCTTGCGGCTTTATGAACTTCAGTCGAACCTCTCCAGTAGCGGGTCGGACAAAGAATCTCTTCCGCAGATTTGGATGATAACCAATGTGGACGGGTCAAACTACGGGAGCGCGGCGACGGGAGGAAGTACCTACTCGGTGTCCGAAGAAGTGGAGACTCCCTGGGGCGGGAGACATTATGCGTTTTTTGATGGGCACGTAGAGTTTATCGAAAAGGGTTCGTACCCGTCGAGGGACTAGGCGAACGCATTGAATGGTCCTGGTGAAACGAACTTTCGAATTAGATTATGCGACTTTTGATACTTATTGTTGCGGGCATCGCTGGGTGGCTTCAAGTCGGTCTCGGTTCGCGTGCGGTTGTCGTCTCGGGAAGTAAGGAATCCTCGAGAATTGGAATCGAGGTCATTGAAAATGGAGGGACCGCTGCGGACGCGGTGGTTGCGGTTTCGTTAGCCCTGGGGGTGTCGGAGCCATTTGGATCGGGGCCAGGGGGAAAACTTGCGATGCTCTATTACGACGCCGCGAGCGATTCGACGGTCTTTATCAACGGGCTCGACGAGGCACCGCAGCAATTCCCCGTCGAGGACTATCAGGAAGCTTCCTATAAAGAGAGAAGCCGGGCCTATCTCTCCGTGTGCACCCCCGGATTGATCCCCGGGTTGTGGGCCCTGCACCAGGAGTACGGACGGAGTCCCTGGAAGAGTTTAGTTCTGCCGGCGGCTGATTTGGCGAGAGAGGGTTTTGAGCTGGATCAGCATGCGGCCTCGATCTTCCGTCGGAACGTGTCGCTATTGCGGAGTAACCCTGAGGTGCGAGAGATTTATACGATCGATGGGAAGCCTCCGGTGCTCGGGAGTCGTCTTCCGAATCCGGTCCTTGCTGCGACGTTGGAAAGACTGGCAGTGAACGGAGATCTTGAATTTAGGGAAGGGGCTACGGCGATGATGCTCTCTCGGGGGATTCAAGCGGGAGGGGGGTGGATCACTCTCCAGGATCTGAGCACCTATGAAGCCTTCGTTGAGGAGCCCTTGGAAGGATCGTGGAACGGATATGAAGTAGTAACCTCTCCGGCGCCTACCGTGGGAGGTGCGACCGTGTTGATGACTTTGCAGGCGTTAGACGGAGAGGAAAGTGAGTTGATGAAAGGTTCGGTCGAGCGTTTGGACCTGATTGGGCGAACCCTCCGATCCACTTATCCTCGGGTGTCGCGGGTTTTTGGAGACGATGAATCAATGGCAAGCCGCCAGATAGATGCCTTGAGTCGTGAGAATATTCGTGCGCTCAAACGCGAGGCCGCCAGGCCCATCCTTGAGTCGTCGATTGACCGAAGCGGGCAGGGTGAGTTTGACGAGAATGAGGTCCTGAGTTGTACCACGCATTTTGTGGTTGTTGATTTTGAGGGAAATGTAGCGTCGGTCACCCAATCGCTGAGTAGTCGCTTCGGGGCTGCGGCGATTGCTCCGGGGACTGGATTTCTTCTCAACAATTCGATGAAGAATTTCGCGATTCGCACGAAGAGTTCCCCCAATTACATCGCCGAGGGAAAACGCCCGCGGAGCACCGTTTCTCCAACGATTGTTTTTGAAAAGGGATCTCCGCGTCTCGCGTTGGGTGCCCCCGGGGGGCAGCGGATTCCGACCGCAGTTGTGCAGGTCATCTCTGCCGCTTTGCAGCAGGCGGCCACTCTGGAAGAGGCGGTGAACGCCCCCCGTTACCACCTGCGGAGGGCGCGGACCCGAAAGGAGCCGGACCAATACGTGGAAGTGGAGCCAGATTTTGGAGAAGAATGGACCCGGGAGATGACCGATTTGGGTTGGGATATTCATGTGGTTTCCCGTGATGAGTACTATTTCGGAGGAGTGAACGGGATTGATTTCGCGGGAGGCATGGGAGGGCCGGTCGGTGTAGCCGATCCACGCCGATCAAACTACGTGTCGACTGCGGAAAATTGATCTGGGCTCCTCCTGTGGGGTGAGCCGATTTTGACGCGGTTCCATAATCGGAGCTTGCGGTGTGGGCAGGATCTTCGCGAAGGTAATGCCATGTCTCATTCGAGCGATCCTTTGATCATCCTTCGCGAGCGTTTTGGCTATGAAGAGTTTCGGCCAGGACAGGAAGAGGTAATCGAGCGGCTATTGGCGGGGCGGGGTGCCGCCGCGATTTTTCCGACCGGTTCCGGGAAAAGTATCTGTTATCAATTGCCATCACTTCTCCTGCCGGGTCTTACGCTGGTGATCTCGCCATTGCTCGCGTTGATGAAGGATCAGATCGACAGCCTGCGGTCCAAGGGGGTGCAGGCGGAGCGTTTGGACTCGAGTTTGGACGAAGAGGATTACCGCCGTGTGACCGCGGATATCCGCAAAGCTCGGGTGAAGCTCTTGTTTGTTGCGCCTGAACGTTTGGGGAACGAACGGTTTTTGAATTTAATCCAAGGACAACAGATCAGCTTATTGGCGGTAGATGAGGCACATTGTATCTCCTCTTGGGGGCATAATTTTCGTCCCGATTATCTTAAGTTGGCTGATGCCGCTCGATCTTTGGGCGTAGAACGGGTTCTCGCTTTGACTGCGACTGCGACCCCGCAGGTTTCCGCAGATATGGCTGCGGCATTTGGTATCGCAACGGAGGATATCATCAATACTGGTTTTTATCGGTCGAATCTGGAGTTGCGGGTGGTGGCCTGCGCCGACAGTGAGCGCCCGAAGCGGTTGGTACAGCGCATCAAGGAACGTCCCCGGGGGCCGACCATCGTCTATGTTAGCCTCCAGCGTCACGCGGAGGAGGTGGCTGATATTCTCGTTCAAAATGGATGCAATGCCGCTGCCTATCATGCGGGGATGGCGGCCGAGAAGAGGAGTGCGACTCAGGAGGCCTTTATGCGGGATGACATCGAGATCATCTGTGCCACCATCGCTTTCGGGATGGGAATTGATAAAGCCAATATTCGCTATATCTATCACTATCACTTGGCGAAGGGCTTCGAGAGTTATATGCAGGAGATCGGGCGGGCTGGGCGAGATGGGCAGCGATCGATCTGTGAGCTTTTTGCCTGTGCGGATGACGCCACGACACTGGAAAATTTTGTATTCGGAGATACTCCGGATGAGATAAGCCTGAATCGATTGCTCAATGAGTTGCTGACACAAGGTGAATCAATTGATCTTGCGATCAGTGACCTGGCCCGCCGGTTTGATATGCGACCGCTGGTGATTAGTACCTTGCTCACCCGATTGGAGTTGGCGGGTGTGATCCGGTCCGAGGGACATTATTACGGCAGCATTCGATTTGCACCGAAGGCGAGCAGTAAGATCTTGCTCGAGCACTATTCGGAGGCGCAGGGGGCGTTTCTGCGGAAAGTGTTTTCCTGCTGCTCCAAAGCGAAGAAATGGGTGACGCTGGATGTGGATCGTGCGATTGCGGTGACCGGACAGGATCGTGCTGTGATCCTTCGGGCGCTGGAGAGTCTGCAGAGTAACGGTCTGGCAGAATTGCAGTTGGCAGGTTATCGCCAGCGGTATCGGTTATTGGATCCGGAAGCGGATTTGCAGCTCTTGGCAGAGAATTTAGGACAACGTTTTCGCGATCACGAGCGGATGGAGATCGAGCGGATTGAACGAATGCTCGATTACGCTGAGGAGACTGATTGTCTAACTGCGAGACTACTGGATTATTTCGGCGAAAAGATTGCTCCTTGTGGGCATTGCGGAATTTGTCTGGGGGAGGCGCCGGCCGAGTTGACGCCCCGTTCCTCCCCCAGGATGGAAACAATGAACGTAGAGGGCTTCGCCGATTTAGTGGCCCGACACCCGGACGCGCTGGGAAGTCCCAGGCAGCAGGCCCGCTTTCTCTGTGGCTTGAGTTCGCCAGCAGTTTCCGGGGTGAGGGGTCTGAGGGGTAATCCGTTGTTCGGTTGCTGCTCGGAAGTACCGTTTGAGACCGTACTCGAATCGCGAGAGTAGTCGGGTGGTCTAGTTGGACGAGTCCTCTGCTGTAATTGCCTGCAGCGAATCGTCATTGCGGTGCTGCTGGTCCTGAACAGCCCCGCTCACCTCTTTCGATTCAACGATAGGCTTCGGTTTTCAGGCTCTCTTGGGAAGGCGAAGGACTATTGGGAACGGAGGGTTCCTCCCTGTGCGAGAAATGTCTGGGTCAAAAATGCTTCGGAGTCTTCGAAGAAATTTTCTGGATAGACAATACCCGCAGTCGACGGGGGAGTCCCGTTCTTGATGCGTTTGAGTCGCAGCAATGCAATCGCACTGATCTCCTTTTGGGCGTTCTCTGGTGATTCTGCTATCATGCTGACGTAAGCATTTTCCAAGTGATAGATGTATTCTTGGTAGGCGGTCTTTTGGCGGTTGATCGAATGTTTGTGAAGGATCACTGCGGCGGCTGAGACGATCAAAGCGGTAGCGATGGCTGTGAGGAGTATCTTTTTCATCGGATATGGGTCGTTGTTCTATAAGGTTTGAGTCCCGTTCTGTAGGTTGTCGGATTGTAGGAGGTTCAACACATGAGGCGCGAATTGGTGGATCAATTCTCCTCTGGGTTTTGAGAGGGAAACGAACTCGCCTGTTGGAAGCTGAAGGATCCAATCATACACATACCCGTCGGACTCTCGGATGCTCACCCACATGTGGGCCGTTTTGATTTCAGTACCTTCTACGACGATTCGGGCTGGTTCTTGGAGAATGAGTTCTAGATGGGCTCCAGATTGGAGATCTTCCAGTTCGCCTTGAATTTGTTCCTTCGATTTCACCGGCAAAATCCCTCCCGGCATTTGGTGAAAGTTGGCTGAGTCGAAAATATGTACTAAATTCTCTCTGACAAAATCGGTCTCATTGGAAGGTAATTTGATGGAAGTATTTCCATCCGTGAAAATGAATACGGTGTCGGCTTGGAGTGTCCAGTTCAGTCCGATTGCGATGAGCCAGGGTAGAATTCGAGTTTTCATCGTATTTAGGTTTATTCGAAGCTCATTCTTGGCGTGTGGCGCAGGGTTTCGAGTGTCGGATATTTGTCAATAGATAGGGCAATTGCCCGGCAGGGGGAGCGATCAGTTCGTGCTGTTTCTAGCTGCGAATCTAGCTCACTTCGGCAGGTGGGTCGAGGTTGAATTTGGAGCATTCTCCTCGCGATTCTTTTCTCTCGGTGGAGAAACGTCTCGATTGCGCCCATGGACCTCGCCCGGGTGCGTTTGGCTCATCGGGTCTCTGCTTCTTGGCGCTTTATTTGAAATGGATTGGTCTGCATCGACCATTTTTCCCGTTGTCGATATTGAGAGGGCGTCATCCCCGTTTTTCGTCTGAAAACCTTGCCGAAATAGCCCCGTTCGGAAAACCCACAGAGAGTCGAGACCTCCCCGATGTTTACGTTGAGGTCGCGGAGGATCTCCTGGGCCAGATTGATTCGGCACTCACTTATGTAGGGGACGAGTCGCTGCTCGCTGTATTCCGAGAACAATCGGGACAGGTAGTCGGGGTGAACTTGAAGGAATTCGGCGAGCCGCGGGACGCTTAGATTGGGATCCTGCAGGTGTTCATGGATCAGCCTCTTGCAAGAGTGGATCAGGGGGTGTTCCCCCTCTTGGCCCTGAGGATGTCGAATGATCCATAGCAGTTGCAGTAGAATGGCTTGGAGAAGTCCCTCACACAGTTCAGTGTCCTCTTGAGGGTTGTGAGTGGCATATTCGCACAGCTCGTCGAGCATCTGGAGGGCGAATGCATTCTTATTGCAGTCGACATACCCGTTGGCGAAGTTGAATTGCTTCTGGGTCGGGTCTCCGCAGCGCACATAGGCATAGTAGGCATAGCGCTGAATCGTCAGATTGGTGTACACGTGAGCGTACCGTTTGCGGTGGAAGAGGCGTTCTTCCCGATGCGGGCTTCCGGATTGGACGATCAGGATTTCGCCCGGCTCGACGATCGTTTCTCCTTTGGGGTGTGTTACCCGATTTCTCCCCTCGATTTGGAAAAAGATCTTGGGCCGCTGGCTTATGGTGAAATCTTCGTCGGTCGCGGAGGAATCGGAAATGACTTTGAGAACCTGCTCGCCCCTGTGTGTCTTGTCGATGCAGTGCCCGAGCAATTCTTCGAAGTAGGGAAGTGTCCCCACCTTTCCCGAGCGAATATCCCAGATGCGCCAATTTGTTGATTTCATGTCAGAAAATTACCAATATTATCAGAAGCTTCCTCTTGTTGATCTCAGTAAACCTCGTTATTATTAAGAGAATCAAAGATTCACGCTCACTGTAGCAACAGAAATTTATGAATACTTCGCCCCGAAAAATCAAATTTGCCATCCTCGGATTTCGCCCAACTCGTTTTGGTATCCGCGGTTTTGCCACTCCTACTGAAGACGGAGGTTGGGAGCCGATCCCTGGAGTTGAGTTCACTGCTTCGGCGGACCTGAGCGAAGATGCGTGTCGGGATTCTCGCGAGCGCTTTGGTTTTAAGCGCACCTATACGGACTACCGCGAGTTGCTGCGGAAAGAGACGTTGGATGCCGTTCTCATCACTCTGCCAACATTCATGCACAAGCAGGCGACCCTGGATTGCTTGGCTGCCGGCGTTCACGTACTGTGCGAGAAGCCTCCGGCCAACGACTATGAGGAGATCCTTGAGGTCGCGGAGGCCGTCGAGAAGAGCGACAAGCAGTACATGTTTGTTCGCCAGTCCCGTTTCGGTGCGGCCGCTCAGGCAACACGGAAGCTTGTCGTTTCAGGAAAGCTTGGGACGGTCTACGCGGGTGAAACCAAGTGGGTGCGGACTCGAGGTATCCAGGTGCGAGGGGATTCCTGGCGCACAGACCGATCAAAGGGTGGGGGGGTACTCATCGATCTCGGTATTCATGGTTTGGATTTGCTTTGGTACTGCATGGGCAACCCGCGCCCTGTGGAGGTGTCCGCGTCGGAGACTTCAGCGTTTAAACAGTACGCCCCGGACCCCAGTGTTTACACGGCGGACGATAATTTTAATTTTTGGATTCGCTTCGAAAATGATGCCGTCATTCAGGGCACCTTCGCCTTTGGGATGAACCAAGTCGGCCCCAAGGGGCCCAAAAAGCCGGAACTCGATCACTCGGACGATTGGCAGGTGAATAAGATTTTTGGAACCGATGGGGGGATCGATATCGGCGGCGGAAAGATCGTCGAGGGACCATCCGATTCCTATACGGTTTCTGACTTGGAGGTGGATCCGGCTCTCGTCGGGATTAACCCGATGATTACACAGGCGAAGCACTTTGTAGAGTGTGTCCAGCAAAACAAAAAGCCGCAGAACACAATTGAACAGGCGGTGGAGCTCATGAAGATGCTCGGCTCCCTGTCCGAATCGGCGCGAACCAAGCGCGCGATCCGTCTCGACAACATTTAATCTCAACAACGCACTATTATGTCTGACCAAGAAAAACCCATGCTCATCATCCCGGAAACGGGTCACATCTCTCAGGATCCCGATCGTGAGCAGCCCCAGTATGTCGCGCCGGGTAGTTGCGGCAATGCTCCGAGCGATGCGACGGTCCTCTTTGACGGAACGAACCTTGACCAGTGGCGCATGAATGATGGCTCCCCGGCGGTTTGGAAGGTCGAGGACGGTTATGCTGAGGTCATTCCTGGGACCGGAAATATCTTCACGAAAGAAAAATTTGGAAGCGTCCAGCTTCATTTGGAGTTTGCCTCACCGACTGAGATCGAGGGCAACGGCCAAAGCGGGGAAATAGCGGTATCTTCTTTTTCGACAACCGGTACGAGGTGCAGATTCTCGATAACTATGAGAATCCCACTTACCCCGACGGTACTGTTGGTGCGATCTACAGCCAATACCCACCGTTGGTGAACGCGATCCGCAAGCCGGGCGAATGGAACACCTACGACATCATCTGGCACGCACCCGAGTTCGACGGACAGCGCTTGGTTAAGCGAGCAGTGATCACCGTCATCCTCAATGGGGTCGTGGTGCAGTCCAATACTCCGATCTTGGGTGACACCAAAATTAAGAGAGGCGAATTGCCGCATTATACCGCTCACCCTTCGACGGGTAGCATTCAATTGCAGCATCACAAAAACCCGGTTCGGTTCCGCAATATCTGGGTCCGGTCGATCTAGTTGTCTGAGCCGACCTCTACGCGCTGCCGCGAGCGGTTTCTGAGTGGATGAGTTGGGTTGGTCTGGGTCGTTTTGATTCGGAGCCCATCGACTCAACCCGTCCAGTGGGTAACCGCCGCGGCAGGTGTGGCGGCTCTTTAGTCGGAATAGCCTGCGGCCCGCCGGATTTCGTTGATCCGGGGGATGGCGCAGATCTTGTCTTTGCGGAGCTGGTCTTTGGCGCCGAGCTTGCGTGGGGGTTGTACTTCTTTGCTCTTGATGCGGGGGCTCCCGTCGTCCGATCCCCATTTCCACTTAAAGTTGGACGGTGAAGAGTAGGAGCGGATGCCCGTCGACTGTTCCGAGCCGAGGAACTGAAAGATGCTCAGAGTGCGCTCCTCGGGGGACTCGAGGAGAGATTCGTAGGTCAGTGTGACTGAGTCGATTGGGTGTTCTTGGCCGTGGGCCAGCAAGTTGCGGGTGATTGGCGCCCAGTAGCGCGTCGCGATGAGTTTTTGACCCCAGAGTCCGGGAATGCGGTCGAAGGTCTTGCCGATCATCATTCGCCCGACCGAGCGAACCGTCTCGTAGACATCGCGGATTAGAATGATCCGGTGGACGGGAAAGTCCGCCGGGATTCGGGGGTAACTCTGGCTTTCCTGGAACCATGCGGGTCTCTTGAGCAGTAGGATCGGTTCCGCATGGCTCGATTCCAGCTCTTGTCGGTGCTTGGCACTGTGGAGAACTTTCTGGAAATTGACCTCGGGGAGGTGTGCGACATCAGGCGCCGTTGCGATGAGAGCCTTCAGAAGGGTAGATCCGCTGCGCATGGTGCTCAGAAGCACGGCGTATCTTCGAGAAGTTGGTGAAGTGGAGGTCACGATGAATAGTATCTATTTGAAACAGGGCCCGCCGGTTCACTCAAGTGGAGACCGTCGCCCGATTCCGCCCATTGATGACGCTGCCGGGGATGCCTTCCAGTTTTCTCTTTCGTTGTGACAGAGATGTAACGAATGCCCCTTGAACTATTTAACTTGATATCAAGCTAACTAGCTGATGCGTGCTTGACTGGTGGGTCGGCCGAATACAGTGTCGTCCCTTTATTCACCCGCTCGCTTCCTGCATGAATCATCTCTCCTTCGCCACTCGATCCAATAGCGATATTATCGATGAACGTTATCAGCAATGGCGTGAATCTCCGGATTCACTGGACCCGGAATGGCGGGCCTTTTTTGAGGGATTCGAGCTAGCGCGAAAATACGCGTCGAATGGTACGGCCCCGAGCACCGGTGATTTTGACCAGGATTCAGCGGGGAAACAGGCCCGGGTGATCGGTGCGATTTACGCCTACCGCTCTATGGGACACACGGAAGCGGATTTCAATCCCTTGGTGAAAGAGGTGATCGCAAACCCTCGTTTGTCGCTGCAGCGCCTCGGGCTGGCTGAGGAAGACTTGAGCAAGGTATTGGATACGGGAAACTTCCAATGTCCGGCAGGAATCAATGTCGGCGAGTTGCTGGACCGCTTGCGCAAGACCTACTGCGGCAAAACCGGAATCGAGTACCTTCACGTGCAAGAGACTCCGAAGCGCCGTTGGATTCAGTCCCGGATCGAGCCCAATTGCTTTGAACCCGACTTCACGGTTAAGGAAAAGGAGCGCATCTACCGGAAGATTGCGATGGCGGAAGAATTCGAGCAGTTGCTGCATTCCCGATTTGTTGGGCAAAAGCGATTCTCCCTCGAAGGTGGCGAAGCGTTGATTACGGCGTTGGATCAGATCATGCAGCGGATGCCTGCGCTCGGGATGAAGGAGATCGTCATGGGGATGGCGCACCGCGGCCGGTTGAACGTATTGGGTAACATTGTTGGAAAAGCCCACGCGTACATCTTTCAGGAATTTTCGCCGGACTTTATGCCGGATAAAGAAGGATCGCCTTCTGGAGACGTAAAGTACCACCTAGGATACGACAACCGGGTGACTACCGAGAGTGGTGACACCATTGATATTCGTTTGGCGGCTAACCCAAGCCACCTTGAAGCAGTAAACTCCGTCGTCGAAGGGAAGGCCCGCGCGCGGCAGCGGATCATTGGAGACTTGGACCGGAAGCAAGTCTTACCGATTTTGATCCACGGGGACGCAGCCATCGCTGGACAAGGGGTTGTGGCCGAGGTCTGCAACTTTTCGAAGCTCAAGGGGTACCGTACCGGTGGAACCATCCATATCGTGGTCAACAATCAGATCGGTTTCACGACGGATCCCTCCGATGCGCGCTCTAGCCGTTATTGCACGGATGTGGCCAAGATGATCGAGGCCCCAATTCTTCATGTGAACGGAAATGATCCGTTGGCTGTGGCCTATGCGGCAGAGTTGGCAGTTGAATATCGGGATGCGTTTCAGGAAGACATTTTTCTCGATATCTACTGTTACCGTAAGCACGGTCATAACGAAGCGGACGAGCCTGCATTCACCCAGCCACTGCTCTACAAGACGATTGGGGAGATGCAGTCACCCCGCGAGGAGCTTCGGGCCCGGTTGATCGAAGGCGGAGAAGTTTCGGAGAAGCGGATTAAAGAGATTGAAAAAGAGATTAGTGATTCTCTTGAAAAGTCTTTTGAGGACGCCAAATCTGGTGGGAAGATTGAAAACGAGAAAGATGTTTTCAAGGAGACTAACGCCGTTTTCCAGCCCGGGTATAATTTCGATACAATCGAAACGAAGGTCAGTGAGGAAGAGTTGCAGTCGGTCGCCTACACGTTGACGCACGTTCCTGACGACTTCGCGATGAACCGGAAGATCGTTCGCCAATTGACCACAAAGAGAAAGGCCTTTGACGAGAATCTCGGAGTGGATTGGGCCTTCGGCGAAGGTCTGGCCTTTGGCACTTTGCTGCATGAAGGTACTCCCGTTCGATTGTCCGGCCAGGACTGTGAGCGAGGGACATTCAGCCAGAGGCATGCGGCCTTCTACGACATGGAGACCCGGGAACGTTACGTTCCATTCAACCATATTGGAGAAAATCAGGCTCAGTTCTGTGTTCACAACTCTCTCCTCTCGGAAGCTGCTGTACTGGGCTTCGATTACGGATATTCGCTGGAGTACCCCGAGATGCTTTGCATTTGGGAGGCGCAGTTCGGAGATTTTGTGAATGGAGCGCAGGTAGTGATCGACCAATTTATTTTTGCGAGTGAATCAAAATGGCAGCGGATCAGCGGTATCGTTCTTTTGTTGCCTCACGGCTTCGAAGGGCAGGGTCCCGAGCACTCTTCGGCCCGCCCCGAGCGATTCCTCCAGAACTGTGCCGAGAATAATATCCAGGTCTGTAACATCACGACCCCCGCCCAGTATTTTCATGTGCTTCGCCGCCAGATGAAGCGCAAGTTCAGCAAACCTCTGATCATTATGACTCCAAAGAGTCTGTTGCGTCACAAGAGGGCTGTGTCGAAACGGGAGGAGTTTACCGATGCGTGTTTTAATTCGATCCTGGATGATGAGACCTCACCAAAGAGCGCAAAGACTTTGGTCCTGTGTTCGGGGAAGGTGTATTACGACCTGATCGAGATGCGTGAGAAGGATGACATCAAGGATGCGGCGATCATTCGTGTGGAGCAGTACTTCCCGTTCAATACCAAGCTGATGAAGGAGGTAGTTTCCAACTACAAGAAGTTTGACCGCGTCGTGTGGTGTCAGGAAGAGCCTCAGAACATGGGCGCATGGACTTTCCTCATGACTCGATTGGAAGAGGTATTTGGGTTTGTCCCCGAGTACGTAGGCCGCCCGCCTAGTGCGAGCCCGGCTACCGGGTTCTTGGCGAGGCATAATTTCGAGCAAAATGCCTTGGTGAAAAAAGCTCTCACAGGTAAATAATCGTATCGGTCGAAATTGTAATTTTAATTCAAATACAAAGCTATGGCAATTGAAGTAAAAGTTCCGGCACTGGGGGAATCAATCTCCTCGGGCATTCTCGCAGGGTGGCAGGTCAAAGACGGTGATATCGTCGAGAAGGATCAGGTTCTCTACGAATTGGAGACCGATAAGATTACCTCCGAAGGCACTGCCGAGGTCGGCGGAAAGATTTCCTTGAAGGTGGAAGAGGGCGATGAGGTCGAGATTGGGCAAGTCATTGCCGAGATCGACGAATCGGCCGCGGGTGATTCCGCTTCCACAGACGAACCAGCCGCCGAAGAAGAGGCGGCCGAAGAAGATTCTGAGGAAAGCACGGATTCGCCTGCCCCATCTCCGGCTGTCCGTCGCATTGCGGAGGAGTCCGGTTTGGACCCGTCGACTGTGGCGGGTACCGGGAAGGATGGACGTGTGACCAAGGGTGACATGTTGGCGGCACTTGAGAAGAAGGAAGAGAGCAGCCCAGCTCCAAAGCAGAAGGAGAGTGCTCCTGCGGCCAAGACTCCAGCTCCAGCGCCCGCACCAGCGAAGGGTGAACGCCCCGAAACTCGTAAGAAAATGAGCCCGTTGCGCCGGAGTATTGCTCAGCGCCTGGTTTCGGTCCAAAACGAATCTGCCATTCTCACTACTTTCAACGAGGTGGATATGTCGGCAGTCATGGGACTTCGGAAGAAGTACCAGGACAACTTTGTGAAGAAGCACGGGATCAAGCTCGGCTTCATGTCGTTTTTCGTAAAGGCTGTCGTCGACGCATTGAAGACAGTGCCGGGATTGAACGCGCGCCTGGAAGGAGACGAGATCGTCCAAAACCACTACCACGATATTGGGGTGGCTGTGAGCACGGATAAGGGGCTAATGGTTCCTGTACTGCGTGATTGCGACCAGAAGTCCTTCGCTGAAATTGAACAAGATTTGGCTGGATACGCGAAGAAGGCCCGCGAAGGAAAGATGCAGATCGATGATCTTCAGGGCGGGGTCTTTTCTATTACCAACGGGGGTGTATTTGGCTCACTACTTTCGACTCCGATCATCAATCCTCCCCAGAGCGGGATTCTCGGAATGCACACAATCCAAGAGCGCCCAGTTGCTGTGGATGGTCAGGTCGTGATCCGCCCAATGATGTATTTGGCGGTATCCTATGATCACCGGATTATTGACGGAAAAGAGGCCGTCTCTTTCCTCGTCAACATCAAGAATTCGATCGAGGATCCGTCACGGATGCTCTTCGGCGCGTAGTTCGGTATCGCCTGTAATTTTCCACGCTCAGTCCTTCGCTTGCGGGCGTAGGACTGATGTGCGGGCAGGGTACAGCTGGAGCAGGCCGCTCAGATTCGATTGTTAGTTCGGCTGAGCGTCTACCTTTCCGTCAATTTTTGCGGGGGCTAACGAGGCATTCGTTTTTTGCGGCCCGTGTAGAATCTGGCCTGATTCTGCGTTTCAGAATCAGGCGTGAGGAGGTGTTTTCTCCTCGTAGGAATCGGTGGGATTCGTAAGTTTGCGAGCATGTCAGAGGTGGAAAAACTTTCGCTGGGAGTGGTGCAGTTCGCTCATACGGGTTCTCTAGCCGGGAATTTGGAGCGAGTTGATGAATTAGTACGTTCCGCTCACGCCAAGGGCGCTCGGATCATACTGACACCGGAGTTGCTGGACGGTCCCTATTTTTGCCAACGGGAGGATCCCAAATGGTTCGATGCTGCGGTCCCTGCTGGCGAGGGGGAAGGATTTCGCCGATTTGAGGAATTGAGTCGAGAGCTGGATGTTGTTCTCGCTTACAGTTTCTTCGAGCGCGCCAATCAGAGCTACTTTAATAGTTTGGCCGTTTTCGACGGAGCCCGGGGCTGCCTCGGTGTCTACCGAAAGAGCCACATCCCGGACGGGCCGGGGTATGAGGAGAAATTTTATTTCAATCCCGGGGATACGGGATTCCGGGTTTTCGACACCTCCAAAGGGAGAGTGGGGGCGGCGGTGTGTTGGGACCAGTGGTTTCCTGAGACGGCCCGGATCCTGGCTCTGAAGGGGGCCGAGTGTCTTCTCTATCCGACGGCGATCGGATCGGAGCCGGAGGAGCCGGGTTTGGACTCCCGGGACCACTGGCAACGCGTGATGCAGGGGCATTCCGGGGCCAACCTGTTGCCAGTCGTCGCGAGCAATCGCTACGGTTGGGAGGATGGTCCGAACGGCGGGATTACGTTTTACGGGTCATCGTTCATCACCGATTCCTGGGGGGCGAAAGTGAAGGAACTTCCGCGTGAAGGCGATGGAGCTGCGGTGGTCGAATTCGATCGGGCGCAAATGCAGCGTGACCGGGCGAACTGGGGATTCTTCCGGGACCGGCGGGTGGACCTCTATCAAAGTCTGTTGACGCTGGACGGAAAAGGATAGGAGTTTGTCGATGAAGGTATCGAGAGGATTGATTTTTGTCTGCTGGCTCGCGAGCGCCCTGATGGTGCACGGCGCGAAGGTACCCGAGTTGTATCAGAGTCTTTGCGCGAGTTGCCATGGCAAGGAGATGGAAGGCGGGTTGGGTTCTTCTCTTGTCGATGGAGAATGGATTCGTAGTGGAGATGTGGATGAGATTGCGGCCGTGATCCGGGAGGGGATGCCGGACCGCGGAATGCCGGCTTTTGGTGAATCGCTGTCCGAGGAAGAGATTCGTGGTCTCGTGATTTTTATCCAGGAGAAAGAGGCGGGTGCGAATCCGATCGCGGGCCCAACACCGGTGGGGGACGAAGTTTTCGAGTCGAAGAAAGAATCATTCCGCTTGGAGACGATCGTCGATGACCTGGAGTTGCCTTGGTCTCTCAAAAAGTTGCCGGATGGGCAATGGCTCGTTTCCGAGCGTGGGGGACGATTGCTCTTAATCGATCCAACCAGTGGCGAGCGTGTCGCGGTTGAGGGGATTCCCGAAGTTTATGCCAACGGTCAGGGGGGATTACTCGATATCGGGATTCCACCCAATTTTGAGAAAACGGGATGGGTTTACCTCTCGTTCAGTGATCCAGGCTCCGACGGTGAATCGAGTCTCACTGCCATCGTTCGGGGGCGGATTCAGGGAGGTCAATGGACCGGCGAAGAGGTGGTCTTTCGGGCTGACGAGGAGTTTTACCGAAGAGGGCGTGTTCATTTCGGGTGCCGCCTCGTCTTTGTGGGGGACTATTTGTATTTCTCGATTGGAGATCGGGGGGCGATGGATCAGGCACAGGATTTGAGCCGTCCCAACGGTAAGATACACCGTATCTTTGCCGACGGCACCATTCCTCCGGATAATCCTTTTGTCGATGAACCGGGAGCGTTTCCCACGATCTGGACGTACGGAAACCGGAATCCACAGGGGCTGGCCTATGATGAAGTGACCGGACTGCTCTGGGAAACCGAGCATGGCCCTCGCGGAGGCGACGAGTTGAACTTGATTGAGAAGGGGCTCAATTATGGATGGCCCTTGGTCACCTATGGGATGAACTATAACGGGACTCCGATGGTGGCGCGTACCTCCATGCCGGGGATGGTGGATCCCGTTACCTATTGGACCCCATCGCTGGCAGTTTGCGGACTCGTGATGTACCGCGGTGAGGCCTTTCCGAATTGGAATGGTTCTCTCCTCTCGGGATCATTGGCCAAGCAACAACTCCGCCGATTGGAGATGAAGGATGATGAATTAATCGAGCAGGAACTGATCGTCGATCACTTGGGGCGTCTGCGCGATGTCTTCGTCGATGAAGACGGAATCGTCTACTTGCTCACCAATGGGCCGGGACGGATTGTGAGGATGAGTCCGGCGGAGTGAGCGCCTTTTCTTTCCGGATAGACCGGTAAACCAGCGCCTCGGTGAGAGATTACTCCGTGGGGGAGGTGCGCTCGGGGAGGTAGGATTGACCCTAGCTAAAGCATCGGGCTACGGCTGTGGGCCGGTTAAATGAGAGTCAGGTTGAGAACGCTTCATGACATTGGCGGGACCCCTGGATTTCGGGGGTTCCATTCCCGTCGTGCGGATTGCCGAGGCTCGCGATGGCAAAGGTAGTACTTTCCCGTTTTCGTCCACGGAGTGGTCGCGGTTTACTAGGCTGAACCGAGCAGCTCCTCTTTGAGGGATTCAGACACTGGATCGGAGCCGAACCAAATGGTGAAATAGGCTCGTGCAAAGTCCGCTCCCTGAATCTGACCGAGGGGCTGGCCATTGTGGAAGAGAGTCAGGACTTCTTGGGCGGGGTCATATTGGACGGAGTAGGTATCGCCCTTGCGAATATCGACGTAGAGGCGATTGAAGGCTTCAAAGCGTTCGGAGATCGACGTATATTCGGCCTCACTGACGTTGCTTTTGAGGAATTTTCGCCCGGATTTGATGAAATCTTCTCGGTCGAGATTTCGGTAGTAGAGAATCTTTAGCCCCAACTTCTGCTCGGCGGCCAGGGGGAGGGCCGGAGCTTGGCCGTCAGGGGTGTAGAGGGCTGCGGTGAACACACGGATAAAGCCTAGGTACTCGTAGGTGCTCTGCCCCACTTGCTGGCAGGGCTCATCGGAGATGGAAAGGCTGAGGGGAAGCTCGGCCCGCAGGGAGGTCAACGCCAGCAAACTGGCGAGGCAAAGAAGAGGGAACCTCATGATGAAACGGATGAATCCTTTGCTTCTTTTGTCAAGAACAGCAGGCTGATTGCGCTGGCCAAAAAGATGAGTCCTACGACGGGCCCGAAGAGAAAGTAAAGCCCCTCGATCGTCTCCGAACTTTGCTCAGCCGAGCCCTCCCGGAAGCCCACCCATTGCAAGAGGAATCCGGTCAGTAGCAGTCCGAGGGCCCGGGCCAGTTTGTAGGCCATTCGCCATAGGCCAAAATAGAGGCCTTCCCGGTTCTCGCCGCTGGCCTGCGATTGGTTGTGGCAGTGGTCGGCGAAGAGGGCTTCCATGAGGAAGACGGCGGCGGCGCAGAGTCCGGCAAAGAGGGAGACCGCATAGAGACCCGCTCCGATCCCAGGGTCCAGGTTGGGGTAGACGAGCAGCGTCATCAGGGCCAAAGCCAGAATGCCAAAGAAGGCGGGCCGCCGTCGGCCCAGGCGGCGGGCAATCCACAGCCATAGAGGAACTGCGGCCATGAGAGTGACCACAAAGACAAGGAGGATGCCGTTGATGAAGGACTCATCGGTGATCTCCAGGCAGTAGCGGTAGTAGAGGAGGGCCAGTGAGGCGTTGAGCGCCCGGGCAATGGCCGCCAAGCAAAAGGCGATGAAGAGGACTTGGAAGACCCGTTGCGATGCGATGCGGGGGAGCAGGGCGGCGAAGTCCGATAGGGCGAAAGGACTCCGCTTTGTTTTTTCAGGCGGGCTTTGTCTCTGGAGGGCGTAGCAAGCCGGTAGGCAGCCGACCAGGAGGAGGGCCACGCACGCAGAGAGGATGAGGGAGGCGGATTGACGTGATTGAGCCAGGGTCGCGGACTGGGCCCAGGTCGCGTTGATGACCAGAGCCAGTATGATACCAACATTGGAGAGGAGGAAACGCCAGCCGAAGAGGCGATTGCGACCGGTCTGGCTGAGGGGCACATCGGCGGCTAACGAGAGGTGGGGGACGGCGAAGCAGGTGGTCCCCGTGTTGAGTAGTAGGTAGGCACTGAGTAGCTGGGCAAAGAGGGTCCACTGCCCAGCTTCGGGAGGTGTCTGAAAGGTGGCGGCCAGCCCCAGGGGAATGAGGAGAACCCCGGCCCAAAGGAAGGCGGTGCGGCTGCCACCGGTCTGGCGGCGCCGGTCAGACCAGTAGCCGAGAAGGGGATCCGAGAGGGCATCCCAGACCGCGGCCAGAGCGAAGGCCAGCCCGGCCTTGATGGGTGAGAGTCCGATCAGGGCTACGTAATATTCGTAGAGGAAGAGCTGAACGAAGATCTCGGTGGCGGCGATGCCCGACTCCCCCAGGGAATAGGTGGCCTGACGTCGGTGACTCAAACGAACAGTAGAGGCGGGCATGGTGGTAAAGTGCTTCGGTCTAATGCGAAGACAACAACTGTGTTTAGAGTTAGGTAAGTATGGCGGACACGCAACCCAAGGCGGCGATTGGCGGGTACGCACGAGGGGGGGAACGCTACCGACGGAGTTGGAAGGATTGCTCGTTGTTCGGGTGGTTTCGAAGGCTTTCCTCGTAGCAGGGTTCTTTAGTCCCTGTCACCTACTGGACTCCATCGTTGGCGGTATGTGGTTTGGCTGTGTTTCGCGGGGCTGCTTTCCCGGAATGGAAGTGGGCTCTTCTCTCCGGTTCATAGACGAAGCAGCAACTCCGGCGGTTGGGGGGTCGACTGCTCGGATTTCATCGGGCAGGGATTATGAGTCCAGCACCTGAGTCGTTTGCGGTAAGCGTCCGGTGAGGGGCCCC
>DGMY01000019.1:28991-72372 GCA_002388665.1 Opitutia bacterium UBA4506 | reverse complement strand
ACTCATGCTCCAAAACTACCACCTCCTAACGACCTTCGTCAATATTAATTTGTCTGACCTATATTTTTCTTATTTGATTGGCCAAATGGTGTCACTCATAGGTTTTTTAGTGTACGCACAATACGGGGATGCGGCAGCGCCTTAGCATCTCCGTGGTTGTGCTGCCGATCAGGAAGCGGCGGATGCGGGTGTGGCCGTAGGCGCCCATCAGAAGTAGATCTATCGAAGCCCGATCTACGTAATCGGATATCGCTTCCTCGGCTACGCCACCTAGCATTTCCGACTGTACTGTATATCCAGCATTCTGAAGACGGCTCTCGGCGTCTTTCAGTTTTTTGGTCATTAAATCTTCGCTTTGTTGATCCTCCACCACTGAGAGAAGGTGGATTGGTAGATTTTTTAGCCACATTGAATTCTCAAGAACGGAGAGAATTTTCTGACTGCTCGAACCATTATCGAAAGCAAATGCAACGGTTCGGACATCGCGGAATTTTCGATTGGTCACCAGGCAAGGCCGTGTGCTTCTTCGGACGACTCGCTCTAGTGTTGAACCGATATGATCGATCGCGTGTTCGGCTGACTCTCCTCGTTTTCCCATCACTACAAGATCGAACTCCTCCTCGATCTCCTCGATCGTATCGGAAAGCAGACCAGTGGTGGTGCGAAATTGTATTTCGCTCGTCAGCCCCGCATCGGCAAAGCCTTTGCGAGAAAACTCTTCAATTAAGTCGGCCTTTTGCTTTTCGGCATCCTGAAGAGCGGAAATCAGGCTTTGGTAAGGCTGAATGCCCAAACTGCCCCCCACATCCATAATAGTTGGCATTTCGAACCGACGAAGGTCTGAAACATATAGGGCTGTTACTTTTGCTTGAGTGGAACTGGCGACCCAGGCGGTGTATTTCAAGGCCTCCTGAGAGTAGGACGAACCATCAGTGCAGAATAGAATATTTTTAATCATCGTAGGGTAAATCCGGAGGGAACGGTAACATTTTTGGATACGACAAGAACGCCGTCACGGATCACTACGCCGTTCTTTTCGTACATGTCCGGGAGGCCGGCAGGATCAAGAGTTACGCCGTCACCAATTCTTGCGTTCTTATCGATAATTGCATTTCGAATCGTACAATTGCGCCCTACTCCGATTGGGACTTCATCATGAGAGGCGCCCTCGTCATCCATTTCGAAGAAATCCGAGCCCATCATCACAACATTTTCCAACTTGGACCCTTCTCGAATCGTTGACCGAATCCCGATGACAACTCGATTCAAGCTGCAATGCGAAAGTATGCATCCATCAGCGAGAACAGCCCGCTCGATGGTAGCCCCATTGATTTTCGTGGCCGGCAAAAATCTAGCGCGGGAGTAGATTCTGTTTTCTTCATCGAAAAAGTTAAACGGAGGAACGGTGTCTGTCAGGCGAAGGTTCGCATCGAAGAAGGCCGCAACCGTCCCGATATCCTCCCAATACCCATCAAAAATATAGCCTTTCAGCTTCTTCTTGCCTAGGAGGTGGGGGATAATTTCTTTTCCGAAATCGGCATGATTCGAAGCCAGCGCCTCGCGCAGAACGCCGGCATTGAACAAGTAGAGGCCCATTGAAGCCAGGCACACACCACCCTCGTGCTCTTGGGTCAATGACGACTGTAGTTTTTCGCTGATAGCTAGACTATCGATTATCTTTGGATCTTCGGGTTTTTCGACAAACTCACTGATCGATAGATCGTCGTTAATCCTCATCAACCCGAACGCCGGAGCGAGATCTTTGGAAACCGTAGTAGCGGCCACCGTGATATCAGAATCATTTTCAATATGCTGACGGATCATCGGATTGAAATCCATCCGATAGAGCTGATCGCCCGATAGGATCAGGAACAAATCCGAGTCCCTTGCCCCGAAGTGCATAAGATTTTGCCGAACCGCATCCGCAGTGCCTTGGTACCAGGACTCTCCCGTTTCAGTCTGTTCTGCCGACAGAATATCCACAAAGCCACCGCCAAACGGGTCAAACTTGTAGGACTCCTGGATGTGGCGATGGAGGGACGCCGTGTTAAATTGACTGAGGACGTAGATCTGATTGAGGCCTGAATTCAAGCAGTTACTGATCGGAATATCTACCAATCGGTACTTTCCCGCGAGGGGGACCGCGGGCTTACAACGTTGTTGGGTGAGGGGCCTAAGGCGAGTGCCACGGCCTCCCCCCATAATCACACAGATAATCCGCTTTCGCATAGGTAAGAAACACTACTTGAACCTTGCACAGAGTTCCAGCATCATTTCTGTTTCATTCGAGTTCTACTGTAAAATTTTTATTTATAACTTATAAAATCCTATGTGCGGAATCGTCGGCTATATTGGCAACAAGCAAGCAAGTCCTATCCTCCTCCGAGGCCTCAAACGCCTCGAATATCGGGGCTACGATAGCGCCGGCTTGGCGATTCGTACGGAAGAAGGCCTGACAAAGGTACGCCGTGTGGGCCGGGTTCAAAATCTTTCTCACGCGTTGGCCAGTTCCCCCGTGCAAGGGACGATGGGCATCAGCCACACTCGTTGGGCAACCCACGGAGGGGTGACTGAAGCCAATGCCCACCCGCACGTAAGTTCGGACGGCAAATTTTCCCTGGTTCACAACGGAGTCATTGAAAACTTCACCTCCATGAGGAAGTTCCTGGTGGGAAAAGGGTATGAATTTCAATCGGAAACGGATTCCGAGGCGCTGGTCAACCTCATCGCCTATCACTACGCAAAGGAACCGGAGAACAGAAGTCAGGAGAGTCGTTTCATGCGCAGCGTTCGAAAGGCGCTCCTGCATGTGGAAGGGACATACGGAATCGCGGTGATCTGCGCAGACTATCCCGACACCATGATCGGCGCCCGCCTTGGATCTCCACTGATTGTCGGATTGGGGAAAGAGGAGAATTTTATCGCCAGCGATGTTGGAGCACTAGTTGGGGCGACACTGAGTGTGATCTACCTGAATGACGGCGAACTCGTGGAACTCAGCCGCGACAACTATCAGGTAGTGACAACTGACGAAGAACTCGTCGAGGCCGTGGTTCACCAAGTCGACTGGGAAGTCGAGGACTCTGAGCTTGGCGAATTCGAGCACTACATGCTCAAAGAGATCTTCGAGCAGCCCAAAGCCCTTGAGAACGCCATGCGAGGCCGATTTTCCCAAGATGGAAGCTCATCAAAATTTGGGGGATTAAACATTGGGGCCCGGGAGCTTAGGCAGGTTGAACGGATTGTCTTCTGCGGATGCGGTACCGCATGGCACGCATGCCTCGTAGCGGAACATCTCATCGAAAAGTACGCTCGCATCCCAGTCGAAGTCGAATACGCCTCGGAATTCCGCTATCGGAACGCTCCGCTCGACAAGAACACTCTCATCTTTGTGATTAGCCAATCCGGCGAAACGATCGACACTCTAGCTGCATTGCGCGAAGCGAAGCGAAAAGGGTACCGCACCCTCGCGATCAATAACGTTGTCGGATCAACAATCGCCCGAGAGACCGATGGAGGGATCTACCAACACGCGGGGCCTGAAATCGGAGTGGCTTCGACAAAGGCTTTCACCTCGCAGTTGGTACTGGCGTCGATGGTAGCCCTGCACCTGGGCCGTCTCCGGGACCTAAGCTTCAGCGCGGGAGTGGAGTACGTCAACTCGCTGCGCAGCCTACCCTCCCTGGTAGAGAAGACGCTTCTGTTGAACGATCAATTGCAAGACATTGCGGGTCGCTACTCAGGCTTCGACGACTGCCTGTTCCTCGGCCGTCAGCTCATGTTTCCGCTCGCACTGGAAGGGGCACTCAAGCTCAAGGAGATCTCCTACGTTCATGCGGAGGGCTATCCAGCGGCGGAGATGAAACACGGCCCGATCGCACTGATTTGCGAAGAATGCCCCTCGGTATTTCTAGTATCGGGAGGAGAAATTTTCCAAAAGACCATCGCGAACATGCAAGAGGTCAAGGCTCGGAAGGGCAAAGTGATCGCGATTGCGACGGCGGACTGCGAGATCCCCGACGGACTGGTCGACGAACTCGTGACAGTACCAGCTGCCGACGACCCAATCCTGCCAATCATCATGAGCATTCCCCTGCAACTCTTGAGCTATCACATTGCGGTAGCCCGGGGATGTGACGTGGACAAACCGAGAAACCTCGCGAAGTCGGTCACCGTTGAATAGAGAGAAGGCCGCCGGCCCTCCCGGGATTAATCCCAATCTTCCGGGTTCTGAATCTTCACCTCGGTCAACTTCGCCCAGAAGCTTCCGACGGTCACCTCTCCCTCGATCTGGACCGGGTAGATGTGATCGTCGGCGGAGAACCAGAGGTTGACCTCTGAATCGCTACTCTTCTCGAAGACACCACCGAGCTCCCCGGTCTCGGGCTGAATTTTGAACGATTGAAAGCGCCCGGCCTTGACCTTGATTTTCTCGGAATTGTTGATGGGAAGCGAGACTCCGACAGCCTTTTTGCCGTCGGTGACGGTAAACGAGTAGGTCTCCCCCTTCACTGGCGGAATGCTACGGAAGTAATAGACAGACCCGACCGGATCGAGCACGGGGCCCATGGGGATTGGAATCGGCTCCCTCTTCTTGCCATAATTACTGTAGGTGGCCTCAGAGTTCTCCCAATCGAACTCGATCTCAATCTCCCGGCGGGTCTTACCCTCGCGCTTATTCTCGGTATAATAGAGGGTCCGGGTCAGGTCTTCCGAGACCCACGTATCGATCCGTGTACGGACCTTAAAAAATGCGTCGGCGAAACTGTTGGTCCGGACATGAAAGGAAAAATGCCACGCGGGCTCGCCCTTATATTCCTCGAGCCCGTGGGCTTGTAGGCGCGCATACCCGACATGAAAGACACTCCACTTCAAATCGTATTTCAACTCTTCCCCCACCTCAAAATTGGGTTCTAAAGCACGGGCCGAATGGCCAGCCAGGCACAAAAAGATCGGAAACAGTAGCAGGGTCCGGAGTTTCATAGCACCTACGATGGGACAAGATCCGAAAACCGCAACCCTTCTACCGCAAAGAGTCCAGATCTCTCCAAATTGCGAGAACCCGACAGAACCGACCTAATTTACTTTTTTTAGGATCCCCACCTCGCTTGCCGCGCTTTACACTTGTTCCAGCAGCAAAACCCTTTATTCAAAACACTATGGCAATCTCTGACTTTCTTCCAGTCCTCATTCAGATCTGTCTCGCCGTCGCAATCGGTGCGGTAATCATTCTGGCCAGCATTTTTGTTGGCCAGAAAGGACGAAAAAACAAAATCAAAGATACGGCCTACGAGTGTGGGATGCCCCCGGCCGGGAAGTCCAGGACACGCTACGCGGTAAAGTTCTACGTAACAGCAATGCTGTTCATCCTCTTCGACATCGAAGTAGTCTTTCTCATCCCGTGGATTCTCAGCTACCGGGAATTCTTGGTGAATAGTATCCCGATCGTCGCTCCAATGGCAGTCTTCTTCGGAATCTTCATCATCGGTCTAGTCTACGAAATCAAAAAAGGCGCACTCGAGTGGGAGCGATAGGCTAAGACCCACACTGGCTTGAGCCGCCCCACCCATGCACCTCGAAAGATTCATCACCAAGTCCCGGATTATTGAGATCACCAGCACCGATCTATCCGGTGCACTTGAGGAACTTCTGGGAGTATGTGACATCGAGGAATTAGAGCAGTACGGAAAGAAAAAGCTGCTCAAAGAGCTCCTAGATCGCGAGCACACGATCACAACAAACCTGGGGAACGGCGTTTCCCTCCCCCACGTGAGAGTGCCCATGAAGCGGCGCTACATTATGGCCATTGGCCGATGCCCCCAGGGACTCACTCACGACGGCTCCGATGACTATCGAGACGTCAAACTGGTCCTCCTCCTGCTCGCCTCTGAAAACGCTCGCAACTACCTGAACGCCCTCTCGGCGATCGCAGGAATTTTTCAAGACAAACGAATCGTTGAGCGATTGATGGTCCCGTCCCCGCTTGAGACCTTTCGCAAGGAAGTGAAAGCAACGCTTGGGGGCGATCCCCAGACCCCCCGCCAAAAGCCAACCCGGATCAATCGGCTGATCCTACGGGAGGCGGAACGAATAGCCACGAGTGCCCGTTGTCGCTCAGTATTGCTATTTGGCGATACATTTGCAGGGGGAATCGAGCTCACCCGCACATTCGCCAACCAGAAGACTATCCTTGTCACTCAAGCGGGCGCTGAGACGGTCGAAGACGGAGGCGAAGTTACCGAATACCTCCCGATTCGTTCATTTTCAAATCACCGGATGTCTCAACTTCGATCGGCGATACTGATCGGACTGACCCGCGGCATCTTTGAGCCGGACGAACTCATATGCTGCGTGGGGGGCCTGCCCCAGAGCAACCGATTCGATTCAATCCTAGTGGTAGACGTGGCTCGCGAATTTCAGACACTTTTTTCAGAGCGCACCCATTCCCTCCCCCCCTCTCTTCGACCGGAAGTCATGGAGCGAGTACTGGCGATTGCCATGGAACTGGGAATGGAAGGACGCGAAGGAAAGAAAGTGGGCTGTTTATTCGTACTCGGCGACACACAGAAGGTCCTCGAATTCTCAAAACCCCTAGTGCTGAACCCATTCTACGGTTATCGCGAAGAGGACCGAAACGTACTGAATCCTTTCATGGATGAGACGGTGAAAGAATTCTCCTCGATTGACGGGGCCTTTATCATTCGAGGCAATGGGGTCATTGAAGCGGCTGGGACGCTCCTACGCGCTCCCGAGTATCCCGACCTTCCCGGAGGGCTCGGGGCCCGTCATGCAGCAGCAGCAGCCATCACCAAGAGCACACGAAGTCTCGCCATTGTGGTCTCGGAAAGCACGGGCCACGTAACCCTTTTCAGCCACGGCGACATGGTTTCTCTACTCGGACATCCACTTGGTGGAAATTTTTGATTGCAGAAACGGGAATCAAAGTCTTTTCTCTGTCGTTTTCCCATTTTTCATCATGCCACGCGATACAATCATTCTAGAGTGCACTGAAGCCCGTAAAGAAAACCAGCGGCCTTCACGCTACATGTCCACCCGGAACAAGAAGGTCCAGACCGAACGGGTCGAAAAAATGAAGTACAACCGTTACTTGAAACGGCACACGCTTCATCGCGAGCTCAAGAGCGCTAAATAACCGCTCCCAACTCTTTCTAATTTCAGGCTGACAAGTGGGGATCTCCCCGCCTGTCAGCCTATTTTTTAGAGACCCCACATAGCAGCGAGGGCATTTAAAAGGTAGCCCGTCGCAACTATCGCGAGTGCCGTGGTACCAAAGAATATCGCGATCAGTGGTAGTTTTACGATGCGCCGGAGCATCACTGCCTCCGGAAGGCTCAGGGCGGCCATACCCATCATAAAGGCCAAGGCAGTTCCCAAGGGAATTCCCTTCTCAAACAACACTACCGCAACGGGAACGATTGCTGCGCAACTGCCATATAGCGGGACGCCGAGTAGAGTTGCGATCGGAACGGAGAAGATACCAGTGGCGTCCATCCATTGATGAATCGTTTCCCGCGGTACATAGTTGTGCAGAAAGGCGCCCACACCGACTCCCAAGAGGATCCAGATCCAGATGGACCGAATGATTGATACAACCTCGTGCCATCCGTAGAGGATCCTACCCGACCAAGTGGACGGACGCTCATCGTCAAGAAACTCTCCTGCGACGAAATCCTTCTCAACAAACCGATCGAGGTTCAATCTTCCCAAAAATAATCCGGAGAGGATCCCAATCGAAAGCCCGGACATGACATAGGCGAGAGTCACGGGAGCACCGAACTCCGAAATCATCAAGACGACGAGATACTCATTGATAATCGGTGAGGTAATGAGAAACGAAAAACAGATACCCAGAGGTACACCCGCCTTCAAAAATCCGATAAAAATCGGAATTGAGGAACAAGAGCAGAACGGAGTAACCGCGCCGAATAGAGCCGCGACCACATTCCCCCACCATCCTCCTCGAGACATCCAATCCCGCAGCTTTTTCTCGGGAAGAAACGTGCGCAACACCCCGATGACAAAGATCATCGTGATGAGGAGCAGGAAAATCTTAAACGTATCGTAGAGAAAGAACTGAACCGCAGCCCCAAACTTCGATTCGGGGTCTAACCCCAACAAACTGTAGCTCAACCAATCTGCCGCCTTCAGCAACATTTTCCGCCCTTGCCCTTGCCATCGTCAGAACCGCAACAGCTCCCTGCTTTCTCTGCCTTCGCTTTGACCGCCTCATCTAGCTTTGCGAAAAGTCGCCGGAAAAACCCTGGTTTTTTTGACGAGGAAGTCGAAGAGGATTCTGGGTTCGTTGTACTCATATGATTGTCCTGTATGGAAGAGATTATTGGGAATTGATCAGCAAGAACCGCAACCGCCGGCAACCACGCCAGCGACATTGTCCTTCATCACCCTCTTTCGGGCCGCCAGATCTTCGGCAAATCGTAGATCTTCGGGACCGCATTCCTGGAGGCAGCTCAAATTCTGATCCAACAAAGGAGTGCCAAGGTCCGCGATGCGGTACACTCGCCACTGCGCAACCTTCTCCACCTCAAGAAGCCCTAGCTTTTTCATATACTGCAATTGCTTCGACATCTTGACCTGGTCGACCTCCAAAATCTCCATCAAGTGACAGACACACAATGGGCCCTCTCTGAGTAAATTGAGAATTCTCAGACGCTGCACATCGCAAAGACACTTATAGAGTTGGATGATTTCCATGGTGTCAGTATCCAGCACAACTTATATTCCGTCAAGTGCATGTACAAATCTCCGATTTCACCACTCCCACCCATGGAAGCGAAAAAAAAAGCATCTCCTGAAGAGGTGCTCGTTCGAATCTCACGGTAAACCTTAGCTCTGGTTGGGTTTTCGGCGTGCCGACCGCCATTGTTCCCGATGCTTACGGATCCAATCCAGCAGAGCTTTCTCAAAACCGATGTCGGAACCTACCTTTTCAGATTCCAGCCATTTATGGCGCAGGATTTCCTCCCTTTCTGCCAAAAATTCTTTGTATAGACTAGATTGCCCAGCGAAATCGGCCACGGGTTTATTTTTAGAGGATTTTTTCGGCGATCTCATTACCACCTGAGTTAAAGAGGCTACTATTCTTGATCACCGGATGTCAAATTGAACTTATCTGAAATCTGTTGGGCGATCTGATAAAATACTTGGGAACACGGAATGTCAGGGTCACTGACAACGACGGGGACCCCGTGATCTGAACCCTCGCGGATTCTGGGGTCGAGCGGGACTTGCCCGAGAAAATCGGTTTCGAGATAGCGAGCGGTGCGTTCGCCCCCTCCTTCGCCGAAGAGAAAACTTTTCTCTCCGGTTTTCTCGTCGAGAAGGTAGCTCATATTCTCAGCGACTCCCACGAGAGGAACATTCACCTTGTCGAACATCATGGCGCCTCGGCGAGCAACATTGACAGCAGCCAACTGGGGGGTGGTCACTACGACTGCGCCCTCCAGCGGGACCGTCTGGACCAACGAAAGCTGCGCATCACCCGTTCCGGGGGGCAAATCGACAAACAAAACTTCGAGCTCACCCCAATCGACATTACTAGCAAATTGCTGAATGGTCTTCATCACCATAGGACCACGCCAAATCACGGGAACATCCTCTTCGACCAGGAACCCCATCGACATCACGCGCACTCCAAAATTCTCAAGCGGCTGAATCATACCATCCACTACCTCCGGTCGGCGATTCACGCCCATCATTAATGGGATAGAAGGACCATAAATATCGCAATCCATGATCCCGACCGAAGAAGGTTTGCCGGCCTTCCGAAGGATTCGGTCCATTGCACAGGCAAGATTTGAAGTAAAAGTCGATTTCCCGACCCCGCCCTTGCCACTGGCAACGGCGATCGCGATGCGCACCTTTTGCATCGGTGCCTCTTCGGCATTTGAAGAAGGTTCTTCTTCCGGTGCCTTTTTCGACTTCACCGCGACGAGGACCTCAACCTTCTCAACGCCTTCCAAATCGGCCAAGGCTTGCTCGACATCCTTTTTCAATCGAGGGGCGACTTCGGGGTCGGAGCTGGTCAAAGCCAGCGAGACAGACACACTCCCGTCGGACACCTCTATTTCCTTCACAATACCGAAGGATACTACATCTCTCGTAAAGCCTGGGTAGGGCACTTGAGATAAGGCCCGTCGAATCATTTCTTCCGTAACTGCAGACACTCCTACTTTCAAAAGCAAGCCATGGGTCAATGCAAAGCGAATCGGCCAATTTCGCAAAATTTCGCTACGAACAGGAGCATCGAGGGCGCGTTTGAGAAAGACCCACAAAGGAATGAACAAAGGCTCGCCAAGCCATTGAAGAATCGCTTACTACAAATCATGCTCAAAACTCTCCGATCCAAAGCCTTACTCGCTGCGTCCTCACTCCTCCTGCTACTGATGGGTGGCTGTGCCACCATATCGCCGGACACCTATAGAGGAACCGCAAACGGATATAACATCGCGATGCAAGAAGTTGGCGACGAGCAGCTGTTGCTCAACATCGTCCGACTCCGTTATCGTGACGCCCCGTACTTTTTCGAAACATCTTCGATCACCTCGCAACTTGACCTCACAACCTCAGCAGGGATCTCGGGCTCCTTCCCCCTCTCTGGCGACGTGCCGGACGTGCTTCAGGGCTCAACGGGAATTAGTTTCGCGGAGCGTCCGACCATCTCTTACACACCGTTGAAAGGAGATGAGTTCTTCAATCGCCTCCTCGGCCGGATCACCTTTGAGGACATCGCACTACTCACCAACTCCGGGTGGAGCATGGACACCGTCTCGCGGATGGTCATCCAAAGGACAAACGGCGTGAACAATGCCGTAGGCGCCTCAGGCCCCACACCGACGATCCCTCCGATCTACAAGGATTTTCTGAAAATAGCCGACTCTCTTTTCGCCCTCCAAATGACAAGCTCTGTGCAGATGGGTGAGGTCCCCCACGGGGATTCTATGCACCCCGTAATTTACCTGCCAAAAACCGGCGCAAATCAACAAGCCGACCGCCTGCGCGAGCTGCTCTCGCTCGACCCCTCGATCGAGATCTACAAAGTCACTTCCGGGCCCGCGGTCTACGCACCGGGCGGCGGTGACACCATCGAGATCAACACCCGCTCCCTGCTCGGCGTACTATTCTTCCTCTCTCAGGGTGTGAATGTTCCCGAAGAAGATCTCAATGCTGGCCGCGTCACACGGACTCTCGACCAGGACGGGAGCGTTTTCAATTGGAACGAAACTCTCCAAGGGCTCTTCCGCGTAGAATCATCGAAGAGCGCGCCAGACAACGCCTCAACGGCTGTTCGCTACCGCGACACATGGTTCTACATCGAAGACAACGACCTGTTGACCAAAGCGACCTTTATGCTCTTGTCGCAGATGTTCGCCCTTAGAACCGGAGACAGCCAGAGCCAGACTCCGATTCTCACCATTCCAGTCTCGAACTAGTCCCGAACTAGTCTCGAACTAGTCCCGAACCATACGGACGGATCTCATCCGAAAGTATTTCGATTTCTCAAGGCCCGAAGGTAAAACAACCTTCGGGCCTTTTGTGTTTCCAACGTCTTCTCAACCGAGAAGTGAACGAAATGGACGAAGTGGCTGAACAGGAGTGGCCCATTCACTCACAGCTCGCTGCAGCAAACGATTGCCTTTCGGCTTATGGACCGGCATTTTCCCCGTTCAAGAAAATGATTCGAACAAAGCCAAAGAAGGAATCCTCCCTCACTGCAGTCTTGGCAGGTGCCATTGCGGCCACGCTAGTCGGCATCTCGCTTGGTGTAGCACATGAGGTCCGCCACCCCCCGGAGTTCGTCCGAACCCCATCCGCCCTCAAGGCCGAGAGAGAAAAGAACCCCCGGGAACCCATATTTCTGATTGGCGGGACCCATTCGAGTCTGGGGTGGCAGCAGATCATCGAAGCGGTCACCCAAAGCGGAACTGGCAACGCATCAGTCGAACTCACGACAGGCGACCTCAATGAGATCGCCTCCCAGTACCTGAACTTCACGCTCGGAAAACAACAAGCGAAGGACCAAGGGGAGGAGCCGAGCTACGCCATCCTACCGGACACCCCAAACTTTGCTCTCTACGACGGCCAACTGCAAATTTCGGTACCTTTTGAGATTCTGATTTTCGGGGCAAAACGTAGCGCCCACCTTGTCACAACTGGTTCATTTGTGGACGAAAAGACATTTGTAATCGATAGCGCATGGCTGAATTCGGCCCGAGTCCCGGAGCCCATGGCAAATCTCCTTCTGAAAAACCTCGTACGCTCACTCAAAGCGTCAGGCTCCGACTCACTTTTGCTCACTGCGTGGTCAAACATCGGCGACATCAAAGTGGTTGGAGACGAGATTGTTCTCCAAAGACGATAGATCCCGGTAGCGCGTTCTCGAGTTATGACCCAATCAATTTCTATAGCCCTCCTCCTCGCGGTATTATCCGGAACTCTCCTCAACGCGCAACTATTGGTCCCTCCCCCTGAGAGTGCACCAGACAGCAAACAGGTATTTGAGGGAAGAGCTGGAGTATTCGAATTTGTCGCGGCCGATCAGGGCTCGCTGCAGATCGCGCGCAAGATTGGGCGAGAAGTTATCGAAGTCTGCAACGATCTCCTGACACCTCCTCTGGAGCGTATTCCAATCATCGCGGTCAAGCTGGTACCCGACGGGCGAGGAAACCTCGAAGGGGTATCTCACCGGCTCTATCAAGACATAGCTGGCGACTACGGACTTGCGGTATCCTGGAACCAACAGCTCTCGGCATCACTCTTCGTCCAAGCACTGACTGAAAGTTACCTCCGGCAACTGGTCTTCACACTCTCTGACGTAAAGCGTGCCGAAGAGACTCCCCCCTGGCTCATCGCGGGAACCAGCCTTCGCGTACAAACAGATCTACGACCCGCGCTCGTAGAATATCTAAAGGAACTCGGGCGCGAATCACAAATGGTCTCTCTCGAAGACCTGGTCGCCAAAACTCAGTTAAGCGAATTGACCCCATCAGACCACATCGCCTCATTCTGGTTTCTAGAATTAATTTCACGCCAACTCGGCACTGAAAAAAAAGTCCGAAACTTTTTCGATACCGTGATTGCTGGGCGAAACCCACTGGAACTCCTAGCGCAACAATCCGAAAAGATCCGGACATTTTCCAACGGAATCGAAGGATGGTGGGTCATTGGATTCCAAGACCTCGTCCATCGTGAAAATGGAATCGTACTCTCACTTGATCGAAGTGCACGGCAACTCCAGATCCTCAATCGGTTCGAACTCATCGAACGCAACCAGCCCATTTATACGACCGCCGCAGGCCTCTGGGAATTGCGCAAAAACGATACAATCAAGGAGGCCATCAACGGTCGTCTAAGGGATATCGCAGCAGTACTGCCCCGGGTGAATCCCGTTTACTTCACTACATTCCAGAGACTGGGATTAGTTTTCCAATCTCTGCTCGAAAACGATTCAGAAACCTTTCAAGAACGAGTTGAGGTCTTCAATGAGGAACTCAATCGAGCAAACCTAATTGCCGATGATGTCCAACTCCTCTCCGAGGATCCCCAGGCGGTGATCCCCTGAAGAAAGAAAGTCCGCCCCGGCTAAATCACGGGCGCGGAAAGAGGATGGTCTTCTCCCCCATCTTCGCGCCTTCCAGGCTGGAACCCCACTCCATACGCTCATCCCAGATATCGATCTGATCGGCTCCGACCAAATCGAGAATCTTCGCGGATACCTCGGGCATCACAGGGCGAAGCGCACAGGCAGCTAGACGCAAGCCCTCCGCCATCAAGGCCAGAGTGGTCTCGAGAGTCTTCCGGTCAGCCGGATCTTCAGACTTCGCCAGCTTCCACGGAGCCCTCACCTCTGCGTATCGATTGATCCCTTTAATGAAGTTAAAGATATCCTCGAGTGCCGCATGGAAGAGGAAATTGTCATAGGCTTCACGTGCACTCTTCCAAGATTTCTCCCAATTCTCCCGCAGTGTAATCTCGGGCTCTTCTGAGATGGAAGCCGCTGGAACGGTCGCATCTGCGTATCGTCCTCCCATGTTCAACAGACGACTCAGGAGATTACCCAGATCATTTCCCAACTCTCCATTGTAACGTCCGAGGAAGAGATCTTCAGAAAAGTCGCTATCCTGGCCCACTGTCATTTCCCGAATCACGAAATACCGAAACGAATCAGCACCGAATCGCTGAACCATCTCGAGAGGATCGACAACCTTCCCTGTGCTCTTGGACATTTTCGCACCCGAGAGGGTCCACCAGCCGTGAACCAACAAATGCTTCGGCAGCGCGATTCCACACGCATGCAGCATGATTGGCCAATAAACCGAATGCGGGGGAAGCATAATATCCTTCCCGATCACATGGTAATCCGCGGGCCACACATCTTCGAATTGAGGAGTACCATAGCCGACAGCAGAGATATAGTTGACCAATGCATCGAACCAGACGTAAGTCACAAAATTCGGATCAAATGGAAGCGGAATCCCCCAAGACAGCCGCTCCACTGGCCGGGAAATGCAAAGATCGTTCAGAGGCTCCTTGAGAAACTCGAGGACCTGCTTCAAGCGGTAGCGCGGGTAGATAAAGTCTGGGTTCTCCTTCAAGAACTGAATCAGCCAATCCTGGTATCGGCTCTGCCGAAAATAATAATTGCGCTCCTTAATCTCCTGAACCTCACCGAATTCTTCCGGCCACTCCCCGTTCACCTTGTCTTTTTCCAAAACAAACTGTTCGGCGCGAGTGCTATAGAACCCCGTGTACTCCGCTTCATAAATCTCGCCGGCGTCGTACAGCTTTTGGAGGAGCTCTTGAACAACCTTTCTATGGCGATCTTCAGTAGTCCGAATAAAATCGTCGTTCGAGATGTTCAGATCCTCACACAGCGCATGAAAATGGCCGGCGATACGGTTCGTAAACTCGATTGGCTCGATCCCTTCCCGGCGAGCGGACTGCTGGACCTTTTGGCCATGCTCATCCATGCCAGTCAAGAAATAGACCTCCTCACCCATCATTCGACGACTCCGGGCAATGACATCAGTCAAGACCTTCTCATAAGCATGCCCTAAATGCGGCAGCCCGTTCGCGTAATCAATTGCGGTGGTAATATAGAACTTCTTCATCGAAACCACTAAGCAATCCGCACCGTGCCCTGAACTCAACCCCCGAAATTACGCGGAGGCGGATATTTGTGCTTCCCCACTCCCCATTTATGGCACCAGAGCTGTCACAGCTGGTGGTGCCAGGGAAATCTTGCCGGCCCACACCTCCTAGCCTACCCGAGCCCCGAGGACCCCATTGCCTCACTTGGCGGGCAGGATTACCGGGAAGGTGAACGAGACTGTAGTCCCGACCCCGAGCTCGCTGTCGATATACATAGACTGGCCGCATCGGGCCAACAGATCCCGGCAAAGAGAGAGCCCCAGACCACTACTGGGCTCGTGTCCTGAATTTCCAGAAGAACCGTCACCTTCGCCCCGCAAGATCCGCGCGACCTGTTGATCTCTCATCCCGCGACCAAAATCGCGGACATAGACCTTCACCTCATTTTCATCTCTCGAGAGCAACCCGATCTTAACCTGCCCCCCCGTTGGCGAAAACTTGACCGCATTGGAAATCAGGTTTCTCAAAATCGTCTGCAAAATCCGAGGATCTCCATACACCAGAATCCCTTCGGGAATCTCCTTATCAATCTCTACGGATCGATTTCGGGCCAATGATTGGAATAGAGAGGCGGTTTCGAAAGTCAGCTTACCCAAATCGATCTGATCATTACGGGTAAACTCTCCTCTTTCTCTCGACCTCACCCAATCCAAGAGATTTTCCAAGAGCATCAGACTATCTTCGGAACTAGCCTGCAGCAAACCCGCGATCTCCCGCATCTCGCCGCTCAGGGCCGATTCACCGGGTTCCAGCAATTCTTTCGAAAGACTGGAGACCGCGGCAACGGGTGAACGCAAATCGTGGGCAATAATCGAAATGAGACGGTTCTTATCTTCATTCAGCGCCCGCAACTGCTGCCGAGAGGCACGCAGCTTCAGAAAAGCCCCGACTAAGATCCCGATCAGAATGGCGATCACGATTGAGCTGCCGACCAAAATGACGACCATCGTCAAATCCTGATCCAAGTAACCGGCCCATCCACCCAACGGTACTCCTGCCAAGATCCACTCCCCGTCGGGAAGTTGAACCGTGACCTGTACCGGGCGGTCGTCGAAAACCGCAGGATCCCCAAAGAAGACCTCTCCACCTGCGCCCAAGCCATCATAGCCTCTTAAAGCGATTTGGGCCCCTCCCTCATTGGAGGACAGACCTGCTGCCTCAAACAGGCTGTCCCGAAAAATGACGATATCCGTCATCCCCCAGAACTCCCAGGGAATGTCCCCGGTCTTGTCAAAAATCGGCGTGTAGCTGATGAAAGCGATCCCACCCTCGACCAACTCTACGGGACCGGCAACGTAGGTTCTCCCGGTGTGAATTGTTTGTTCAACTATCTTCCGTCGTGCTGGATGATCAAGCAGGTCGAGACCGATAGCCGCCTCGTGCCCACGGGTTGGATACACTGCGGAAATAACGCCACTTGGCGAAATCGACATCGAATTAATTACGGAATCCGCCCCGACCAATTCGGATGCTAGATTGTGAAATTCTTCCTCAGTGACATCGGGGTGAAGCGAGATATAGGCCGCCACACTTTTAGTATAATAGATCCGGGCGTACAGTTCGTTCTCCAGATTCGAACGCCGGGAAATCAGGACTTCCATGATTCTTGAGCGCTCGTCTTTCTCCCAAATTTCCTTTGACCATCGGATGTAGCCAAAGATCACCATCCAGAAGAGAAAAAGACAAAATAGCCCCGCAAAAACGGAAAAACCTATCCGCTGATCTCCCTTATTCTCATCTCTGTCCACTAGAGTAACATGCAGATTATTCTATTATTCCGCAACCGAATTCCCTCTCTCCGAGTCTTCATCCAAGGCTGGACGCCCCGTCTTTCCCGGCCGAATGCAGAACCAAAAATGAGTACCAGCCCCCACCTCAGACTCGACTGCGAGCTGCCCACCGTTCGCCTTGATAAAATCGTCACATATGCGCAATCCGATCCCAAAACCCTTCTCACTGTCCGTACCGCGATCTGAGATTTGTATCCGCCCCGCCTCCAGCAGCGCAATCTTATCCTGAGACATCCCGACGCCAGTATCGGCAACCGAAATCCGAACCCGGTCACCGTCCTGTTCCGCGGAGACCTTCACCTCTCCCCCGCTATCAGCTGGGGTAAACTTGATCGCGTTCGAAACCAAATTGCGCAGGACCGTTTGTATCTGAAGAAAATCTGCATGGACCCAAACTCCGGGGCCCACATCGTTCACTAATTGGATCTGTTTGCGCTGTGCCCTGTCGTGAAGAAGGCTCAACACCTCCTCGACCTGCCTCCGAAGCGCAAAATCTTTCGGCTCTGGATCCAAGCCGTGCAAATGGGAGGATGCCCACCCCAATAGGTTTTCCAACATCACCTCGACATCACCGACCTCGCGAGCCAGATCTCCGCGAAACTCATCAAATCCCTCAGCGTCCAGGTCGCCCTCCATGACCAAATCGAGAACGCTCCTCACGTTACCCACCGGCCCCCGAAGGTCATGGCTGAGAATCGCGAACAATTTTTCTTTTGATTCGTTGGCGATGGCCAGATCCCGGGTTTGGTTTTCGAGTTGTTCTCGCTGTTTCTCCAACAGGTCCCGGTAATTTTGATTAACCACCCGATACAACTCCATAAAAGCAATAATCCCGACGAGGAACGTCCAAATGTTGATCGAGTAGTGTAGAGGAGTAAGGACTTCATGCTCCCACCCCCTGGCGCCGATCTGTTCCAGCTTCACAATGTTAAACAAGACGCCAAAAAACACCGAGAGGACCAACCTCACCAGACGTCTCTCGAACATAAACATCACCGCAACGATCCCGGTGATCAAATAGTTCTCCGAGCCATTATTGAAGAGGACCGAAGAGACGAAAAAGGAAAGATTTCCCACGATCAAAATCACCGCAAAGGCTGTACGATAGAATCCAATACGTGCCAACACGACGCCACCGATCCCTCCCATCACCAAGAGCAGATTGTGATAGATCATGTCGTTCTTTCCATTGATCCAATTGGAGACCAAGAATAGAAAGGCCCCCACGGCAAGGGCTAGCGACAACCCCAGCGTAATGTAACGCCGAATTTTCTCGGCGACACTCAACTCCTCCTCATTTCCAATGTAGAGAAACTGCAACCATCTTGGTAGCAAAGACCCCTTTCTCATAGGCGGACAGTATCCCGTAGAAACTCTCTGTTACAATCGCGAATTGCCGATTTTAGCTGTCATTTTCTCTTCAGATCTGATCAATCGAGCGGGCCACAAAATCTTAATATTCGTCAAAATTGACCCCATCTCTTGACACCCGTGGTCGAATTATACGAGATACTCCCCATGAAATCTTTCCTCCGACCCTCTCTTCTCGCGGTCCTTGCTTTTGCGGTCATCCCATTCACCACCACTCGAGCCGAAACCTTTTTCGCGATCAACGTTTCTTCGCCCCTATTGGTGAGCGGTAGTGCAGGTGTTTACCTTGGGAACGAGATCGAGCTCGCCAATATGCCCCTTCGCCCTGTTCTCGAAGGCGAGGCTGGAATCGGTGGAGGCAAGCTGCTCATCGGGTTCGATTCGATTGGCGAAGGTCTGGGAGTCGGTCTCAAAGGAAGCCTCCTGCGCACTTGGTTCGAACCGATCGGCGCGGACAAGAATACTACCTACATGGGCATGGAGCTCCAGGGCGGAATTTCCTCCATCGTTCTTTCGCTCGGTGGTTACCGCCGAATCGATGGCGACGGAGACGGGTGGCTCGGCACAATTTCGCTGGGAATCCGGTTATAGACAGACCGCACTTCGCTCGAATTCGGTCACTTGCTTGATCCACTCCGCGATCGGCTATTCCTACATCCCTTCCCAAAGGGCTCAATGGAGCACCTGGATTGGATGACAAGCCAAGAGCTCTCTTCGCGACCTTCGTATTTCCGCGCGAGCTCAAAAACAACAGGACCTGAGTAGCGCCCACCGCAGCAGCGCTCTACTCGCGTTAGAGAGTTCAGCCGACAAGGCATCGAATCCCCCCGCGGCTCGAAGGAGTGGTGGAAGGATAGCTACGTCGATCTTGCGAAGAAAAGAGACCTATGCCAAGTTCACCTCATGCTGGCCAGAATATCCCTCGCACTATTACTCCTACCGATCACCTTCTCACCATCCAGTGGCGAAGAAGTGCGCGGTCGGGTGCAACCCGGCCAAAGCTCAAATGAGATCGAACTGGTCCTCTCCGATACGGAAATTATCGGACCCCTTCAGATTGGACCCGGCGATGCCGCAATCAACTACGAAGGGAAAGAAATTGTGGGCGATCTCACGACCGTTGGGGACGCTCCCTTTCTCCGCGGGATATGGCCCGACAACGAGTTGAAGCGCAACGCGATGGCTGGGGTCAACCGCAGCCTGATTCGCCAATCCGCCTCTTTGGGCCGGAGTGATACGCTCACGAGAGGGGACTACCTCCCGGACTTTGCCCTCTACAATCAATGGGGCGCTGCAGTGTTCTCCTCGCAATTGCGCAAGTCCCCGACAGTCCTGACATTTCTGTTCACTCGATGTGCAGATCCGATGATGTGCCCCGCGACCGCTGCCAGACTTGCCGACTTGGGTCGAACATTTGCCGACCGGGGATGGGACGATGTACAACTCGTCGCAGTTTCCTTCGATCCGGAGAACGACACTCCAGGAGTTCTCAATCAATATGGAGAGGCCACAGGAATGGACACTCCGGCTTTTCAACTGCTCACGGGCGACCCTGAAGCGATCGAGGCCCTCCTCCGGGTAACCGGGGTAAGAACACTCGACCAAGACGGAACGATCGTTCACAATCTAGTCACCCTTTTGACCGACGATCACGGCCGCGTCATCCTCCGCCAAGACGGAAGTCGCTGGTCAGCCGAAGCCATTGAGGCCAGACTTGAATCTACTCGAAAATGACCCGCAAAACGATCCAGTGCCTCTCGGCAGTCACCCTCACCCTCCTCTTCACCGGTACCTATTTTGCGCTGCGGGCCATTCCCATATCCGAGTGCAAATTCCTCCACTACGAACCGCTGAGCACCGAAACAGCCGGCGAAGATGAGCTCTGCAACGTCGCTCCGGTTCCTTTTGTCGATGTGGTCAATGCGCCGTTCCCTGTCGGCATCGAAGTCGTTTCTCTGACCCCGACTTCCGATGGAGAAATGGAACTCCAATTCACCCTTCTCGATCCGGCCGGGGATCCGATCCTCCCGCACGAACTCGCGATCACCCACACTCGCAAGATCCACTTAATGCTGATCGATGAAACACTCGACTCCTATCACCACCTCCATCCACAACCTTTGGGAGATTCAGGGGACTACAGGGTTCGGTTCACCCCGCGCTCCAGTCATTATCGCTTCTTCGCCGAGTTCGTCCCTCTGCGCACCCGGCAAATTTCTGTCGCGGACGGCTCTTTCGAACTTCAACCCGAGAGTATTCAAGCCGAGAGGGATGAGACTCCGATCTCCTTCGAACTGGAGGGAATCGAGCAGCCGCTGCGGGCCAACCGTGACCACAAGCTAAAGCTGAAGCTCACAAACGAAGAGGCTGATACCCCTTTGCCCCTGGAGAAGACAATGGACGCCTATGCCCACCTTGTGGGGTTTGAGGACTCACTTTCCGGGTACGCTCACATGCATCCTCTCACAGTCGACCCAGAGATTGGCGAATCCGCCGAAATGGAGTTTCTCTTCCACCCGACCCGTAGTGGCAACTTTCGCATTTGGGTCCAGATCCGCTCGAACGGGGAAGACCTTTTCCGCCCATTCGATGTCCAAGTCCTGTGAGCCGATCCCATTCTGCCCCCTCCAAGATCTCCCGTTTCTCCGCACTTCCGCTCCTCGTACTGGCCCTGCTAGTCGCCTGCACCGGTGGATCATCGGAACAGTCTGAATTTCGTGACCACTACGCCCGGCTACACCATGCCGGCGATGTGGACGGACTACTGGAGTTGATCGAGGTCAAAAACAGTGACCCGAACATCCTGCGCCAAGTGCGCTGGGCTCTGGAAGAAGAGACCCGCTGGCCGATCGGACATGTGGAATTCAAGGCACTTACCGAGGCCGAAATTTTGCGCGCCACTGAGATCTTACCCTCCCCACCAAAATGGCAATTTATCGTCACCCTCGATACCGATGACCGGCTCACCTCCATCTGGTACGCCGGGGCCACCGACACAGGCGAAATCCGCATACTCCTACCGGAGAGCCGAGAGATAAAATAATTTCCTAAACAGAGCTAAAACCGGCCCAAAAACCCCTTGACTTAGTCAGCGCTTTCCCGAATATTTTACTCCTTCTGACGCAGGTGCATTTGCAGGCCTCACCCCACCCCAAAAAAGAACAATCCCGATCATCTAGCACATATGACTATGAAAGTACCCCAGTACCCAACTCTCCTCGCCATAGTGGCGGGATCCCTCATCACTACATCTTCCAGCGCCAGTCTTTTGGTCTATGAAGGGTTCAATTACGGAGAATCCTCAATGAATATCGATGGCGTGAGTGTAGGCGGTGGGGCAACCGGCCTCACTGGCTCCTACAGCACATCCACTGGAACCTCCGGCAACGGAAATGTCCAAACATCGATCTACAACTCGTCCGGCCTCACCTTTAGCAACTTGAGCACAACCGGAGGCGCACTCACGCAAACGGTATCCCCCACGATCGACAGCACAAAGGAGTACACGTACTCCCACGCAGCGATAAACACCAGCGGCACGGGAACGATCTACAATTCCATGCTCGTCCGGGTGGATTCCAACGCACTTTCCAATCCCACACTGGGCCAGAATCCGTCCAACAGCGGTGTATCCGACATGCGAATCCAATCGACCTCGAGCCTCACGGGCAACGGCAATGGTTCCATGGTAACGAACGCCAAGCGATCCAATCAAGGTTCTCAGAAACCGGGCACGAGCTATACCGCCAATGGGTTCATCGGCGGATCGGGTACGATCTCATTGGCGGAAACCTACCTTTTCATCACCAAATATACCAATGTTGGTGGCGTCGACGGAGGTGATGCCACCCTCTGGGTATTCGACGAAACAGGATTCGACACATGGCAGGCCAACGGTGGACTCGAAGGTGATCTCAGCACCTACGCGTTCATGGAAACCACTAACACCTCCTCCACCGCAATCGCCTTCGACGCGACTAAATCAATGCGCTTCTCGACCGGCGAATTCTCGGTCGACTTCAACTCGGGCGCTGACAACTACGACAACGTGGGCACGATCGGGGCGACCTACGACGAAGTGCGCTACGGAACATCGTTAGGAGACGTAATCAGCGCCATTCCAGAACCCTCACAGTTTGCTCTCGGCTTTGGCTTCCTCGCTCTCTGTCTTCCGTTCTTACGCCGCAAGTTGTAAAGTCCCACTCGAATCGTATGCAATTTTTCGTCCCTCTACTTGCTTCCTTTTCGCTCCTCTCCACACTAAACGGAGAAAACATGACCAAGTCCGCCCCCCTCCAATACGTCAACTGGAACGAACCGATCTACTCGACTCAATTCGAGTCGCAGGCGGTACTCGAAGACTGGGTACTTGAGGGTGGCAAATCCATGAGTATCGAGGAGGGAGTTCTCACGCTCGAATCCGAGGGCACCTCGACGAAACCGGGACCGTACAATCACCTCGTGGCTTGGCTTGAGACAGAAGTTCCTGGCGATTTCTACCTCGAGTTCGACTTCCGCCCCAAGAATAAGCAGCAAGGCCTCGCGATCATCTTCTTCAACACCCGTGGGACAGGCGGGGAATCGATTTTTGACCCTTCACTCTCTGAGCGGGACGGCACATTTATCCAGTACCACAGTGGCGACCTCAATGGCTACCACATCTCCTACTGGAGTGGCGTCCGCAACGGATCCAACCTTCGAAAGAACGAAGGATTTGCCTTGGTCCAAAGTGGCGAAGACCCGATCTCCCTAGACAAAAGCGACCAATTTCATCGCGTCGGAATCTACAAAAATGACGGCACGATTCGCTACTACGTCGATGGTGAACTCGCTCTCGAATATCAGGACGATGGCACCACCAATGGCCCGGTGTGGAACCACAGTGGCTGGATTGGGCTCCGTCAGATGGATCATGCTCACTGGACTCAGTACCGCAACCTCTCCGTCTATCCCCTCCAGGATAGCGCTTCGGAGGAGTAGTCACCGAGCAGCTTGCTAGAAGCCGCGCCCCTACCCGTTTTCGCTGGTAATGGCGGACCCTCAACATAGGTCCGAAGAAAAAGGGGTCTTATTTCCCCCAAGACCCTTCGCCTGGAGATGGCACCGTTTGGGAAACGGCCGACGAGCTTAACCCGACCCCACACCTGCTGGCACGGACTGTAGGAAACTCCTTGCCCCTCCATCGATCGGCTTCAAGTCTGTCCACGTGAATTCCGAGCCTACGCCTCCGCAACTGACATTTCGCGCCATCGCCACTGGATTTGTCATCGGTGCCATCCTGACCCCCTGCAACATCTATAGTGGATTGAAGATCGGCTGGTCTTTCAATATGTCGATCGCGGCCGCACTGCTGAGTTACGGGCTCTGGAACGGACTCCACCATTTTGGAATCGGACGTCGTTGGGGACTTCTGGAGAACAACATCAACCAGACCTCGGCGTCCTCAGCCGCTTCGATTATATCGGCAGGTTTGGTCGCACCGATCCCCGCCCTCACGATTCTCACCGGAAAGGAGTTCACGTACGGAATTCTCGCGGTCTGGGTCTTCACGGTCAGCTTTACCGGGATCATCATCGCGCTCGGCCTGCGGCGGCAAATGCTGGTCGAAGAAAAGCTTCCCTTCCCCAACGGGGTCGCCACCGCCGAGACAATTCGCGAGATGTATGGCGAAGGCCGCGACGCGGTCATCCGACTCACCTATCTTGCGAGCGCGGCCCTCATATCCGCCCTATGGAAAGGGATCGGCGCATTTATTTACCCGATTACCTCTCTTGGTCTTCCTTCGACGTGGGGGCTCTCCACATCAAATGCCGTGGCAGCATCGGGCCTCACCAGCCTTTCTTTTCGCAATCTCGGGTTCGTCCTAGACCCCTCCCTTCTCATGATTGGCTTCGGGGCCATCGTCGGAATGCGCGTCGGCATCTCCCTCCTCTTCGGCGGATTTCTTGCATGGATGGTCCTCGGCCCGATGGCAATCAACCTTGAGTGGATCTACCCGCCCGATCCATCGGACCCCAACGCCAGCTGGTTCTCCGCCATGCTAGAGTGGCTTCTCTGGCCCGGAATCACCATCATGCTGCTGTCTTCGCTTACTTCGTTTGCGTTCTCGCTCAAACGGATCGCAAAAGGATGGCTGGAACAAATTAAAGCAAGCTCAGAGGGCAGGACTGCCAAAAACCTCGATCCGGAGGAACTCCCCGGTGGGCGCCTTCACATCCCGTGGAAATGGTTTTGGATCGGCCTCGCCATCGCACTTGTCGCCTCGACCATCGCCCAGAATGCGATCTTCAACATCCCGGTTTGGCTCGGTATCCTCGCCGTTCTGCTCACCTTTGTACTCGCTGTGGTCGCAGCCCGAGTCTCCGGAGAGACCGGCATTCCTCCCATCGGGGCTCTCGGTAAAATCACCCAACTCACCTTTGGTGCACTATCCCCGGCCAACACTACCGTCAACCTGATGGCCGCCAATGTCACAGGAGGCGCGGCCGGCCAGTGCTCCGACCTTCTCCACGATCTGAAGACTGGAATGCTCGTGGGCGCCCGTTTGAAATTGCAGGCGATCGCACAGGTGTTCGGCATCCTATCCGGAGCGCTTGCGGGTACAGCCGCCTATTTCATTCTCATCCCGAACCCAGCGGAGATGCTCCTCACCCCCGAGTGGCCCGCCCCAGCCGTAGCGACCTGGAAAGCAGTGGCGGAAGTGTTAGCCGAAGGGTTCCACACGATCCCAACCGGATGCGTCCCCGCTATGGTCATCGCCGGAATCGTCGGGATCGCTCTCGCCTGCTGCGAAAAACTCGTACCGGAGAAATCGCGACATTGGGTACCGAGCGGTCCCAGTATCGGACTGGCCTTCGTGATCCCGGCATCGATCAGCATCTCACTGTTTCTCGGTGCCTTGCTCGCGATGATCATCGGGCTATTTGCACCGAATTGGAGAAAGAAATACATCATCGTGATCGCCGCCGGCCTGGTAGCGGGCGAGAGCTTGATGGGCGTCCTCGAATCTCTGATCAGCCTATTAACTTAGGTTCCTGCGTTCGGGACTTGCTCATTCCCGAACGGTTTGCCTTTTCTTGATGATGAATCTTTCACCGTGGATTCTGGCTTCACGGCCACGAACGCTTCCCGCCGCCATCACACCGGTTCTGGTCGGTTCCGGAATCGCGTCGTCCGTCGATGCTTTCGCTTGGCTCCCGGCAGTGGTCTGCGGACTGTTTTCGGTGATCATTCAGATCGGAACCAACTTCTCAAACGACTACTTCGATTGGAAGCAAGGTGCCGATACCACGGAGCGAGTTGGCCCCACCCGGGCGGTCGCCTCCGGCTTGATTCGACCCGACACGATGAAGTGGGCCTCATTCCTCACCCTGGGCATTGCGTTCCTCGTGGGTCTCTCGCTCGTCTATTGGGGTGGATTCTGGCTAATCGTAGTGGGTATCCTCAGCGTACTCTCAGCCGTTGCCTATACCGCCCGCCCTTTTGCACTCGGCTACCGCGGGTTGGGCGACGTCTTTGTCATCGGCTTCTTCGGTTTCGTTGCGGTTTCATTTACGACCTACGTTCAGGCGGGGTACTTCCCCATTTCAGTCTGGCCGGCAGGTTTAGCGATCGGCCTCCTCGCGAACAACCTCCTAGTCATCAACAATTACCGAGACCAAGAAACCGACCTCGCCGCGGGCAAGCGCACCGTCATCGTTCGGTTCGGGCCGGGTTTCGGCGAAGGCCTCATCCTCTGCAGTCTGCTCGCTTCCGGCTCCTTTTGCCTCGGGTTGGCCTTCATCAGCAACTTGTGGATTACACTGATCGCTCTCCCGGCGCTCCTCCCGGTCTACCGGGTGTGGAGACGCCTTCCCCACGCCCTCCGCCGCTCAGGCTTTGGCGGACTCCTCCAGAAATCCGCTTCCGGGCTGTTTCTTTTCGGGCTTCTCCTCACGATAGGCCTCTTCCTTTCGTAGGAAAATTGCCGTCGCCTCGGCCTATCCTCTCCCGCCGAACCATACCCCATCGAGCCTGTTGATCGAAGCGTTGCCCACAGCGGGATCTGTTGAACCAGCTGAAATACAGTTCACGAAAACAATGGGATTGTGTTTGAGATACTCAGCTACACCCGTTTATCTTTCCGGATGCTCAGTGAAAAGCGACCTGATTGGCTAAAGGGAAAACTCCCGTCCGGTTCCGGTTTTGATGAAGTCCGGAATAATGTAGAGAAGAACAATCTGCACACGGTTTGTAGCAGCGCCCAGTGTCCAAATCTCGGCGAATGCTGGTCACGGGGTACAGCGACGCTGATGATTCTCGGCAACATCTGCACCCGGGCGTGTAGTTTCTGTGCGATCCAGACCGGCCGCCCGACAGAGCTTGATATCGGTGAACCCGCCCGTGTCGCGGAGTCGGTTCGGCAGATGAACCTCAAACACTGCGTGATCACATCGGTAGCCCGCGATGACCTCAAGGACGGCGGCGCTTCAATCTGGGCCGCTACCGTGCGCGCCATTCGCCACAAGAATCCAAACACCGCGGTCGAGATTCTCACCGCCGACTTCCGTGGGCGCCAAGAGCACCTCGACATTGTACTCGATGCCGAGCCAGACATTTTCAATCACAATCTCGAAACGGTAAAGCGCCTACAGCGCCCAATCCGCCGTACCGCCCGCTACGAGCGCTCACTCTGGGCCCTCCGTCATGCTGGCTCCCGCGGATTTGTCACCAAGTCCGGCCTGATGCTCGGTATTGGAGAACAGAAAGAAGAAGTAAAGGAGGTCATGAAGGACATCCTCGACGCCGGGGTGAAGATCCTAACGATCGGCCAGTACCTATCACCATCTCCTAAGCACGCTCCTGTTGATCGCTGGGTGACCCCAGAGGAATTTGCTGAATGGAAAGAGTTCGGCCAGGATCTCGGTTTTGACTTCGTGGAATCGGGTCCGCTTGTCCGCTCATCCTACCACGCTGACGAACAGTCGGCAAAGTTTAGCGCTCGCCGCAAAGAGTTAGCCCGCAGCGCCTAGCTGGTCCTGTTCAGGAGTCGGTTTTCAACAGCTCGAGAAGAGGTTTCTCGCAACTTCTCTCAATCCTACCTCAACGTGAAGTGCGTTGCGAACGCAGCTCGTAGCTTTTCTGGGGGCCGGCACGGACGATTCTCGAGATTCATAAAGCCGTGAAGCGTAGTCGCCTCGCACAACAGCTCCCCTGATTCTTTCTTCACCTGATAGAAGATTTGGATTCGCGCGCGCGGCATTTCCCGGACCTCTGCCACAACCACGATCCGATCGTCAAACCGTGCTGGTTGCCGGTAGCGGCAATTGACTTCAACAACAGGGAGCCGAACACCCATCTCCTCCATCTCTCGATAAGGGCAGCCCAAATCATCGAGCAACTGAATACGCGCACATTCCAACCAAGGAAGATACCGGCTGTGATACACGATTCCCATCATGTCGGTTTCGGCATACCGAACCCGGATCGAAGTTTTTGATCGAACCATATACGCAGAATCTTCTGCGAAAACCGAGGGGCGCCTCAATCCCTATTTGGAATCTTCGAGAATAAAGCCCTCTAATATCGGCCACACGACTAACCAAGTGTAGATCAGCCCTACGATCAATAGCACCAAGCCGACTCTTTGGGTGAACTGTCGATATTTCTTCCGCCGGCGGCCATGAAAATACTTCTCATAGCTCTTATCGAGGTTCCACGCATCTGCGTCGTAGAACAGATAACGCAAGCCGATCCCCAACAAAAGGAAGGCGGGTGCCAATTTTAGACACATGATTCCGATCGAAATAATCTCACCTACCGACATATCGGAAATTGTATCTGAAGTTCATAATAGTGCTATAATGGGAGAATCCCCCACATTGTTGGATTTGGCCAATGAATAATTCGTGAATAGAAAGAATTACCGACCAGCATTCCTACCTACCCGCTGAGGTCAAAAACAATATGGTTACAATTTTTACTGGGAACGCTCTGTGCCAAAGAGAATCTCTTCGATCACATCAAGCCAGCGATGTAGGACAAAAGTATGCACTTCCTGAATTCTCGCACTCTCTTGCGAGGGTACAACGATCGAAGAATCCGCTTGATTCAGCGCCGATCCTCCGGACTTCCCCAGTAGGGCGATCGAATACATCCCCCTCTCCCGAGCTGCCTCCAGCGCGCGCAGGATATTTGCCGAACTCCCACTGGTTGAGAAAACGATCAGAACGTCACCCGCTACGCCCAATGCCTCGACCTGCCGAGAGAAAATCTCCTCAAAGCCAAAATCGTTGGCGATGCACGTCAAAGCAGTTCCGTCCGCATTGAGACTGATTGCCGGCAACGCTCGCCGGGTCTCACGGTAGCGCCCCGTGAGCTCCTCACACAGGTGCATTGAGTCCGAAGCACTCCCTCCATTACCGCAGGCCAGAATTTTTCCGCCCGCTTGCAAACGTTCAGCGAGGATGAGTCCCGTACTCTCGATTTGGTCCATTGAAGGGCGAAAATCCTCGAGGACTCGTATCAGAGAATCGACCATCTCCTAAAAATCGCTCTTTCGCCGCATTGGTTTAACGGCAGCACCGGTTTCCCCTTTTCCGATGCAATGCATTGTAAATCCAATCTGCCGCAGTCGCTCGGCATCCAAAAGATTTCGCCCGTCAAAGATATGGGCGGGCTTACGCATCCTCTCGAAGATCTTAGAATAATCGAGATCGTTAAACTCATCCCACTCGGTCAAAACCGCGAGCCCATCACAATCGGCAACGGCTTGGTAGGGATCGTTAACGATCTTGACCCGCGAATCTTCCTTATCTGGGTCGAACCCCAAATCCCGGTAGATTTGGGATTTCTTCACACGAGGGTCGTAAATGTGCAAAATGGCACGCTCCTCGAGGAGATCCCGACACACAGCGATCGCTGCCGATTCACGGGTGTCATTCGTGTCTTTCTTAAACGCAAAACCGAAAATAGCCAGATTCCGACCACTCACGGTATTAAACATCGCGGTCATGATCCGACCCACGAAACGCCGTTTCTGGAAATCATTCATTTCCACAACCTTGCGCCAGTAATCAGCCACTTCTGGAAGTCCAAAGAACTCACACAAGTACACGAGGTTTAAAATATCCTTCTGGAAACAGGATCCACCGAACCCGACGGAGCTCCGGAGGAATTTGGACCCGATACGCGAATCCATTCCAATCGCCCGCGCCACCTCATCGACGTCTGCATCTGTCCTCTCGCACAGGGCCGAAATCGAGTTGATACTCGAAATTCGCTGCGCAAGAAACGCATTAGCCGTCAGTTTCGACAATTCGGATGACCACAAATTCGTCTTAAGAATTCGTTCTTTCGGAACCCATGCCTCATAGAGCTTGGAGACTTCTGCGACTGCCTTCTTCCCCTCTACCGTTTGATCCCCACCGATGAGGACCCGGTCAGGATTGTTGAGGTCAACAATCGCAGTTCCTTCCGCGAGGAACTCGGGATTTGAGACGATATCAAACTGATACTCCGAACCCTCCGCATGCAGAATCTGCTTGAGAAACTCTGCCGTACGTACTGGCACTGTCGACTTCTCGACAATGATTTTGTCCGACTTCGCTACGCGTGCGATCGTCCGGGCACATTTTTCGATGTACATCAAATTGGCCGCACTGCCCTTGCCCACTCCGAATTCTTTGGTCGGGGTGTTCACCGAAACAAAAATGATATCCGCATCGGCGATCGCCGCTTCGACTGCGGTTGAGAAAAAGAGATTTCTCCCGCGCGCCTCTTTGACCACATCTAAAAGACCTGGCTCGAAGACGGGCAACTCATCTGAGTTCCATCCTTGAATCCGATCCTCGTTGATATCGACTACCGTGACGGTGACTTGAGGATTTTTATGGGCGATAACTGCCATGGTCGGTCCCCCGACATAGCCAGCTCCGATGCAACAAACTTTTTTTGCCATTGATAGAATTTCGTTAACTTACACCGTGGGCTCCTATCTCTGCAATCCTAGAACGATCACGATGCCATACTCCTTCCTGTTCACCACGACCCTTCTTCTACTAATTGGATACGGCTCCCTCAACCTGATCGTCCTATGGGCCTACCCGCGACAGCTGTTCCCCTACCGTGGCAGCACCTACGATTCGCTCCCAGGCCTATCCAGTACCCAGTCTTCAACGGGCGAAAAGGTGGCTTGGATCTATCAACCCGCTTCGGATGCAGATGCTCCTGTCCTGCTTTACTTTCATGGCAATGGAGAAGATCTAGGTACAAATACAGAACGGTTCGCGTGGTTTAACGAACTGGGATATTCTGTAATCGCCCTCGACTACCCAGGGTACGGTCAGAGCTCCGGAAGCCCCACAGCGGAAAATGTCCGGGCTGCCGCGAACGCTGTCTGGGAGGAGGCCCAAGAACGATACGGTGTGCACGCGCAGGACACTGTGGTCTGGGGAAGGTCTCTCGGCGGAGCCCCCGCTATTTTCATCGCCTCACAGCACCCGTTCCGCGGTCTCGTTCTCGAGGCGACCTTCCGATCGGTTCTCTCAATGGTACCGCTTCCATTTCCGCTACTTCTGACCGAACCCTTTCCCAGCGAGGATCTGATCGCCAGCGTAGAGGGGCCCATCTTTCTCTTTCACGGCGAACTCGACCGGACAATTCCCGCTACCCATTCTCAACGACTAGCCGAAGCAAATCCGGGCACGACCCTATACCTCTACCCCGACGGCAGCCACAATGACCTACGCCACATCGGGCGCGCCGACATGCAGGCCACGCTCGCCAAACTAAGGATTACTCCTCCGGATCCGCTTCTCTCACCCGCTCAAACAACTGGCGAATGAGTCTCGGGTCCTTGACACCGGGAGCTGACTCGACGCCACTGTTCACGTCGATCTGAGTCGCTTCGCTCGCCCGCAGCATCGCACCAATATTCTGCGGGTCCAATCCCCCAGCCAACGCAAACACTGCTTCGGGAAACTTTCGCTGCAATTCTGCATACGCCTCACCGTCGACTAATTGCCCGGTTCCACCCATACGGTCTCTCGCAAATCCGTCGATCAGGAACAACCCGGCCAGCTCAATCCATTCGGGCTGAAACTCCAACGGATTCGCCATCCGCGGTGCCAACCACAGACGCTCTGCATCCACGCCCTCGGCGAGCAACTGTGGAGAATACGTGCCCTCCGGATCGAAATGAATCTGTGCAAAGTCAAATCCCCGGGCGAACGCAGCCTCCACCCGATCCGGGTGCGGTTCGACTGCCACCCAGACTCGACGCCCGACCGGAATCCTGTCCAAAAGATCTCGTTCCATCTCCTCAGGAACGAAGCGCGGCGAAGCCGGATGACCGATCACTCCTCCATAGGCCGCTCCCTGAGCGAAGGCTTCGACTGCATCCTCGGGCCGACGGAGCCCACAAACTTTTACGGCTACCTCCATCTCCTCAGCCCAATCGCTCGACCACCATCTCCACCAACGAATCCAGACTCGCCTCGGGCGCCTCGGCCTCGAGCGGAATCCCCGCCCCCGCCAATGCCTCTGAGGTCATCGGTCCGATACTAAACGCCTTTGGGAGACGTGCCCCCTTCTGCAATTGCAACTCCGACGCCTGTTCGGCGAAGGCTTCAACCGTACTTGCACTAGTGAAAAGAATGGCGTCCGCTCCGTTTTTCTGGAAATCCACCGCCTCAGCAGTTCCCGCCAAGGTGGCTAGCTTCGTTTCGTACACCTCGGCAATATCCACGATCGCATTCCCGTCCTCTTGTAGGATTCGGGGCAATACATCCCGGTTTCGGTTCCCCGTGACAATCAGAACCCGCGCACTATCCAAGCTATGAGATTCCACCAAGGAGGCCGCAAGGCTTTCGGCATTGGCCTTCTCAGGCAACAAGTCCACCCGCAGGCGATGCTCTCTGACTGCCTCCGCAGTAGCAGCACCGACACAAGCGATCCGCGCGAATCCAATCGCCCGAAGGTCTTCACACTTGGCCACCAGTTCCGAGAAAAAATACCGCACGCCATTGGCACTGGTGAAAATGATCCAGTCATAGACTCCTGGCAACTCGAGCACTTCTTCCAAGACCTTCCGGTTAGAGGTTGGCACCACCTCGATCAACGGCAATTCCAGCACCTCCGCCCCTCGAGCCTCAAGCAAAGCAGCCAAACCTCCCGATTGCTTCCGCGCTCGGGTCACACAAATTCGCTTATCTTTCAAATCCATTGCCATCTCCAAACCGTAAATCAACCTCCGAACCACTGACGAGATCAAATCGCCACCAAGGAAACCCTCATCCCGTACCCAACCACTCCAACTGCTTCAACTCATTCAAGCTCCCTGCCTCCAAAGAATTTTGAATAAAACCCAATCGACGTAGGGCATAGATGCGCATCGCTCGCCTCACCGGCAACACCAACTCACCATTGACCATGCCGTAATCCATTTCCAACGCCTTACGCTTGGCCTCAGGCAATTCCCTGTTCGCGCGAAACTTCAGGACTTCTGTTTCTAGCCAATCGACATCGACTACATCGACACGGTCACACGCCCTCGCCGCTCCAACCGACTGAAACCTCCCCACAACAAAGTCCTTGAACGATTCATCCCGGTGGCAATACGCCCGCACATGCCAGCGCAATCCATCGTAACCAAATCCACGGGGACTAATGCGCCTCTTCTCCGACTTCCCCGATCGAACTGACCAATAGGTCACTTCCAGACTCCTATAACCCGACGCTGCCAATGACAGCTTCCGATGAATAGTCACATCCGCAAATCGCGGCGGGCGGCTCATCCCCAATACAAACTCTCCTTCACCCAATGAATCCCGCATCGACACTCCAACGACCTCCATATCTCCACTGAAATCAGGTTCAGAGAGAACAGCCTCCATACTGCCGGACGCCACGTAGCACTTCCTCCTCACATCATAATGGCAGGCGCTTGAATTCAACGTGGTATAGGCCACTAGATCTTTCGTCGCCTGGGGCAATGAGATCCCAAAATGATCACAAAGATCCTTCCGATTAATCGTACCCCGCCAAAATAACAACCGTTCCACAAAAAGTAGCCGCTGTCTCTCACTCCACGCCGCGATCGTTGAATCAAATCTCATAGAAAGTAGGACCAGTAAACATATGAACCGTCAGAGAGCAAGCCATCCACAACAAAACACGAATAGTTTCTATGATAACTATATTTTAGCTATTGACCGCTCCCATTCAGGCGCATATGCCTAGAATACGCCAAATCCTCCATATCGATACACAGCGCACCCGTACGAACACATCCGCAAATTGGAGCTAATATATTCATTCTTACAATTGTAAAAACCTCGCAAATAAGAGCCTGAATAAATCTAATTACAGAGCATAAATGCAATTTTACGCCCATAGCCATCCCGAACACCCTGGGGACCCGCAGCACTGGGAACCGTTGTTCTCGGAAGATTGCCCCACCCTGCACGGTGCCGAGTGCACGAAATGCAAAAACCTGCATCCCGACCACGGTCATTTGAACAAGGTCGCGTATCTCTCCGGAAAGTTTGCTGCGGCAATGTTCCCTTATGGCAGTGACAATGCCAAAACCGCAGAAGAGTGGGGACGACTCGCCGGTTGGTGGCACGACTTGGGTAAATTCGCACCCGAATGGCAAAATTATCTAAAAACGAAGGCAGATCCCCATCAGGATGACGTTTCAGGAAAAGTAGACCACTCCACTACGGGAGCCAAACATGCGGTAGCAGCACATCCGCTCTACGGGCAGATACTCGCCTTTGCCATTGCAGGCCACCACTCCGGATTGCTTGACACCGATAGAAACGGGCTCAGTTGCCAGGAACAACGGCTACTCAAAAAAGACCTCCCGAAAATCTCTGAGATCCCAGCCCCTCTCAGAAATTCCATGCCCCCGAGCTTCCCCACTTTCCTACTTAAGGCGATTCGTGCAGACCGAGACTCCTACTCGGGGCCGTTCTTCACGCGAATGCTCTTCTCTTGTCTGGTTGATGCCGACTTCCTGGCCACTGAGGCCTTTATGTCCCCAGCATCGACTTCCATCCGCAACAACACTCCCGAAGACGCACTCGAGCAGATCGCCAAACGTGTAGCAGCAAAAATTCAAAGTTTCGGTCAGCCTGCAGTCGATGACATTGTGAATCAACAGCGTGGCAAGGTCGCCCATGATTGCGCAAGTGCCGCCAATCAACCACCAGGCCTTTTCACCCTCACGGTTCCGACAGGTGGTGGCAAAACGCTTTCATCCCTTCATTTTGCACTGAAACATGCACTATTAAGCGGACAAAAACGTGTCATCTATGTCGTCCCTTTCACTTCGATCATCGAGCAGAATGCCGAAGTGATTCGCGGCATCGTATCGGACCTGCGATCCGATACATTCACGCCACTAATTGAACATCACTCCTCTTTATCTCCTGACAAAGACACCGAACAATCGCGACTCGCTTCTGAAAACTGGGATGCACCCATTGTCATTACCACTTCCGTCCAGTTCTTCGAATCACTCTTCGGATCCAAGACTTCGCGCACTCGGAAATTACATAACATCGCAAATGCCGTCGTTATCTTGGACGAAGCGCAAACGCTGCCGGTTAATTTCTTAACCCCTTGCCTTCGCACCCTCCAGGAGCTGACGGATCACTACAATTCCACTGCAATGCTTTGCACGGCAACACAGCCAGCAATACAGCACGACACTGATGGTTTTCCAATCGGGCTACGTGGCTGCCGGGAGATCATTCAGGACACGGACATCTTGTTCAATGCCTTGAAGCGAGTTGAAATTGAAGACATAGGCGAATGCACTGACTCTGTGCTAGCGGCACGCTTGCTCGAAACCGAACAAGCCCTTTGCATTGTCAACCGCCGCAAACATGCGCAAGCGCTCTTCCAGCAACTCCAGAATACGGCCGACGTCTATCACCTATCCGCGCTCATGTGCCCGGAGCATCGAAGCTTGATCTTAGCTAAAGTTCGCAAGCGGCTACTCCAAAAACAACCCGTTCGCCTCGTCTCCACGCAGCTCATCGAAGCAGGCGTTGATGTGGACTTCCCTGTCGTTTATCGCGCATTGGCCGGGATCGATTCAATCGCACAGGCCGCAGGACGCTGCAACCGAAACGGCAAATTGCCCCAGCATGGTAAGACATATATTTTTCGACCGGATGACAACGAGGCTGAGGCCTACTTTCGCGAAACTGCTCAAGTCGCAGCCCAAGTCATGGAGAGACATGAGGACCTGCTCGGTGAAGAAGCCATTCACCAATATTTCGACCATTACTACTACAAACAAAAAGATCGCTGGGACGAAAAAGAGATCCTAGAAAACTTCCGCTACGACGGGCGCCCCGCGTTCAAACACTGCCCTTTCCGCTATCAATTCGCGACAGCGTCCAAAGACTTTAAGCTGATCAACGACTGGCAAGTCTCCGTAATCATCCCCTACGACGAGACCGCACGCACACTCATCGATCAACTCCGTAGCGAAAGCATCCCCTTGCACCGCAATCTACTCCGAGGCCTTCAACGCTATACCGTGCAAATTAGCCCTAAACTGCTGAGCGAGAATCGCACGGCCTTCGAATCCCTGCGCGACGAGCAATTTCACGTCTTGATCTCCCCCGAACTGAACTACTCTCCACACTTTGGTCTAACACTCGACGAAGCGCACGCGAGCAGCCAGCAATTAATTACTTAATATTAGCCTATGAACTACGGAATCACCCTTAAAATCTCAGGCGACTACGCCCTCTTTTCCCGACCGGAAATGAAAGTCGAGCGTGTCTCTTACGACGTCATCACGCCATCCGCTGCCCGCGGTGTGCTCGAAGCGATCTACTGGAAACCTCAAATCCGCTGGATTATCGACGAGATCACTGTCTTGAATCCGATCCGCTTCACCAATATCCGACGCAATGAAGTCTCATCCAAGATTCCAGTGAAAGGCGCAACAGGAGTGAACGCGGGGATGAAGGACCCGCGGGTTGTGCCTCAGATGGCGGTCGACCAAAACCGCCAACAGCGTGCATCGATGGTGCTCAAGGATGTTGCCTATCTAATCAAAGCGCATATCGCTGTCTTGGATCGTAAAATGGAAAGAAGCGGCCCTGAAGTCGCCGAGCACGAAGCGGTCGGCAAGCATCTGGATATGTTCAAACGCCGCGCCCGCAAGGGGCAGGCCTTCCATCACCCATACTTTGGATGCCGCGAATTCCCGGTCGATTTTGAATTGATCGAAGAAACAGCGCAACTACCTAAGCCACACCCATCGCTTCAGACGAACGAAACGAAAGACCTCGGCTATATGCTGCATGACATCGAGTTCGAACAAGACCGCTCCAGTAAAAAAGTAAAATCGACGACCCCACACTTCTTCCGCGGCGAAATGACCAACGGCGTCATCAAAGTCCCACCACTCCCCTTTCAAATCTAAAACCTCCCCTTCAGAATCTATACGATGATCCTACAAGCTCTCAACGACCTCTACGGACGCCTCGAAAAAGACAAGACCTACGGTATCGCACCCCCGGGATTTTCGCCACAAAAGATCAGCTTCCGCGTGGTGATTAAAGAAGATGGAAGCCTCTTCAAAATTGAAGACGCTCGTAGTCTAAACGAAAAAGGGAAGTTACAAACAACAATTTGTGAAGTTCCAGGCGGAGCCAAACCACCCGGTTCTGGAATCAATCCATGCTTTCTCTGGGATAATCAGACCTATTTACTCGGTCGCCAGCCTGAGGATAAGAAAGAAGGTTTCGGACAAGAACGCTTTGACGCATTCAAACAGCGTCATCTCGGCCTAGAAGAAGCTATTGATTGTTCGGAATTTTCTGCCGTGTGCCGTTTCCTTGAGAGATGGAATCCTTCAGAAATCGATGATCATCCAATCCTGAATGATGTTGGAACCGGCTTTGGTGTCTTTCAAATCCTTGGGCGGAAAAATGACGTTCATACGACGCCAAAGATTCTGGATTGGTGGCGCACCAACCAACCGAAAGACGAATCAACATTGCGGGGCCAATGCCTCGTCACGGGAAAAATGGAGACCGACATCGCCCGTCTTCACCCTAAAATCAAAGGCGTCACCGGTGCACAGTCTTCCGGTGCATCTATCGTATCTTTCAACGACAGTGCCTACGAATCCTACACGAAAACCCAAAGCTTCAACAGTCCTGTCAGCGAAGACGCAGCCTTTCGCTATGGCACCGCACTCAATGCATTGCTCACCGGGCCGATGGCCAAAAAGCATCGCCTTCGTATCGGCGACACCACATGCGTTTTCTGGACCGAACAACAAAGCGAAACAGAAGACGTCTTTGCTGACATTCTAGGCGGTGGCTCCAACAGTGTTGATGAAGTTCAGGATCCAGCACAGCGCGAACGTATCGAACGCTTTCTTAAAGCCCTTCGTTCAGGCACGGGGTTCGCGAATGGCCAAGCCGAACTGGACACACCATTCTTCCTACTCGGACTCGCACCCAATGCAGCACGGATTTCCGTTCGCTTCTTTCATCGCTCTTCTATCCGAGAACTACTTGCCAAACTGAAAGCGCACCAAGAATGCCTCGAAATTGTCCGCCAATTCGAAACCTCAACCGGTAAGCGCCACGCAGACCCGGAGTTTCCTGCGATTTGGCAACTACTGAACCAAACTGCCCGCGTAAGCGATGAAATCCCCCCACTCCTCGGCGGAGCCCTCACGCGCTCGATTGTTGAGGGCACGCCCTATCCGGAAGGACTCTTTACTGCCGTAATCCGACGTATCCATGCCGACCGCACAGTGAACTATCTGCGCGCCGCCATCCTCAAATCCATCCTTCAAAGAAACCACAAATCCAATATATCAATTATGCTCGATCCAAATCAAACCGACCCCGCCTACTTACTCGGGCGGCTATTTGCAGCTCTGGAGAAGACGCAGGAAGATGCCTTGTCAGGGCTAAACGCAACAATTCGCGACCGCTTCTATAGCTCGGCATCTGCCACACCGGCGAGTGTCTTCCCCAGGCTGCTACGCACCTACCAACACCATCTCGCGAAACTGAATGGTGGCTCAAAGGTAAACCGGGAAAGGCTCATACAGGAGATCGTGGATCTTCTGAGTAGCACAGGCCTCCCAAATCAACTCAACCTCAAAGCCCAGGGTCTATTCGCAATAGGCTACTATCACCAACGCAAAGACTTCTTCACAAAGAAAGAAACTCCTGAATCCCAACAATCCTAAATCTATCAACCTCTTAGATATCTCAAAACTCAAATCAGACACAACACTATGAACAATCGTTACGACTTCATCTATCTCTTCGACTGCCAAGATGCTAATCCCAACGGCGACCCCGATGCAGGCAACCTACCCCGCGTGGATGTGGAAACGGGCCAAGGCCTCGTCACTGATGTCTGCCTCAAAAGGAAAATCCGGAACTTCGTCGATCAAACTACGGACAACCGAATCTACTTCATTGAGGGCGCTGTACACAACAACCAGCACAAAGAGGCCTACGAAGCAATCGACGAGAAGGCTGAGAAGAAGGTTAAACCAGAAGTCAAAGACAAGGCCACCGCATGGATGTGCGAAAACTATTATGACGTGCGCAGCTTCGGTGCGGTCATGTCCACCGAGGTAAATTGCGGACAAGTGCGCGGCCCGGTTCAAATCTCATTCGCACGCTCCATTGATCCAATTGTCTCATCCGAACATGCCATCACTCGCACATCCGTAACCAACGAAAAGGATATCGAAAAGGAGCGAACCATGGGGCGCAAGTTCACCGTTCCTTACGGCCTTTATCTGGCCAAGGGTTTTGTCAATCCCTTCCTCGCCAAGCAAACCGGCTTCTCCGATGATGATCTTGAATTGCTCTTCACAGCACTCGAAAACGCCTTCCAGTTCGACCAATCCGCCGCTCGGCCCGCCGGAAGTATGAACCCGCGGGGCCTGCTTGCCTTCAAGCATGACAACGAACTCGGCAAAGCACCTAGCCATAAGCTCTTTGAAACCGTCACGGTCAAGCGCAAGGAAGGCGTCGAAGTGCCGCGTAGCTTCAATGAATACGATGTGATCGTTGACGAATCCGCCATCCCCGACGGCGTCACCCTCATCCGCCGCATTTAAGCAACCTCTGAAATCTCAAATCTCAGATCTGAAATCACTCCCACCCGCACAGTCGCACTCTCCGCCCTACAGCACTACCTGTATTGCCCCAGGCAATGCGCGCTGATTCACGTGGAGCGACTCTGGGCAGAGAACCGATCTACCGCCGAGGGCAATGCCCTCCACGAGAAGGCGCACTCCGGAATAGGTGAAAGCCGCCCCGGAGTGCGCATCACTCGTGGTCTCCCGGTGTGGTCGGATAAATACGGTCTGCGCGGTTTTTGCGATGTGGTCGAAATCCACCGGGACGGCACCCTCCTCCCGGTCGAATACAAGCGCGGACGCCCCAAGGCACACCGTGCGGATGAAATCCAACTCTGCGCCCAGGCCATCTCTCTCGAAGCCAGCTTCGAACGAACTGAAGGGAGCATCCAAACAGGCTATCTCTTTTACGGGAAACAACAGCGCCGCACCGCTGTGTGCTTCGACACCGAATTGCGCATGCTCACCCTTCATGTCGCCAACCAAGTCCGCACTATGCTCGAAGAAGGAACCACTCCCAGCGCCACCTACAGTCCTAAACTCTGCGACCGCTGCTCCATGATTCAACTCTGCCAGCCCAAATCCATGCGGCTGAAGCGCGGCATCTCAAACTGGTTCACCAAGCAGCTCGAATCTCAGATTTCCAATTTCAAATCTAAGATCCCTTAAACCGAACAATTACCCATCCAATTCTTCATTCTCAAATTTCAAATCTGATATCTCAAATCCCTAAACCACATGGCCACCTACGAACGCTTCGAAGATCTTCCCGTCTGGCAAAAAGCCATCCAGCTCGCCGAAGGCTGCGAAGAGTTCATAATCGACGCCAAAGATAAAATCACCTGGTCCAAGCGCGATCAGATCGATCGCGCTTCCCTCTCTGTCTCCAACAACATCGCCGAAGGCTTCGAACGCGGCACTACCAACGAACTCCTTGCCTTCATCTACATTGCCCGTGGCTCCGCCGGTGAAGTTCGCTCAATGCTCTGCTTCTTCGAGAGACGTCCGGCACTACGCGAATTCAAATCCCAAATTTCAAGCCTCAAAGCCATTGCCGAATCCTGCTCCCGACAACTCCGTGCCTGGGCCGACTCCCTACAAAACTCAGACATCAAGGGACCGCGCCACCTCAACGATCAGAGCCGCGAGCAGTGGCAGAAAAATCAAAAACGAAAACAAAGCGAATCCAAATGGATCGAAACCCAACGAAAATTCCTTCGAGAGCTCCCTCCTGAAGATCCCGCCAGAGCCGCTTTCGAACAGCTCCACGGACCCATCTGAAATCTCAAATCTGAAATCACAGAACTCGCAGTCCCCCAATCTCAAATCTCAAATTTTAAATTTGAAATCTCACAATGCGCACCCACCTCAACACGCTCTTCGTCACACTCGAAGATGCCTACCTCCGCAAAGACGGTGCCGCAGTCGAAGTTCGCCACGAGAAGCAAACCAAGATCCGCGTCCCCCTCCACAACCTCGACGGGATCGTCTGTTTCGGCTGGGATTGCTGCGCTAGCGCCGCCCTCATGGGTGCCTGCGCTGAGGCCGACGTCTCATTATCCTTCCACACTCCTCATGGCAAATTCCTCTCTGCCTCCCAAGGTTTCACATCGGGCAATATACTTCTTCGCCGCGCACAATACCGCGCAGCTGACCATCCAGAGGCCTGCCTCACCATTGCCAGCAATATGGTGGCCGCAAAGATCACCAATGCCCGTCAAGTTCTCCGACGCGCCGCCCGCGACCACGGCGATAAAAATCCAGGCAATGCAGCAAAACTTCTTTCCGCATCCGATCAACTCGAACGACGTATCCGATCCACACAAAGCGCAACAAACCTAGACAGCCTGCGCGGTATCGAAGGCGACGCAGCGACCTACTATTTCGCAGCCTTTCCCTGTCTGTTAATTCAGACAACTCTTCGAATGAACGGACGAACAAAACGGCCACCGACCGACCCGGTAAACGCCCTACTCTCCTTTCTCTACACGCTACTCAACCACGACTGCCGCAGCGCCCTCGAATCCTGCGGTCTCGACCCACAATGCGGATTCCTCCACCGCGACCGTCCCGGCCGCCCATCACTCGCACTGGACCTAATGGAAGAATTCCGATCATTCCTAGCCGACCGTGCTGCCCTCACTCTCCTGAACCGTCAGCAAATCAAAGCTCAGGATTTCGAGACGAAAGAAAACGGCGCAGTCCTCTTAAAAGCCGATTCCAGAAAAAAAGTTCTCACCCATTGGCAGGAGCGGAAACAAACCGAAATCGTCCACCCACTCCTCGAAGAAAGAGTCACCATCGGACTACTCCCACATCTTCAGGCCAGACTCCTCGCCCGCCACCTAAGAGGAGATCTGGACGCCTATCCCGCATTTCTTGCCAAATGATTCTTCCAACTGAAAACTCCAATTTCTGATCCATGTATCTACTCGTTGCATACGACGTCGCGACCAGCGCCCCCTCAGGAGCACGGCGATTGCGAAAAGTGGCAAAAATCTGCTTGGACTACGGACAACGGGTCCAGAATTCCGTTTTCGAATGCAAAGTGGATCCCGCCCAATACGTTGCGTTCAAGGAACGGATTCTAAAGATTATCGACGAGAAAAATGATTCGATCCGCTTCTACCATTTAGGCAATCACTGGCAAAAGCGCATTGAGCATTTCGGGAAAAACGACGACTATAACATCGAAGGCACCCTCCTTGTTTGATCCCTCAAGATCCGACTGCGAACCCTAAGCTCACAAACTTCAGCTCCTCAACTTATTGAGGCAGTAACCCTTTAACAACCAGTTCTTTGACAGACTAAAACCGAGTGAATGCGCGCCCGATTTTGACGTAAAAAAAGGGTTCGCATTTTTGCTACCATAACACACCGTCTATCAGGCAGTTAAATCAACTGCGGTCGCCCCCTCACGGGGGCGCGGATTGAAACTGTAAAAACGAAGGCACAATAAAAAACGCCAGTAGTCGCCCCCTCACGGGGGCGCGGATTGAAACGATTCGACGGGCACGTCGGCGGGCGTATCATCGGTCGCCCCCTCACGGGGGCGCGGATTGAAACTTTCGCGACGAGGAGGTGCTCAGCGAGACCACGGTCGCCCCCTCACGGGGGCGCGGATTGAAACGCTGGACTCTGAGCGGGGCCAGCGATCCCGACATCGTCGCCCCCTCACGGGGGCGCGGATTGAAACACCTCCACGAATACGGATCTCGTCCAGCTCGGGTCGCCCCCTCACGGGGGCGCGGATTGAAACAACTCCGGCATCCAGAAGGCGGTTAAGAAGCTTGGTCGCCCCCTCACGGGGGCGCGGATTGAAACCTCCGCTCCGGCGCAAGAATTCGTCTTCGAGGTGTCGCCCCCTCACGGGGGCGCGGATTGAAACGCGCCGGAAGGACTGACCGTCCTCGGCGGTGCGGTCGGTCGCCCCCTCACGGGGGCGCGGATTGAAACTTTGGGTGTCTATTTTTGGCGAGTCCGGCGATAGCGTCGCCCCCTCACGGGGGCGCGGATTGAAACTGCTCGTCAATGGCCGACTGGCTGGATCCGGAGGTCGCCCCCTCACGGGGGCGCGGATTGAAACTACAAGAAACCCAAAAAAGTACACTTTCCAGCGGTCGCCCCCTCACGGGGGCGCGGATTGAAACCAAGCGGTCAAAAGCTAACGGATCGAAAGACCCGAGTCGCCCCCTCACGGGGGCGCGGATTGAAACAATCTCAGCCTTAATAAGGTGTTCTACGCGTTGGGTCGCCCCCTCACGGGGGCGCGGATTGAAACAACCCGAGTAAGTCCACCGAGGGGACAAGTCTACGTCGCCCCCTCACGGGGGCGCGGATTGAAACGGCTGGTCTAATGCGAGTATCTCCCGAAAAGATGGTCGCCCCCTCACGGGGGCGC
>DGMY01000019.1:0-28798 GCA_002388665.1 Opitutia bacterium UBA4506 | reverse complement strand
TCACGGGGGCGCGGATTGAAACGTGTGAAGGCGACGAAGGAGAAGCATCGCAGTGAGTCGCCCCCTCACGGGGGCGCGGGTTGAAATCTCTAAAAAATATTTGAGAATGGCATTAGTTCCGACGCTCCCTTAACTCGGATGGTAATTGAAACCGCTGGATTCAATCTCCGAAACCGTTTCGTGCGCGCCGTCCATGCGGAGCAATCGATCTCCGTGCCTCATCGAACGCGGCAACAATTCAGTCTGCCCCCAATCTAGCGTCGTCGGCGGATTAGGAAACTTGCTGAAAACAAGCTTACGAGCAACGTCGCGAGCCGGGGTTCCGGTACGGCTACGGCCGTGAGCTGAACGTCGTCAAAGTCGACCTCGTTGTCCGGGGCTTCGTCCGTGGCGTTCAGGTTGACCAGGCGGATACCGATATTCTGACCCGGAGTCACGGTGGAGCCGGTCGTATAAGTGACGGTGCTGGTTTCCCATGCTCCTTCTGCAATCGTCAGGGAATCATCATCTGAAGCAATCACTGAGCCGCCGGCTACAAAATCAACCCGGTAGCCGGGAAAATTTGAGAGATCGTAGGCCGTACCCCCTTCGTCGGTTCCAGAGGTAATATTCCCCACTTGTACCGTGAGCGTGTAGCGAGTGTTTGGACTCAATACTTCCGCCAGTGTTTGGGTAAATCCATATTCCCCGGATCCTTTCTCTCCGCTGTTGAAAAAGATCGCTACCCGATCACCCTCCGGGGCGGTCACGGGGAAAAAGTCGGTTCCGTTCGGCTCCAGTGTCCCGTGATAGACGCCAGAATCTCCCGTGATGCCGGAGGGGTCATACACGGACCATCCTACGGGTACTCCGAAGGTAAATTCATTGTAGGTGGACTGACCGGAGGTGTCCTCAAAACCAGCGTTTGTAATGGCCAGATCGAGACCCAGCAACGGCGAGCCGCAGAGCACCAGCGCAACGAAAGGAAGGAGGGTTCTGCGGGTGATAGAATGATGTTTTTTCATAGTAGTGCCAGCCGAGTGAAAGGTGAGAAGAGTAAGTCGATTGTACAATTTACAGGCACCGATCTATAGCAACGTGCCCGCTTCATGAAATCTATGGGGAAGAGCGTCGAACCAAGAAACCCATGGAATGAGGATTTCGCTTTTAAATGTCTATCAAAGGGAGACTACTCGTGCAACCATTTGACCGCCGCGTCTTCGTCTTCAAAAAATCGAACATCGCCCGAAATAAACCAAGAGCCGAGCTTCGCAGCGGCTTCCTGCCAAGAACGGTTCCCTAGAATCGCAATCTTTGAGAATTCTTTTCCGTGTTTCGCTCCGAGACGGAAATCATCCCATGCCGCCCGCAGCTCCCAGCCCTCTAATTCGCGTCCATCAATCAGGGCGTGAATCTCTGGTACATCGACCCCGCTCAAGGCAGATTCAATCGTTGGAGTTATGATCTGATAGTCCTCATGAGTCAGTTTCCCCACAACTCTTAGAGTCATGAAATAAGTTGACCCCACTCGTTCCATCCCGATCGACATACCGTGACGTTGGTTTTTCATATCAACTCACTATCGTAGATCGAGAACAGAGACCATCAGTAAAATTCTGACCTTAAAACGGATCAAGCCAAGTAAGACTCCGAACTCTCCACTCTATCCCCTTGCAAATCCCTGCATAACCCTCGGCCACATGCGCAAGATCCTCCTGGTATCCCAAAATCCGATCTTCCGAGTAATCTATTTTATATTATAAAAAACTTTTTAAACGGGAGATTCGACAACAGCAGATAGTTTCCACATGGTCAGAGCAGAACCAATGCGACCTGATCGGTGTCTGAACCTACAATAGCAACCCAACACCCAAAAGAGATTCCGCTCTATAAGCGGGCCCAAGACTGGCTACGTCCAGCACTAGCGCCAGGTTCAGTTGCGATTGATGCTACCTGCGGGAATGGCCATGACACACTCTTCCTCTGCCAAACCATAGGATCCGGAGAATCTGTATGGGGAATGGACCTGCAGACAGCTGCATTGGACGCCACCAGACAACGGCTCGCAAACCACAATTTCACGGCCCAACTGTTTCCCCTCGATCATGCTGGATTCGAGGATTTTTTCAGGGAGCGCCCGGTTCCCACGATTGACGCCGCCATCTTTAATCTGGGCTACCTCCCGGGAGGCGACCATTCCATCGTCACCGCCCCAGACTCTACTCTAGCCGCGCTGGATGCCATTTTTCGTCGCGCGAGTCAGCGATTCCGGCTCGGGATCGTGGCCTATCGTGGACACCCGGGAGGGCAGGAAGAAACCCAGCAGGTCACCGACTATTTGAAACGCCTTCCCCGGCATCGGTACGCATTGACCACTTTCTCCGGAAGAAACACCGAGACCGGGCCCATATTTTTAGGAATCTCCTCACTACTCGAACCATCGACCCGTCCCACATGAACAAGCCATCTACGACCACAGTTCGCTCAACGTTTCATCGAATCCTTCGCGCCGCCACTTTCCCCGTAATATGTGCACTCTTGATCGGCCAGGCCCAGGCACAGGACGAGGCTACCGAGGATACTACGTGGACGCCAATCCGGCATCCGAGCCTATACTTTTTCCTTCCGTCGAACTGGGACATCGAAACGAACCCAACAGAGGTCGACCTGATCGCCACCAGCCAACTGACCGACCCGAGCGACACAGTGCGGGAAAGCTTCACACTCTATGTCATCGAGAGTAAAGCGGCCCCAAAGGACCTCCCAAAACTGTCTGAAGAGATCCTGGCAGAACTCGGTGAGGAGTTTCCCGACTACAAACACCTCCAAAGCGCTCCCGCCCAGCACGGGGAGCATTCTGGAATGGCTATTGAAGGAACCTACAACGAGGCGGGTGAGGAACGGTACTTGCGCGTGTTTGTTCTCGTGGACAACGATCGAGTCTATGTCATCCGGGAGGCCGGTGAGAACCAAACACTGGATGGCTTGCGCCCTATCTTTGACCAGATCCTCTCCTCCATGCACCCATTCTCGGCCGACTTGGGACAGACCTACTACCATTCCTACTTTTTCATCCAATATCCGGAAGACTGGCAGGTGAAAGAAGGGCTGCCCGGAACTCACGTGGCCGGACTTAGCCAAAAAGAGAAATGGAACGACCCCTTCATCGAGCGGGTTTCCGTCGGCTCAGAGAAAATGAAACCGGACGTCACATTCGAGGAGTACGCCGACAAACACTTCGAGATACTGCTCACTCGCCTTCCCAGGGCCAACGAAATCAGCCGCGGGACCCCTCTCGTTGGAGACACTCGGGGACGCGCATTGGAATTCTCTCACCGAGGCGGGGGCCACATGACCACACTCTACATCGTAATGGTCCCGGAGAACGATCGGATCTTCACCTTGATCTACTCGGGAATGAACCCCGACTACGATGAGATGAAACCGACCTTTTATAGTATCTTAAATAGTTTTGCATCCCCGAAAGCCCCGGGTACAGTTAGCTCTCATCCATGACTGGGCTGTTACGAACCACCATTTTCTTCTTTCTCCCCATTTTTGCGGCATTGTTGTGCTATGAAATATGGGTAGCCACCCGACCTACGCCTGACGAACTGCGCCAAGAGTTCCTTGAAAAACATGCTACAGCCGTCGAGAGCGTAAAAGCAGTCACCGAGAAACTTCTGGCCGACGGCACGACCGGACGAGTCCCCATGCCGGCGGAAGTATCGGATCAAAAAGTGATTCTTGCCGACGTAACCGTCGCATCGGAATCCATTCTTACCTTGGTCGATCCTCAACTCATAGCGGCTTCCTCGTGGACAATGGTACCCAGCAGTACTGAAGGAAAGACCTACGACGACCGCTACCGGTTCACCATTCAGGCGATTGAGAAATCGGATTCGGACCCAAAAGTGACTTCTCACGAACCGTTCGAGGTGATTTTTGCGGAAGAAACCATCTACCTGCCAGACGGTAATCCCGCTCACCTCAATCTCTATATTCAGCCTTCTCCACTCGCAAAATGAGTAGACGATCAGGCTTCCGGAAGCTTGCATGGGGATGGGTACTCCCGATTTTTGCGGTCCCTCATGCAGCCTTTTCACAGTCAGAAGGCCCCGCCATGGAGAGTATGAGCGGTTTTGCTGAGGCGATTCGCCTCGAAGAACAGCTCTCCGAAGAAACCCGTCAATGGGAGCGCCAGAAACGGATTCTGGACAACGAGATCGCGGTGCTTGCAACCGAATTGGCCGAAAACCGCCGGCGAATTGAATCCATCCAAGCGGATCGATCCGAAGCGCGCGAACGCCGCGAGGCTCTCCTCGCCCGGGCCGCTGAGGAACGTACCGTCTCCGACGCCTTGCTTCATTTGGTCGAGGCCCTGTCCACTCCCGCGAATTCATTCTTTGAGCTCCTTCCTCGTTGGTCTGAGAACTGGAACGAAGCACCCGAGTTGATTTCTACCGAAACTCCGCCCGTCGAATTCCTTCGACTGCTCCAGCAAATACAGTCGGAGAATCAACAGACAAACTCCCGCGCATTTGAGGTGGAGGATCCCGAGAGTGGGGAAACCTACCGTGTGGACCTCCTCACATTCGGACTGGGGGCCGCCTACTTCTCATCGGAGGACGGCGCATTCGGAGGGCAAATCGTTTTCGACGGCGGCGATTGGAGCCCTGAAATCATACCCGATTATTCCCTCCAGATACGCAATGCGATCGACCAAGAGTCCGGCCAAGCCGAGCCCCACCACATCGTACTACCCGTATCCGTCAACCCCGGCAGATGATGCGTGCTCTCTTTCCCAAAGTACTACTTCTCCTGCTGGGTCTTACAAGCGTACTACCGGCAGCGGAATCCCTCTCGGAAATCGCGCAACAAGGGCAGGCTGAGGCGCGTGCCGCCATGGCAAAATTGCGAAACTTCCGGCTCTCGGTGGCCGAGCAGGAATTGCCTCTGGAAGAAGAAATCAGTCGCCTTCGATCGGAGCTCGCTCAATCCCGGCAAGAACTTCGCAAACTCCGTGAAGCCGCCGATTCAAACGACATCGCACTCGCAGAGCTGGAATCCAACCTCGATCAATTGGCGGGAGCCAATAGCGCAGCCCTTTCGCTTCTTACGGAACTAATTGAGCAACAGTCCCAGTCGGTTCAGCACCGGCTCGAGCCCGACATAGAGGAGCGCTTCAACCAATGGCTCGCCATCGAACGCCCCGCCGAGCAAGTCACCCGCGCCACTGCCCTCCTCTCCGATCTGATCGACTCCCTACAGCAATCAATTGGCGGGACCACCCGACCCCTGACCATCTACGGAGCTGACGGCAGGCAGATCACTGGAACAGGTCTTTTCATCGGGCCGCTCACCTATTTTTCCGACGGCCAGAACCTCACGGGCTTTGTCGACGACTCCGATCCCACGTTCCCCAGATTGAGCCCTGCGACTTCGAGCGAATCTTCGAACATTCGCGCGATTATCCAAAACCGATCCGGCCTACTCCCCATCGACTCAACCGGTGGTGCGGCACTTACTCTTCGCCAGAATTCACCCGATTTACTCGGCGAGATTCAGCGCTCGGGTATCTGGATCTACCCGATTCTACTCGCGGCCGCCGTTGCTCTCGTCGTCGTTCTAGTTAAATCCGGTAGTTTCCTACGGATCAGCACATCCGTACGCCGCGCACGAATACAACTCCCGGCCGTCTGGAAATCTGATAATCCGGAAGTGCAGCAAAAGTTTCTTCGTAGTCAGCACCGGCTGCTGCGCCCTTACTGGTCGACTCTCTGGGAAACCCGTGGGAGCGAGCAAACTTCGCGCGAAGATCTTCTCTACGCACGCCTCATTGAAGTTCGCCTCGTGCTGACCCGCGGTCTTGCCGCACTCTCCGTAATCGCCGCAACTGCCCCACTCCTGGGTCTACTCGGTACGGTTACTGGAATGATCTCCACCTTCCAGCAGATCACCGTCTTCGGCACAGGCGACCCACAAAACCTTTCAGGTGGGATATCCGAAGCCCTCCTCACCACCAAGTTTGGGCTGGTTGTGGCCATCCCCACCTTTCTCCTCTACGCCTACCTAACCCGCCGGGCACAAGGGACCGTCGCCACGCTGGAGAACTTCTCGCGACAGTTCGAGGTCTCTGCATCCAGCCCAGCCAAGTCGAGCGATTCCAAATGAATTCACTACTCGAGGAGTCGATCACAATCTGGCGAGCGGGAGGGCCGCTGATGTTTCCTCTAGCTCTCCTCGCCTTCGGCCTTTTCTATGCGCAGACGAGACTACTCCTCCAGATCCGTCACCATCAACCCGGACCCATCACTTCTATCTGGACCGGAAAACGATCGATTCCCGAAGCATTTGAATCCGCTCGGGAACAGATTCTCCATCCGATCGACAGACGCATTCGCTACTACGCCATCCTTGTAGGTGTATGCCCCTTGCTGGGTCTCCTCGGTACAGTAGCCGGGATGACCACTACTTTCACCGGAATGGCCCGCCCCGGCGCATCCAATCTCTCCTTGGAAGTTGCTGGTGGAGTTTCAGAGGCTCTCGTAACTACCCAGGCCGGGCTCCTCGTCGCAATTCCGGGGATGATACTTCTCTCTTTCCTCCGGCGCGGACGCGACCGAATCGCCCTTCGCTACTATGCGCTCGAAGCACAGGTGCTGGCCAACCCGACAAGCCTCCACTCCACTCAATTTCCCGAGAGCACCGGAGGATCAACCCCTCGCCTTTCCACCCCATGAGACGCCGGCGTTCGATCAGCGAAGAATCAAACGATGCGTTGAGCGATGAGACGATCAACGTGTCTCCCTTGATCGATGTCGTATTCATCCTACTCATCTTTTTCATTGTCACCACTGTCTTCGTTCGCGAAACGGGAATCGATGTCGAACGCCCTCGCGCATCCAGCGCCGCGGAGCTGTCACGCGAGGCCCTTCTCATTGCCGTGGATGCCGACGGCACAGTGTACTACGGAGGAAACCAGCTGGATATTCGTTCGCTTCGAGCCACCGTTAAACGCCTACTGCAGGGAGATCCTCGCCCCGTAATCGTTCAAGCGGATCGCCACACTTCTACCGAGGATTTAGTCGCGGTCATCGACGAGGTTAGTTTAGCGGGTGCTCCCTCGGTGAACATTGCGACCCGAGCGACCGATGGATAAGCGGACATCAAGCGGACACCGGATCATCCCCGCACTCGTTGCAGCAGTATTGACTATATTTCTATTCCTGCTTCTTCCGCTCTCAAGGAGACTGAGCTCCCCACCCGAGGAAACCCGCTGGACAATTCGGGAAATTAATCCGGTTGAAGTTCCACCACCGCCGCCACCAGAGATCGTCCGCCCCCGCCCATCCGCGTCCGCATCGTCTGCCTCACCGGACCTGCGCCCTCCTCCCAAAGCACTCTCTCTTCAGGCACTTCCGGTTGCTCTTTCGGTCAATCCAGACGCCACCCTCCTCTCCACCCCCGGACTCTCGTCTCTCACAGACGGGTTTGATGTCGGCGAGGAGATAAGACGGTTTACCTTTTCCGATCTGGACGGTGGCCCCCGTGTGCTGAGCGTACCTCCGGTCTCGATACCGATCAATCTGGCCCGCAGAGGTTTTGGCCGTGGACGAGTGGTCTTCTCCATTCGCATTCATACAGATGGTTCTGTCGAAATCCTTGAAGTGCTTGAGAGCACCCACCCCGAATTAATCAAACCCGCTCGAAACTCCGCGTCCCGGGCCCGGTTCGAACCTCCCGAAATCAATGGACAACCCGTCGAGGTCGAAGGAAAATGGCCTCTACTGATCGACGCATCCAGGCGATGATAGCACAACTTCGAATATTCATTTTATCCCTTCCCATCCTTGCAGGATCCCTCTTCGGACAAAGCCTGCAGCCAGAGGAATACTCATGGGACAATCCCACCTTCCGCAATCAATTCACGGCAACCTACGGCGTGCTCTCTGACGTCGAGCCACGAGTGACCACCGAGGAACAGACATTTCTCCGCGAGACTGTCCTCCCGCTGGTCCAGAAAGACCCTGCTCAGGCAGTAGCAGTCGTCTCACAGAAGATCGGCGAAACCGGCTCACCCGCGCTCTACTTCGTTTTGGGGAATATATTTCTCCAACAGAATCAACTCGATGCCGCCCGGCAGAATCTTCAGCGGGCCGTCGCTCTTTTCCCCAATTTTCGCCGGGCCTATCGCTCACTCGCCCTTCTGGAAGTAAGGGCGAATCGCTATCCCGCCTCGATCCCCTACTGGATCAAGGTCATTCGGCTGGGGGGCGGTGACGACCAGAGCTTCGGCCTTCTCGGCTATGCCTATCTTCAAGAGTCCCAGTGGGCCGCCGCGATCGGCTCTTTTGAACAGGCCCTGGTTTTCCGGGCGGACAGTCGTGACCTGCGACGAGGCCTCGTCCACGCGCTAATCCAATCCAGTCAACCTGAAGAGGCTACCGCCTTGGTTCGCGATCTTCTCAATGAAGATGCTGAGGATCCGCAACTTTGGAATCTACTGGCCAACTTTCACCTCGCCAAAAACGAGCTCCGCGAAACTGCGGCTGCGCTGGAGGTGTCCGTCCGGCTAAACGGTCCACAGGTCGACTCCCTTCTCCTCCTCGGGAATGTCTACACAAGCCTGGGGCTTCCAGCCAAGGCGCTGGCAGCGTACGTCCGTGTACTCCAGATCCCACGGGCCGATATCGATTTTAGCGAGGCCTTTCGTCCGGTGGAGATTCTGTTGGAGCAAAGGCTGTGGAGCGAGGTCTCGGAATACGCAGCGGTTCTTCGCTCCAGCTATGGTCGCGATTTAACCTCCGAGGAAAATAACTTGATCAATGCAGCCTTGGTTACTGCGCGCCTCCACACCGACCCTACACCCGATCTTGCCGAGATGGCCGAATCCTACGCCTCAGTATTCCCTATGGATGGCCAGCTTCAACTCGCTCTCGGAGACTACTACGCCAGCGAGAATAAGAGTGAGCCCGCGCTTCTCGCGTATCGACGTGCTGCCTCAGTTCCCCAGTTTCGCTACGAAGCCAAGCTTCGATTGGCCAACATGCTGGTAACCCAACAGCGCTACAACGAGGCGGTCCAACTGCTGCGCGAATTGCAGGAGATTCAGTACAGTATTCGGGTGGACGCCTTCCTCGCTCGGCTTGAGGAATTTCAGGACAACCTGTAACCCGGCGCCGATCACGATCGGCCTTCCGCGGGGAACCAAACCTTCCCGCTCAGAATTTTCAGGAAGCAGACGTCCCGAACGTGAGTGACTTCATGTCGGGCGGGACAGTCGCAATCGCCTCTTCCATCGAGGTAATGCCGTCTCGTACCTTAATCATGCTGTCCTGGTGGAGCGTCCTCATCCCATTTCGCACAGAAATCTCCTTCAGGCGGGCGGTTTCCAGCTCGTCGTTGATCCCTTTCACCAACTCTTCGCTGGTTGACATCAATTCATGGATACCGATTCGCCCTTTGTATCCAGATCCCCCACACGCAGGACACCCGTTTGGACTAGCGCGATAAATCGTCCCGGACCATTTGATGGCTTCCTCGATGATCGCCTGCTCATTCCCTTCCGGTTCATACGGTTGGCGGCAACTCTTGCAGACGCGCCGCATCAGTCGCTGCGCACAAACGCATACAATCGAGGCCGATATCATAAACGGCTCAATCCCCATCTCCGTCAGTCGAGCTACGGTACTCGGAGCGTCGTTGGTGTGCAATGTACTGAACAGCATATGCCCGGTGAGCGCCGCCTCGACCGCAATATTCGCGGTCTCTTGGTCACGAATTTCCCCGACGAGAATGATGTCCGGATCCTGCCGAAGAAAGGCCCGAAGAGCAGCGGCAAAGGTGAGCCCGATCTTCCGATTCATCTGCACTTGGCACAACCCCGGCAGGGTGTACTCAATCGGATCCTCCGCAGTGCGAATGTTGACGGTAGGATCGTTGATCTCGTTGAGTGCTGAATACAACGTCATCGACTTCCCCGAACCAGTCGGCCCGCAGTGAAGAATCATCCCATAGGGTCGACGAATCAAATCCCGATATTCGAGCAGGTTTTGCTCTGCGAATCCCAGAGCGGTCAGCGGCAGGGTACTCTTCTGCTTATCCAGAATCCGCATCACGCAACCCTCGCCATGATTCAAGGGGCAGGTGGCCACACGTAAATCAATGTCGATGCCCTTTTTATTGAACTGCTTGTAAACAATTCTCCCGTCCTGGGGGACTCTCTTTTCGGCAATGTCCAAATTCGCCATCACTTTGATACGAGCGAGCAATGCACCTGACACCTTTCGCGGCAAGTTGAGCTTCGTCTGGCAAATTCCATCAACCCGCACCCGGACACGGGTTTCATTCTCGAACGGTTCGATGTGGATATCACTACCACCCGAATAGTACGCATCTTCAATCAACCTACTGGCTAACTGAATAATCGGCCCCGACTCTTCATCACTGAGACTCTCCTCATTGATTTCGTCCTCGGTATCATACTCCATACCGAGCTGGTCGACGACATCCCCGAATCCTACCGCAACCTGCGCGGTGCCCTCATCCTCGAGCGCAGCCGCAATGTCGTCTGAGAGGCCGAGCAGAACATGTACCCGCGAACGAGTCTTGCGCTCAATCTCCTGAATGAGCTGCACCTGAAAGGGGTTATCGAGCGCGACCGTAAAAAAGTCCCCGACCATGCCGAGAGGAAGTACACCCTTCTCCTGACAGTAGTCTTTGTCGAGCTTCTCAAAGGTAAACTCGTCCCTGACGAAACGCTTGGCGTTGAAAGGATTATAGTGAAAACAACGGCTTTTGGCCAAAAGAAGATTAAATTGCGAAACCGCAAAATCTTCCATCAGCTGCTTCTCCACTTCATCTCCCGAAAGGTTCTGGTCAGTCGATACGATTCTCTCGACCTGCATTTCGTCCAGGTGCCCGAGATCACGGAGCATGTGAACGATTTGAAGCTGAGTACGAGCGAGGGCCATGGATACAAATATCAGATTTGAAGATAGCCCGTGAGGTTATGCCTCGTCAACTGAATCGAGCAGTCCGGGATAGAGCAATTCCTGCCCGCTAGGGAACTGGCGGGCGGGAGTCGTTTCCGGACACCCGACGGAGCGAAGCACCTCGACCGGACTCTTTCTCTCCGCCTGCATCAAATTTTCCAAGACTTCGTTCTGTCTCTCCCGCAATACCTCTGACAATGCCGACTCCGGCAATTCATCCAGCGGACTTGTCAGTCTCTTCTCCATCGCCGAGCGAACCTGTTCCACGGACAATTCTCCGCCGCCCCAACGCTTTGCCAGGCGGTTCCGCACTTCAATGAGTTCGTAGAAATTCCCGGGCCAATCGTAGCGAAGCATCAATGCCGCGGCATCCGGTGAAAAGTTCAAATCAGGAGTTTTCCCGTCGGAGAGCGAGTGGCGCATGTAGTGGAAGATCTCCCGAAAGCGACCTCGCAGGGGGGGGACCCGAACCAGATTACTAAACACCATTTCCAGCAGCTTCTCGTCCATCGACATCTCTGCCAGAGACAGACGCTCGGAGTTGACCGGAAACAGAATAGTCAACTCGCCATCCTGCCGGAGGTAACTGTCCCTCCGAACAAGGAGCTCCGACAACATTCGCTGCTGGGATCGATCCAATTGATCAAGCCCTCTCCCGATGACCACTCGTGAATACCGATCCTTCCCGCTAAAACGGGCCAGGAGGCTTCGCGCTTTTGAACCGAGTAATTCAGCCGCATCAAAATCAAAAGCAATCTTGCCCCCGTCAGGATCCTGCCATTGGGCCAATTCCGATACGATCGGATCCACTTCGAACCCACGGTCTCCCGCCACAAAAATCGGTTCTTTGGATTCGAACGCCTCCCAAAGGCTCTGCACCCAGCGCCGGGACTCGTGCGACTCTGCACTCAGATGCTGCAGTGGCTCAGGATAGGTCACGTCACTGGAGCCAGATCTACGCTTGCGGGTTTCTCCATTTGCCAACGACTTCTTTTCCCCCAGGACTTTCTCCAGCTCCAGTATCAATTCCGATACTTGAAAGGGTTTCTTCAAAATCCGGGTCACTCCGACTTTTGCCGCTTGGCGGATCTCGGCATCTCCCATGTAGGCGGAGATCATAATAACCGGAATCGAGTGATTGAACTCACGAATCTTGCGGATAAACGCGGTCCCCTCCAGCTTCGGCATTAGATAGTCAGAGACGAGAATATCGAAATTCTCCTCCCGGACTCGGTCAATCGCTCGGGACGGATCCAAAGACACCTCGGCCTTCAGGTCGTTGGCCTCGAGGTTTTCCACTAGCATCTCAGCAAATGCTTGGTCGTCTTCTAAAATGAGGATTTTCCCGTCCATTTCCGCTAATTGTTCACCGATTCCCGAATTCGTCAATCCGGTACCCAGCCAACTGGCCTCATCAATTCTCCGGAAACAGGCCTTGCCCAGACACCGGCTTTCGGTTCGCATCAGCTGCATGTCCAGCACCCGGCCCAGCCTGACACCCCGTGAGACGATTCCGAACTCCGCAGATGATGCCCAACCCTCGAAAAGGAGCGCTGCACAATCAGTTGGTATTTTCCTGATCATTTTCTATTTAATCGCCGCATCCTGGCTATTTGGGGGCGTGGTTCTCTGGACTCGAAACATCCTTCTCGGTATCGCAGCGATCACCTTCCTCAGCGCCATCGCGCCCGTACCCAATCGCTCCGAACGCGCCAGCGCACTCCAGAGCACCGGGAGATCCCTCGTTCGGCTTCTCAAGTTTCCCCCGTTCTGGTTCGGTCTCCTCCTCTTCGCTTACGTCTGGCTTCAGTGGATCAATCCCGCGTGGACATTTACCGAAATCGGTGGCCGATGGTGGATTTCGAATGTCGGTCTAAAGCCCAATCTGGACTGGCCAACCTCGATCTACGCACCCGCCGAAAGGGGCAGCCCGATCAGCTTTCTCATCCGCTTCGGCGGAGTCTGGTTGGTCATTTGCGCCAGTTGGCTCCTCATCCGCAGGCGCCGGGATCTGATGCCCATCCTGATCGCTTTTGCCATCAATTCTTTCATCATCGCTGTGGTCGCCGTCATTCAGAAGATGCAGATGCCCGACAAGGTCCTCTGGATCTACCCCTGGGGAGGAAACGATTTCTCGGGGCCGTTTTTCTACCGCAATCACGGGGCGGCATTCTTCTATATTTCGATGGCGATCTGCCTCGGCCTCGCTCTCTACTTTCAACGCAACCGCGACTTGCGGCGGGATAAAAGCTCCCCCGGACCGATCTTCATCGTCATGGGTCTCATGAATGCCGGAGCGACCGCTTCCTCCGGTTCGCGCGCGGGCTGGATCTTTGGGACCGCAATCCTCCTCCTCTATCTTCTTCTGGCTGGGACAACGTGGCTGCGACGAGGCCAATGGCGTGGAAGCTGGATCGGGGGGACCCTTGTCGCCGGCTGCCTAGCCATCTTGATCGGCTCCGTTGTGGCCTCTCAAAATGCGAGCTACCTGGAAGGACACTTTCGCCGTTTCTTGCGCATCCCAAATGAGCTCGAACGGTCTGGCCGCACCATAGGCAATGAGGCCTCCCTACAGATGTTCGAGGATGTTAAACTTTTCGGCTACGGGGCCGATTCCTACGGACACGCCTTCAGTCTCTATATCGAGGACTACCCGGAACTCGTACGCCGCCATCGCCGATCGGGCCGCGTCCGAACCAATTGGGTTCAAGCACACAATGACCCCCTCCAGTTTGCCGTCGAACTGGGTATGGTGGGAGCAGCGATTCTCGCCCTCTCGCCCCTTCTATGTCTCTTTATCTTCGCATTTCGGGCGCTTCATTTCCGTGAGGAGTCCATCCTCTGGTTTGTTACGGCGCTGTTGCTTTTCGCTCATTCTTTTGTGGATCTCATCTTTCAAAGCACTGTTTTGCTGGCGCTCTTTGCCTTCCTCCTGCTAGCAGTAGATCGCAGCCTGATCTTCCAAAAAAACCATGAGCAATTCGAAAAAACACCGTAAGGAGATCCCTTCCTCCAAAGAGCATTTCGTGAACTCTACGTTCCCCTATACCGAACGTATGGGCCGGAAAGACTACGAGACACGGAAGAAGGCTCTCCAAGTCGAATTGCTCAAACTCCAACGATGGGTGAAAGACAACGGGAAGAAGATCGTTGTCATTTTTGAGGGCCGCGATGCCGCCGGAAAGGGGGGAACCATCCGCCGGTTCATGGAACACTTGAATCCTCGTGGTGCGCGCGTCGTCGCGTTGGAGAAGCCTTCGGATCGGGAACGAGGTCAATGGTACTTTCAGCGTTACGTCCAACACTTGCCCACAGCTGGCGAGATCGCCCTCTTCGACCGCTCATGGTACAATCGAGCCGGTGTGGAACGGGTCATGGGGTTCTGCACCGATGAGGAGTATCGCGAATTCATTCGCACCGTTCCTCAATTCGAAAGGATGATCGTTCGGTCTGGCATCATCCTCATCAAGTATTGGTTCTCAGTATCCCCCGATGAGCAGCGGATTCGATTCAAGGCCCGTGAAACCGACCCATTGAAACAATGGAAATTGAGCCCGATCGACCGTGAATCCCAAGATAAATGGGACGACTACACCGCCGCCAAGGAGGATATGTTCCGCTACACGGACACTCCCGACGCGCCTTGGACAGTCATCAAGTCTGACGATAAGAAGCGGGCTCGTCTCAACTGTTTTCACGACCTACTTTCTCGCATTGACTACGACCAGAAGAATGAAGACGTGGCCCATCGCCCCGATCCAATGATCGTGAGCAACACTTCTGACTTTTTCCACCACGGTAGCGACCCGGACGAGATCCCCCAGATTTAGCGGGTGCCGTTGGGAAACCGGGGCGAAGTCACCGGTTCGGCCACTCTTCTGCCGGATTTCCACTAGGTGCGCCCAAGGTGCGGCTCCTGAATCGCGCCGTACTCCCGTACTCAACTACCCTCATCTTTTCTCTTGTCCATGAGGCATTGGAGAACCGATCATCCCGGTAGTGGACGCACCAAAAAATTTCATTCCCGAACCCTTTGAATACCATCAGGAACTTGACCTCTCGGTCGAGAGCCTGACGAATCTTGGCGTCGGGGTTGCCCGGGTCGACGGCTGGGTCATCATGGTCCCCTTCGCCCTTCCGGGTGAAAAAGTACGCGCCCGGGTTTTCCGCAACCGTCCTAATTTCTCCGAGGCCGATTTACTCGAGGTCATCGATCCATCACCAGACCGGATCGATCCTTTGTGCCCTCTGTTCGGGACCTGCGGAGGCTGCCAATACCAACAGCTTTCCTACCCCGCTCAACTTGAATGGAAACAGACGCAGGTCCGCGAGGTGTTCGAACGTATCGGTGGGATCAACCACGAGATCCTTCCCCCGATCGGATCGCCCAAACAATACGGCTACCGCTCGAAGATCACCCCCCACTATCAACGATGGCAGGAGGGCGGCGATTTTCCAATCGGCTTTCTCCGGGTCGCTCAACGACAACGAATCGTCGATGTCCCCCACTGCCCGATTGCCACTCCCGCAATCAATGAGGCACTGCCCGAGGTTCGTAACCGGGTACGCAATACGCCTCCCAAAGGAAAAAAGAAGAAGGGGGCGACTCTCCTTCTCCGCGACACAATGGAGGGAGTCGTCACCGACTCCAAAGAGCTCGTCACCGAACGCGTGGGCAAACGCGTTTTTCAGTTCAAGGCGGGCGAATTCTTTCAGAATAACCCTTTTATCCTCCCTGCTTTCGCACAATACGTGACAGATCACGCTGCAGATGGATCACGCTACTTGATTGATACTTACTGTGGAGCCGGTCTCTTCTCACTCACTTCCGCCGATCAATTCGAGCGCGTAATCGGGATCGAGGTCTCCGCAGCCGCGGTCACTCTTGCCGACTCCAACGCCGCGCTCAATGGCATCCGGAACGCCGATTTTCGAAACGGCGAGGCCGAGGCCATTTTCGACGAGGTAGCCGAGTTCCCCGGCGACCAAACCAGCGTCATCATCGACCCTCCCCGTCGCGGCTGCGACGAGGGATTCCTCAGTCAGCTTTCCGCCTATTCTCCTCGCTGTATCGTCTACGTGTCCTGCGATCCTTCGACTCAGGCCCGCGATCTAAAAATACTCCAGGAATCCGGCTACGGGATTGTTGAGATCCAACCGTTCGACTTGTTTCCCCAAACCCGGCACATCGAAAACGTCGCGGTGCTGAGACGCCTGTAGAGAAGTCTCAGCCGGGCATATCCTCCCCTCTACCGGATTGGCGAGATAAAGTACTGCTGCGAGATGCCGTCGATGTCGTGGTGATAGAAAAACACGTGGGGATCCGTTGCCTGAATCGTCTCCTTAACCAACGGCAATTCCTCGTGGGTGATAATTGTTCTCACGAGCCAGAATTCGCCCTTTGAATGCCCTCCGCTCACCGGTTGATAGGTATAGGTGCGATGTGAAAACACACTCTTCACGACACCACCAATCTTTTCGTGGTCTTTCGTGATGACCGAGAGCATCGTCAGTTTAAACTTTCGATAGAGGTTGTTCAATGTCTCGGCCGATATAAAGATGTAGATACAGGTGTACATCAATGTATTGACTACGACTTCCAGATGGCCGTTTTTCAGGTAATCCAAGATTAGGCCAAAGGTCGTTGAGATCGTCGCAGCGATGATCGCAATATAACCAACGGGCTTCAGGTATTTCATCGCAAAATACGCACCGAGGATATCCTCATCGCCAGTAGATCCGCGATTCCGAAAGGCCATGGCTTTTGCCACGCCAGCCAATAGACCCCCAAATATAACCAGGATCATTCGTTCGTTATTTGGATCCGGATCGGCCACTCGAAGCTCCGGCAAGATCCACAGGAACACAACGACCGTTCCGACGACGAGAAAGGAACGAAGAGCAAACGATCGGCTCACCGCGAAAAATGCGAAAGCGATCAGTATCACTTGAAAAATGAAATAGAGGATGATGAACAATCTATCGCTCTCGAAGTAATACGATAGCGCAGCAGCGATCCCTTCCGTCCCCGTCAAGACCACTTTCGTCGGAAGCACAAAGTACTTCAGCGCGACCGCATATAACACTCCTGCAAACAGGACGACGATGTATTCAAGTAGTACCTTTCCCTTTCCGGTTGGAACGATGGTGCTGGGTTGTAATGGCTGATTGCTCATAGGTAAGTAGCGTATGATCTACCGTGTCTGGACGAAGAAACAACACCAATTCCCATCGCACTTCAACTTGCCCTATGAGAATCCACCGAAAACCGGGCCCGACCCACCCGACTGCGTACCAGCTAAGTCAAACCGGGACAAAAAAATCCCTCCCTCGATCAGGATCGGGGGAGGGATGAAAATTTATAGGACTATCTCCTGAACAAAATTCAGGAATTCCTCCGGCGGCGCATCGCCACGAACAGGGCTCCTGCCCCCATCAGCATCGCTACCGATGACGGTTCCGGAACAACGGTCAGGTCCACATACCCACCGGCGTCATTTGCATCCAGGGAGTATGTATACCCCGAAGGGGTGTCGCCAAGAGTCAGACCGTTATCGGTCAATTCACCGCTCGTAAAGGTAATCAAGCGATAGGTTCCGACTTCAAACCCACCCATGGCTTCAATGTTCAAAATCCCATCGAGAGTGAGCGATCCAATCACATTGAGGAGGTCGTAATCAGTCCCGCCTACACCGGCCGTTCCCAGCTGAAAATTCAATTCCGTGGTGTCCGCCAGGATCAGACCGTCGCTAAAGGTCAGAGTACCGATCGTCGAGGTTCCAGTGCCATCAGCATTCGAGGAGTCCCCTACGCTCAGCGTCGCACTGCCAGTGAGTTCCGTAGAACTCTGGTAGGTTCCCCCACCGGCAATAACACCATTCAGGGTGGCACTTGAGCTACCAACCGAGATCGAGCTTCCCGTCCGCGCTTCCATATGACCATTGTTCACGAAGGTACTGGAGCCGTTACTGATGTTCAATCCGGCTGCCCCTGTCGCCACAAGTCGACCCGTTGCGGCGTTGGTTACCGAATCACTGGAAGCGATGACAAACTGCCCCGTATCGCTGGTCGCATCAACTAGCCCTTCATTCACAAAGACCTCGAGGTTCGAGCTAATCTGCCCGGACCCATTGATCGTATGACTCGCACCATTGGTCAGTGTCTGATTCCCAGAATTTCCGTAAATCCGCGCTCTGGCAGTATCCGTTAGTGTTCCAATATCAAGAGTCACTGAACCGGACCCCGCAAAGGTTACATCCGCTCCTTCCGTCAACAATTGTAACTGAGAATAGGAGCTGGTACTCGAATGAGTGTCTTGGATTAAAATCGTTCCGTTATTCGTAAATGTGCCGGAATTCTCCAAGCGAAAACGAACGCTATCACGGTCTGCGTTTGTAGTGAGAGTAGCTTCAATGCTGCCATCGTTCTGATTCTGCGCATCCAATGTCATCACAACATTGATACGATTTCGGCCGCTAGTCGTTCCCAAAAGAATAGACCCAGTCGCCGTATTGAAAATCATATCCGTACCGGTAACATTAAAATGAACAGTGCGCGAATTACTACTCGGGCTAGACGAATGGCTGATGGTTCCACTATTGGACAATCCCCCGGTTACATTCAGGGTGCCACTGTCGAATCGAACATTCAGGGTGTCGCCGTCATCGACAGTAAGCGACCCAATATCCAAAACTGTTCCATTGGCAGGATCCAATAGGACTGTGGTATCGACGAGCGGATCGTCGTCAATCACAGCATCCTCGCCAACGGTATCAGGTACCTCGTCTCCTGTCCAATTCAGCGCATCTGTCCAATTCACCGCATCCCCTTCTCCATCCCAGATGCGTACTTGTGCACTGAGTGAACAGGGTAATAATCCCAGAGCGAGAATCGCTGCAGCTGCCTTGCGCGGGCCTTCGAAGGAACGCAATGACGCACCGTTAGAGTTAGGGGTTCTCTTCTTCATAGAGTAATATCTGTAGGGGTTAAATGCAAATGCTGTAATATACAGCGGGTATACTCTCTTTTATTGCTGTAAAAATTGTGACACTCTACGATTTAGTAATTTAAACTATTATATTTTCAATCAGATGAACTTATAGGACGAAACGGGGAAATTAGTTATATTTCCAGATTGAACGACACTGCCTGCCAAACGATTTCAGTTGCGCAGTCAGGAGATGAACGAACAAGCGGAATGCTTTGTACAATCCGCAGATACCCGTCCCAAGGGATCCATCGAACCGAGCGGCGGCGCATTCTATTAGCGCAAAAGAGCGTATCAGCTGCCGCGGACGATGAATCCGTTTACGACTTCAATCAGCGATCGGACCTCAAGCACCCTGCCGGAGCGTCTTCGATTCTTCCCGGTTCCGGCTGCTATACTGGCGACTACTTACGGAACTGATGGCCCGATGGCACTTCAATGGCTCGGAGAGAGCGTTTCACTGCCTCTTCTGCCGATGTCAGCTCGATCCCCGCAGCTACGATTTTCCCGGTATCCATAACACAGTTGGAACGGGGGGTTTTTGCGGCGATCTGCATGAACTCCTCTTCCGATTCAAAAAAGCTAAAATCTTCGGGGAAAGGATTTGGCTCGCCTGCCGCTTTCCGTCTCTCGCCTTCCTCCTGGATCCACTGGACCACCTGCGAAGTTTTGACCGAACCGGGTTGCGTCACGTTATAGGTTCCAGGAGCTGCGCCTTTTTCCCACAATTCAAAGCAGGCCCGCACGTACTCGCCAAGGTGAGATATGGAGTTCTCCGCTTCTAGGAGACGAGCGTAGGCCATCACTTTCACCAAATAGCTCCGTGGACTCACGGTCTCGTCGAAAGGAATTCGCAAACGCCAGATATAGCAATTCTCAGCTCCCGCCAGAACCTCCTCCCCCAGTGCCTTCGTGCCACTGTAAAAGCTACAAGGACCATTGCGGAAGGAGAAGTTGGGTTCGTCCACTTCATCGAATCCACGACCCGACTCATGGCGCCCGGAAAATATGCAGCCAGAAGAGACATGTCCCCAGGGGAGTCCGACCTCTTCACAGGCCTCCCGGATAATTCCCGGTAGCACACCGTTACCCTGCAATGTTTCCGCTTTGTGCAACTCACAGGCATCCACATTTGGCTTCCCCGTATACCCAGCTGCATTGATCAGAAACGAGGGCTTCTCGCTTTCGAGCAATCGAACCAATTCGTCTTTGCGGGAGTAATCGACCTCAGCACGCGAAACGTTCCGGAACGCCAGGCCGCGCCCATTCAAATAAGATTGGAACGCCGTGCCGACGTATCCCGACCCTCCAAGAAGTAGTATTTTCTGCGAGTTTGCACTGCTCATCGAAATACCATCGACGACGAAAACGTTCGGCACAACTGCAAAAAAAAGACCCCCCGCAACTTTGCGGGAGGTCCTAAAAATCCGATTCTTAGCTCGGATTAGAAAGTGTAGGCGACACCGAGCCCGTAAGAGAAGTGGTCACCTGGAAATGAACCCGAAGCCGATGGGGTCGTGTTCGAGGCCGGTGTGAAATAGTAATCGACATCAACGTCCACCGAAACGTACCTCAGGTACAAATTCACGGAAAGGTGCTCGATGATCGCAATGTCCAAACCACCGCCGAGTACGAACCCCGTCGAATTATCGACATCAAACCGATTGATCACGGTAGTTCCACCATCCGAATAGGTCCACTCGTCCTTCGGACTAAAGTCGACACCGTAGAAGGCGATCCCCACCTCTAGAAAAGGAGTAAATGCACTGCCATTTTCAAAACGGCCAAATCCATAGAGAATCGGTCCATCCAGTTCAAAACTGCCGTCACCTCCGCCGCTATCCAGGGTCACAATCTTGAACTGATCGTACGACATCCCAAAACCGAAGTAAGGGGTAATCGCGTACTCCGCATAGAAATAGATCGGTGCCGGATTCTGGTCTTCCGTCGTGCGATTCAAACTACCAATGAACGATCCATCAAATTCTTCTCCACTTTCCGTATCCGTTAATGAATACCACAGCACACGAGTACCAAGTGTAAGACGGTCGTGAAGATACTTATCGTAAAAAGAATCTTTCTTTTTCAATGGCACCGGATCTTTCTTTTTGGGAGGAGCCACTGTAACTGTTTCTTCTTCAGCAACCATCGTGCCGCCACTGCTTTGGACCACATCCTCAGTCTCAGTAACAGTTACCTCCTCTTCGTCCGACTCCGAAGGCGGCTCAACTGAAGACGGACTCGAAGATTCTACCACCGGATCCGCTGGTTCCGGCTTCGGCACTTCCGCGACCGGAGCGGTCTCAGTCGCCGGAGGCGGAATATCCGCGCTTTGCCCACTCAGCGTGGAAGAAATAAGGGCCCCCGCGGCAATGATCGCGGCAACAAGAAAGGAAGATTTAGATTCTTTCATTATAGCTGAAGGAGCATTTCCTAAACCAACATATAATCAAAAATGCAATTCCTATCTTTCAGACACGGCTCTCGCCGGTATCCCCACAGAAACACTACGAGGGGTTACATTTCGATTAACAACCGCCGAGGCTCCAATGACCGAACCGTCCCCTACCGTGACTCCATCAAAGACAACAACGTGAGCAGCCAACCAAACATCATCGCCGATAACGACTCCACCTTTCCCTTCAAAATCATATTGTTGATTCATCGGGATGTCCGTTCGATCAATTCCATAGGTGCCGCCTCCTAATATATATACGTAGGCAGCGATCATCACATCCGCACCCACTACCACCCGGTTTGACGAAAATATTTCAGAATGGAATCCAACGTTACTGCGCTTTCCCAAGTGAATAGTTCCTCCCTTGCATGAGAGGATTGAACCCCGGCCGATGAAGACTTCATCATCCAACTCAATCCCAGAGGTATCGCCCCCCTTCGCATCCAACAATACTCCGTCGTCTATAATTACCCCCGAACCGATTCGAATTTTTTTGGGGTGGCGCAGTACGACATCCCGCCCAAAAACTACCCCACTCCCGCAGGACCCCAACAACAGCGGGTATAATTTCTTGCGCAAAACCAACCCCAGAGCGCCGGGAACCCACGACGCAAACAGTTGTACGAACTCGTAGAGAAATAAATCCCAGATGCTCCGTGAGCCGATGATCAGATCCTGATATCGACGTAGGCTGGATTCCTTCTCCCCAGCTATTTCCGACTGGACCTTGAATCGTTTAGGTTCCGACATGCCAATGACAATAGCGCCCGTCCCCACTCCCGCAAGCCTACGCCGAACGGGGCACGCAATTTCCCGCGACTCCGCCCCATTCGATGCGAATCGCCCTATTAGTAATAAACTTTTCGAGAAATCGACGCCTCCATTCCCGTTCGTCCTCCAACACCGCGGGGTCCCTCATAGGTCCCGCAAAACCTCTCTGGCACACACCATTCCACCCGCCAACCTTCCGTTCCAAGGCAAAATGGTCGATTTCCAACCAGATAAAGTCCGCCTAGACGGCGTCATTCAGGTTTGACCCCGCCTACCCCATTCTTTTTGCTCATCGGTTTTCCCAATCAAGAAACGACAGATACCACTGTGGACATAGAGATCAAAGAAGTTACCGAGACCCGACGCGAGGTTCTCGTCACATTTACAGCCGAGGATATCGCCAAGGAAGAGAAGTCCATTCTCGGCGAGTTTACCCGTCATGCGAAGATTCCGGGGTTCCGCCCTGGAAAGGCTCCCGAGAGCCTCCTGCGCAAACGCTACGGCAAGGACATCCAGGAGGAGCTCAAAAGAAAGATCCTCCAGGCCGGCTATCAGAAGATGGAGAGCGACGGCGACTTGAAGGTCCTGAACCTCGTCGAGGTAGACGATCCCGATCTCAGCGGCAAGGAAGACGCCGTCATGAAGTTGACGGTCGACATCAAACCATCCTTTTCGACGCCGGAATACAAAGGTCTCGCCCTCGAGCGGGAATCTGCCGAGGTCTCCGAAGAAGATATCGACCAAGCGATTGAGATGACACGCTCGCAGCGCGCTGAGTTCGACAAGGTCGAACGTCCAGCCGAGAAGGGTGACTACGTTCGCTGCTCCTACGATGGCAAGATCGACGGCGAATCAATCGCCGAGCAGGTTTCCGATTTCCCCATGTACGGCACCCAAAAGAGTACCTGGGAAGAGGCCGGAGCCGAAGACGCACCCGGCATCAGCGAGATCGCCGAAGCGATCGTCGGAATGAAAGATGGCGAGACAAAGACTGTTGAAGCCACCTTCGCAGACGACCACAAGGTGGAATTCCTCCAAGGAAAGACCGTTTCCTACGACCTGGAAGTCCTTGAGGTTCGCGAACGAAAACTCCCCGAACTCAACGAAGAATTCTTCAAAGCTGTCAATGTTGAGAGTCTTGAGCAGCTGCGCGAGCAAACCACTGAATCCCTCAAGGGCCAGAAGGAGCAAGCCGGGCAGAACCAACTCCGTCAACAGGTCACCCAGAAGCTGGCCGAACTCGTAGATTTCCCCGTTCCTGAAAGCCTTGTCACTGCTGAAACCAATCAGGTTCTGGCAAACTACATGAGCCGTCAGATGCAACAGGGCGCCAGCGAAGAGGACTTTGAGAAAAACCGCGAAGCTCTCTATGCGTCCGCAAGCGAAGAAGCGACCCGCAAGGTTAAGCTCGATCTCATCCTCGACGATATCGCTGATGTAGAAAAGGTCGAGGTGACCGAAGAGGACATGAGCAACTTCCTCTACAGCTACGCGATGCAAACCCGCCGGTCCCCTGATGAAATTGTCAAGGAACTGCAGAAAGACCGCGGCCGGGTCATGGACATTCAGCGCAATATTCGACGCAGCAAAGCTGTCGGCAAGGTAATTGAGAGCGCCGAAATCGCGGAAACCGATCCCAAATCCTGAAGTCGCGCTTGCAAGATCGACGAACCTGTCGGTTGATACGAAAACAAAATTCTAAACCGACCAACAGAAAGAAAACGTGAGCTATCTACCACTTCCCTACGTCTATGAGCGCGAAGGCCGCAGCGAGCGTGCCTGGGACATCTACAGCCGACTCCTCCGTGATCGGATCATCTTCATCGGCACACCGATCAATGACTACGTCGCCAATGCGGTCATTGCTCAGCTGCTCTTCCTCCAAATGGAAGATCCCAAAAAGGAGATCCATCTATATGTGAACTCCCCAGGGGGCAGCGTCACCGACGGTATGGCGATCTATGACACGATTAACTTCGTGAAGTGCGATGTGGTCACCTACTGCGTCGGTCTCGCAGCCAGCATGGCCACCGTTCTCGTCGCAGCCGGAACGAAGGGGAAGCGATTCGCGCTGCCCAATAGCCGCCTGATGATGCACCAACCTTCCGGCGGTGCCGGCGGCCAAACCGCAGACATCTCTATCGCCGCCAAAGAGATCCTTCGCTGGAAAAAAACCTTGAACGAGGTTCTCTCCAAGCACACCGGCCAAAAGGTAGAGCGGATCGAAAAAGATTCCGACCGCGACTTCTACTTGTCCGCTCCAGATGCAAAGGAATACGGGTTGGTAGACCACGTAATCAATAGCACCAAAGATGGTGTACCCGAAAAAGCGTAATGGCAAAACCGACCAAGATGACCTTCTGCTCATTCTGCGGAAAATCGCAGAACGAGGTTCAAAAAATGATCGCGGGACCAGCGGGTGTCTACATCTGTGACTCCTGCGTGAATGTCTGCAAGACGATCATCGACCGTGAACTGGGCGAGGAGGTCAAGAAGCCGGAAGAGAAGGAACAACAGTTCAAGCTACTCCGCCCTTCCGAGATCAAGGAAAGACTCGACAAGCACATCATTGGTCAACACGACGCCAAGAAAACTCTTTCGGTCGCCGTCTACAATCACTACAAGCGCCTCCAGGGCGACGATCATAGCGAGAACGCCTTCGATGATCAGTTCTCTGAGGTCGAGATTGAAAAAAGCAATGTCCTCCTCATCGGCCCTACAGGCAGTGGGAAGACATTTCTCGCCCGTACGCTGGCGAATATGCTGGATGTACCATTCGCGATCGCCGACGCCACTACCCTCACCGAGGCAGGCTATGTCGGTGATGATGTCGAAAATATTATCCTGCGCCTCCTTCAGGCGGCGGATTTCGATCCCAAGAAGGCCGAGTGCGGAATTATCTATGTCGATGAGATCGATAAGATCGGTCGCAAGACCGATAATGTCTCGATCACCCGTGATGTCTCCGGCGAGGGCGTGCAGCAAGCTCTCCTGAAGATCCTGGAAGGAACCGTTTGCAATGTTCCACCGCAGGGGGGCCGCAAACACCCAAACCAAGAGTACATCCAGGTCGACACTTCCAAGATCCTCTTCGTCTGCGGAGGTGCCTTTGTCGGCCTCGATAAGATGATTATGCGCCGGTCCGCCAAGAAGTTTGTCGGATTCACTCCCGGGTCAGCGCTGAGCGACAGTTCCGAGAAGAAGAAGATCGGGCCGGACGAAGAAGAAGAAATTCTTCGCCACGTGGAACCAGAAGATCTTGTCCAGTACGGTTTGATTCCTGAATTCATCGGACGTCTCCCGGTTGTCTCAGTTCTCCGCGAACTGACACGCGAGGACTTGGAGCATATCCTCCTCAATACCAAGAATTCCTTGATCCAACAGTATTCCAAGCTGCTGTCTATGGACGGGGCTGGCCTGCGATTTACCCGCGATGCGATCAATGCTATCGCCGAAAAAGCGATCGAACTAGGCACTGGGGCTCGTAGCCTTCGCTCAATCCTCGAAAAACTGATGCTCGAGGTGATGTATTCCATCCCCGATGATCCAAATATTTCGGAGGTTGTGATCAATCGAGCCGTGGTCGACGGCACGCGTCGCCCGACTCTCAAACGAAAGAAGCGGGAAGACCGTAAAAAGGATGCCGCCTAACCCGGCCAGGAAAAAGAAGAAGGTCGACTACGAGGCTCTCAATGCCCCGTTGATGCAAATCCCAGGAATGAAGGTCGATGCGGTTCGCGCCCTCCTGAATGCCGGAGTCCGCGAGATCTACGAGCTCAGCGGTCGCGCGCCTGAGGTCCTTTTTGATGAATCCAAGGCGAAGGATCCTGAGCTCAATGAGGTCCTGCTTCCCTACTTTCGCATGGCTGTCTATTACGCTGAGTCCGATGCACCGGACAATGCCTTGATGACCCCTCATGCCTGGGAGTCCTAGACTCGAAAGACATATCTGCCCGACCGGTTGACCCCGGCCCTCCGAGTCGCTGGTCCAAGCACCCACAGGGCAAAGGGAATGCTGCCGCGACGGTACAATTTCCGGCGAGATTCATCGACTCGCTTCAGACGACTTGAGAGCTCAACTGTCATCGGTCAAAATCTGCATCCCAATTGCCAGAAGGCACAGAATTTGCTAGATTGTTTATATGGACTCGGAACTACCGTTCCCTCTGCCGGAAAAGGCTCCCGGGATGACATTGCCCGATTTCGTTCTATTTCCACACGCGACGGTTACTTTCTATATTTTTGAACCGCGGTATCGCAAGATGCTGGCTCATGTTCTTCAACGAGACCATTTGATTCTCATCGCAACCAAGGATCCCGGTCGCCTCGATGTGGATAGCTACCACGCCCCCTACTACCCGAGCGCAACCTTGGGGAGAATTGAATCCAACAAGAAGAACTCTGATGGCTCTTCAACAATCGTGGTCCATGGCCTAGCCCGCGTAACTGCAGAAACCACTTTCCAGGAAGATCCTTTCCGCATCTTTTCCATTCGGCCTCAGCCGAGCACTTCGAGTGCGACTTTTCCCGAGATCGACAAGGACATGAATCATCTCCTCGCCCTGATCCAACGTCGTTCCGAGCTGGGAGACCCACTACCCTCCGAGCTCCTCCGCGCGTTTTCCCGCATCAACGATCCAGAGACTCTCGCGGACCTCGCAGCCTTTTCACTCGTATCCTCAACCGCCACTAAATTAAAACTTCTCGAATCCCTCCTTCTTAGCCGCCGGTACGATATATTATTCGACTACTTCAGGCGCGAGATCCGGGATATCGAGCTCATGAGAACACTCCAAGGAGGTCTGAGAAACGATTACATTCGGTGGAACTGACGAGTTTCCTCGAAATTTGTGCCCCAAAGGGGGCGAAAATCCGTTGACAGGCTACCCAAAACCTCCATTCTCTTCTCTTTTTCGTCATGAAAGTCGTTTCTTCCATCAAGTCGCTCAAACACCGCCACCCCGACTGCCAAGTCGTTCGTCGTCGTGGTCGGATCTATGTCATTTGCAAGACCAATCCCCGCTTCAAAGCACGTCAGGGCTGATTGCGTTCTTCCTTAATTAAAATTTCCCGCGATGAAAAAAGATATCCATCCCGATTACACTCCGACTTGCTTTGTTGACGTTTCAACCGGCAATCGGTTCATAACCCGCTCGACAGTCAAAGCAGACCGCCGCGAAGAGATCGACGGCGTCGAGCACAAGATGATCATTTGCGACATCACTTCCGACTCCCACCCAGTCTTCACTGGTGAAAAGCGCTTCGTCGATACGGCTGGACGCGTTGAGAAGTTCCAGAACAAGTTCCGCCGCGGTCGCCGCTAAAGAATTTAGTATTTCTATTTTGAAAAGGCATCCTTTCGGGGATGCCTTTTTTTTTGGGGGGGAAACTTTGCCGATTGCGATAGCCTGCCCCCAGGGGAACCAGGGGGAGAACTCGGCGACTAGAACCCTAAAGCGACCGAAGCTCCCCAATAGAGATAGTCCGTATAGCTGCTCTCTTGTCTCCCCGAATAGCGAACTCCAATCGATACCGAAGACATTTGATTGAGCTCGTAGACGAGATCGACATAGACCTTTCCATATCCGAAATTCACCGAAGGCTTCCCCTCCAATTCATCGCTATTCGAATCGTCGGCACGTCCAATACCAAGCGCTACCCCTCCTTCAATAAAACTATTTTCAGACACCTGAAAATCCTCCCGAAGCGACAGTTCCAAGAGAATTTGTTCCAACGCGATGTTATAATAGGCAAACAACGATGGACGCAGAGGCAGGTCAGCAAAAATGCCAAAGTATGGCTCTTCTTCGCTCCCCGGGATCGATCCATCGTCGGGAAACCAGTAATACGTAAATCCTCCACTGATTGCGAAAATTGGAGACAACGGAAAGGTGTACCCGGCGTAAAAATCGACTTCATCCGATGGTGATCCACTCAAATCCTGACTAGCCCAGAAGCCAAGGTATAGATCCCCAGAACCGAGGGGATGCAATGCATCGACACTGGGCTGCAAAGACTCTCCCCCCTGTTTAACTCCTCGAAAAATGTACTCGGACTCAAATCCTATGTTCGCCGAAATCGAAAGGTTCCCCAGCACTTCATCCTGCGCGTCCAGTAAGATGGGGGAAGCGAGCGACGCGGCAGAAAGAACCAGACAGCGAACCAAAGACATTCTCAGCATAGTGGTAAAGCTGTCCGCATGGGATCATCCAAGTCAAGATGCATTGAAGCACACACGAAAGACCACAGGAAATCCAATCCCGCATGCGCCTTCGGCCACACGTCATCCTCCAGCATCTCCACGAACCTTTCTCGTATAGGTTGCCCATTACCCACATCCGATGGCACGAAAGACACGGATTCAACCAACTCGATCTACCCAAACAGGTCTTTCCGTAGTCCAGTCCCCACCGAGAGTCCACCCCAGTCAGCCCCCGCCATCCCGTGCGGCTTCCGAGGCCGTATCCCCTCAGGCAGCTCCTTCAACTGCGCCTCCACAAACTCCACCGATCCCAGCACGATCCCATCGGTAAAATAGCGCACCCGGCAGCGAAGCACCGTAGCCAGGGGCAACCGCCCTTTCTCTTCCTCAAGCACACGCACGGC
>DGMY01000032.1 GCA_002388665.1 Opitutia bacterium UBA4506 | reverse complement strand
AGACTAACTTTTCAAGCGGTTCAATCTTCGGGGGGCAGGTCACTGGCTCCAGAATGAGTCTCCCTACGAGGTTACTTACCTCAGTCGGTAGCCACGCTCGGTAGCCACGCTCGGGTGTCGAAATCATGGCCCTTGGTATTTTAACACAATTGTCACATTGAAAATCTCGTAAGCCTTTGACATTCATCCACTGAATCAAATTTCACAGGATTCAATTTAGTTGAATTGTTGCATTCATACCCTTGATAATTGCCCCATAATCAAACTGAACTAACTATGAAGAAACTTATTTTTCCGATTTTAGGTACCTCAGTGCTTGCGCAACTCACATTTGGCCAAACGATCTCACAAGACTTCGAATTGCCTGGCGGCGACAGTGGAAACTGGGGGAGCTCATGGAATGCCTCTCCGGATTATTCCCTAACTGAAGATACATTTCTCGACTCCTCTCTTGGCGGAACCTACGCTGGAGGTGGTGCGAGTAATGAGGGTCAACAGGCCTATCGGGACTACAGCAACAACACTGGCGGACTAGACATCGCCGAGAGCTACAGTATCTCTTTGTACGCTCAGGTCATCTTCGACACTACTGAGGTGAATGAGTGGGTCTCCGGCCGTTTCCATATCTACAATGGAAATTTCGGTGATGATAACTTCGGAAATATTCGGGTTAGCTCGGACATAACAGATCCAGACGATGGGACTGGCCTTCTCTGGCAGGCGTATGACGCGAGTGCCTCTGGCAATTGGGTCGATATGGATATTGATATGGAAACTGGGGATATTTTCTATGTGCAGTTCGATATCAATCCAGAAGCGGGAACCTACGGCGAATATGATGTCCTCGTGAACAAAGTAAATTCCGATGGCTCCTTAATCGAATCCAGCTCACTGACAGGCCTTCAGATTGGTCAGAACGTAGTGTCGAACGGAAATTACGGTGAACTCGGTTTCCATGTGGAAGAATCAAGCGGTACAGCCTCCTTCAAGGTCGACAACATCAATATTACCAACGTTCCCGAACCACAGGCGTTCGCTCTTCTCTCAGGGATTTTGGTCCTCGCACTTTCTACAATGCGCCGCCCTTCACGCTAGAGATTATTCTACCACTTTCCCGTCGAGCGACCTTCGCTTGCTTCACGATTTAACTGTAGGCCGGGACTCCATTTGGGAGTCTCGGCCTTTTTCATCGGTTCTCATCGCGTCGACGGTTCCGGCTTCAATGAGTCCATCACGGAGTTTTTCCCACTTCGGCCCTGGGAGATCTACTCCCCTCGGATCACATACTTAAATTGATGATGCAGCCGGTCCGTCCGTTTCCCAACGGTCCCCAATACCATCAATCGATTGATTCCTTTATCCACTCGAATTGGATCGCCCTCGCCGGGATGGAGACGAACTCCATTTAGATAGATCTCTGAGCTCTTCGAGAGATGGCGCCCTTTCAACAAGCCGTCCCTTGGAGAAACAAAATCGGTCACGATCATGAAGTAGCAATCTCCCTCGGGCTGAGATTTTAATTCATCCTTTAGACGTTCACCTACGTCGGCGACACGCTCGTTGAAGATCAATCGCTCATCCTCTCCGGCTCCATACCACGTGAGTTCAGGATCTTTCTCCGCGCCCACTGCCGACATTGCAACGGATCGGTCCCAAATCGAGCGATCCGTAAAGAGTCCCGAGATAAAGCTATTATCCCGATGGCCCTCCGTCTGTGGTGGAACTACCGTTTCCTCGAACAGCGAGGTGAAAACCCGCTCTGGTCTCCCGTTAGCCAAATAGTCGATCTGACAGAGCAAGAAGGGGTTTCCATAAAGGTATTCTCCCGACTCAATGATCTCCAACTCCTTGCGAAATACCGCTTCGGCATCACCAGAAACAGCAGGTAAGGCCTCCGGCGAAGGTGTCTCGTACTTGAGAGGGAGGATATAGCGGACGCGAAGATCTTCCACGACCACATCGCTCGCGATGCTGTAGCGCAAAACCAAGGTAGAATCCCCTTCCAATTCAAGACTTGCCTCAAGTGCAGTATCGATCTTCCCGGTCTCGTAATACGAAAGGGAGTCAACACCGGGTTGATAGCTAATCACCTGTGGGATACGCGCTGACAAAGGGGGTGCGACGCTAAAGACAATTCCATCTTCATCTTCTTCAATCACTGCCGGCTGTCCGTCGACAAGCGCTCGCGCAGTCGGATCGCTAAAGCGCAATGTCAGGGGTACATCCGCACCAATATCTGCGGCATAAGGCACGCGCAGGGTATAGCGCACACCGTCCGCCGTAACCTCCGGACCAGAGAGTTCATATTGCTGAATCATCTTTCGATAGGCCGCATATTCAGTCTGCGTACAATACCACCATTCATCGCGTCCCCCGTAGCGCTGGTAGATTTGATCCATTGCCTCCCAATGCTTCGAATTCGACATCCATACATGAACTCCAAAGCTGATACACGGCTCAGTCTCTTTCCATTCAGTCGATGCCTCTAACTCAGCCATACGCGCGTCCACCTTTTCCAACGAAGGATTTCGATCATTCACGCCGCAGGAATTCACGGAGGTAACCGGATCCATCTCGTCTCCCACACCCTTGGCAAAGCGCTGAGACATCGAATGAGTGTATCCTGAGCGCTGCAATGACTCCGCGATTAAGCCCTGCATGAACCGTCGATTTTCATTCCGGTAGTTCCCGTCGGCAAAACAGTAACTATTGACCGGTTGATCGCCTTCGGCCTCCAGAATCGCCCGAATCTCGGCCACCTCCCAAAACATTTGATTGATGGAGACCTCCGACGCGAGACGAGCGTGCGTCATGGAATGGGCACCCAGGTCAGCATTCAGTGCCTTCAGCTTCTCGTGATCCATCGGTGGGCGATCTTCCCGGTAATTCAAAAAGTAGGTTCCCTTGATCCCGTGCTCCTGCATGAGTTCCTGCATCCGGTAGTGCTTCGGATTGTTGTCATCCCACCGCGCCGTGATGGCCACCTCCTTATCCCCGTACAGCGGACACACCGAAAGCTCACCCTCCTCTCCGGTATTCTCGATGACAATCTCATGAGTGTAAAAACGCAGATCAGCCTCCGCGGACCACAAGGAGAAACCGCTGAGACAAAGACTCAGAGTCGCGGTAAGGGCAGAGTATTTGGGCATGAATCATAGATACCCCTCATCTCTGACTTAGTCAACAAATCGAATGGAGGGTTTTCCGGAAAAGTGAAGAGCCCCCGGGGATGGACTGGAACCTCAGAAATCCATCTCCCGGCACTCTCGACAGAGTGCTGCCCCTGAACATCACAGCAAAGGATGATCAAAATACGATGGGTGTCCTCGAATAATGGCACGTATCGATAACGTATAAACAACCGAGGCACATGAGTTTCACAAAAAGGATAACCTCCTCAAAATGAAGCCCACAATCTAAATTCGAGTTCGGGATAGAATTTTCTGGCTCATGATATGTCATTTTAAGACTATGATAAGATGAATCGATCAACATCTAACCTGTACATAGTAGGAGTTGGTGCCTCCGCTGGAGGGTTGGATGCGATTCAACAACTATTCGACAATGTCGGCGACAACAAGAATCTCGCGTTCGTGGTCGTCCAGCATTTGTCGCCAGATTTCAAGAGTTTGATGCCCGAACTCCTCGCCAAGCACACGAAAATGCAGATCTTCACGGCCGAGGATAAGCAAGAGATCAAGCCGAACTGCATCTACCTCAACCAGAGGAACAAGAACCTCCATATCAAAGGCAATCGTTTCTACCTCTCGAAGAAAGAACCGAAATACAATCTAAACCTCCCCATCGACATCTTTTTCCACACCTTGGGCGAAGAGCACAAGGAACGGTCAATCGGAGTCATTTTGTCGGGAACGGGATCAGACGGTTCGCGCGGGATCAAGACCATTAAGGAGGGAGGTGGAACGGTCATCGTCCAAGACCCCAGTACCGCCCAGTTTGACGGGATGCCGAACTCAGCAATCGCAACGAATCTCGCGGATTTTATTTCAGCTCCAGAGGACATCGCTCAGATCCTGGAAAAATTCCCCGGCGAACGCATTCAATTGAGTAGTGAACAAGTGGATATAAATCAGAAAAACAACGATCTGGTCTATTTCAAGATCCTAGAGAAGATCCACAGAGAAACGAACATCGATTTCCAACAATACAAGCGTGAGACGTTGTTGCGGCGTTTGGAGAAGCGGATGAACGTTAACAATATCGTCACCTTAAATGAATACCTGGACTTCCTCGGATCACACCACAAAGAGATCGAGATCCTGAAACAAGACTTCTTGATTGGGGTCACAAGCTTCTTCCGGGATACCGGCGCCTTCGAAGTCATCCGCACAAAAGTCATACCGGAGATCACGGCCAGCAAAACAGACGGCGGTACAATCCGTGTATGGACTGCGGGATGCTCAACTGGTGAAGAAGTCTATACTCTGGCTATTATGCTGGACAGCTTCATCCAGAGGAATCGTCTCCCCTTGGATTTTAAATTATTTGCAACCGATGTGGATGGAACAGCCATAAGCAAAGCGAGCACGGGTGTATTCCATGAGAATATTAAAAATGAGGTTCCCCCGGAGTACCTCGATCAGTACTTTCTGAAAAAGGGAAGCCAACTGCATATAATTAAACGGATTCGAGATCGGATCGTTTTCTCAAAACACAACCTGAGCAAAGACCCTCCTTTTATTTCGATCGATCTCATCTCCTGCCGGAATCTGTTAATCTACCTGAACCATGACCTGCAGGAGAAAGTATTTCAGGATTTCCAATTCTCCCTGAACCACCACGGCTATCTCTTTTTAGGGAGCAGCGAGTCTCTGGGTGTCAGTTCCAAATATTTCGAAGAGGTCGATCAGAAGTGGAAAATCTTTCGGTCGATTGCCGCCGTTAAGCAGGTCCCAAAACGATTGCGCGACGACAAATTCCCGTCCTCCTTCTCCCCCAGGATTCAGGGTACCGCCCGCAGTGATATCTACCATCGATATAAGGACAGCCCGGAAACCTTCTACTACAAATTCCTGAGCAAGCGTTTCAGCCCCGCTTCAGTCTTCATCGACAAGGATTACAACATTCTGTTTATCAACGGCGACGCTGGGGACCTGTTGCAGCACGGTGAAGGGACGTTCGAGAAAAACCTCCTAAAAATGATCAGCCCTGAGTTGGCGACTATCGTCAGAAATGCCATCCGGAGGGTCAATGCAGAGAAACAGGATGTCCGGGTATCCAACTTGATCACTGAGAAATGGGAGCGGAAAATTTCGCTGGATTTGACCGTGAGCAAGCTCGTGGAAAAGGAAGGAGTTCTCGGATCCTATTTGATTCATTTCAGCGAGGAGACGATTCCTCAGGAAAAAACCAGTGTAATCCAACACCTTCCCACGGACGAGATATCGCAGCAGCGGTTTGAAGACCTTGAAGACGAGCTGACGTCTACGAAAGCCGAGCTTCAGAATGTGGTCGAAGAACTCGAAACGAGCAATGAGGAGCTTCAATCCACCAATGAAGAACTCATGGCTTCGAACGAGGAATTACAAACTACCAACGAAGAGCTCCAGTCGGTCAATGAAGAGCTCTATACGGTAAATTCAGAAGTACAGGAAAAGAACAAGGAACTGGTCTCCCTCAACAACGACGTCAACAATCTCTTCGAAAGTACAGAGATTGGAACTCTGTTCCTCGACCGCGACCTGAATATTCGAAAATTCACGAAGCCGTTGATCCTCCACTTTTCTCTCACCGACAACGACTTGGGCCGCCCGGTTCACAGTTTCTCATCCTCTTTTGGAGAAACCGTTAAGAAAAGCATATTGGAGCATTCCAGAAAGGCCCTCACCGAAGTAGAATCATTTGAAGAGGAGGTCGTCGACACCAACGGAAATTGTTTTCTCTGCAGAATCAGCCCATTCATCACCCTCGACAAATTGATCGACGGGGTCGTGATCACCTTCGTCGATATCAGCGAATTAAAATCCAAAGAGAAAGACCTTTCTCATATAAACAACGAACTGGTCAAAGCACAGGAAATCGCTCACCTGGGTAGTTGGTCACTGGATACGCGGAGTGGCGTCGTCACCTGGACCGACGAATTATTCAAAATGTTCGGGCTCGAACCCGGCACGCAACCACCCACCGTCGAGGAGCAGGAGAAGTACTTCACCGAAGACTCCTGGCAACGCTTGACCAAGACACTTGAACACACTCTCGCAACGGGCGAGCCCTACAAGATTGACATCAAATTAAAGAAGGTCTCGGGTGAGATGGCTTGGATCTGGGCGAGTGGCGCTGCCGAGCGCGATGACAAAGGGAATATTATTCGCCTACGGGGTATCGCCCAAGACATTACAGAGGCGAAAAGGTTGAGGGAAGAATTGCTCGCCGAAAAGCAATTCTCCGAACGAGTCAGCGAACTCTCTCCCGCCGGGATTTTTGTTGTCAATCTGAGCACAGGGCGCTTCGAATACTTCAACGATCAATGCTGCCGAATCTTTGGCCTCACCAGAGACGACCTCACAAACCTCCCCCATGAAGAGGTCTTTTCAAACGTCCATGCCGATGATCGCGAAGAATTGGATGCGGGATTGGATCAGGTGTTGCGGAATGGAGAGAAGGCCCAACTCGATTTCAAATATCGGAAGCCGGACAATAACGCCATCTGGTGCCATGTAATTGCCTGCCCCTTCGAGCGAAACCACCCCGGTGAGGTAACGAGCTACATTGGCGTAATTGCGGATGTCACCGACCAAAAGATCGCGGAGGGCAAGCTAAAGGAATCCATGAAGGCAGCAAAGGCCGCCAGCATCTACAAAGACCAGTTCCTCGCAAACATGAGCCACGAGATCCGTACGCCCTTGAATGGGCTTGTGGGCTTCGCAGATTTACTCAGGGACGACTCCCTGGATCCCGTCGAGAAGAACCGGTATCTCGACATCATCATGGGCTGTTCCGATCAGCTCCTCAATCTGATCGATGATATCCTGGACCTATCGAAAATCGAAGCCGGCGAGCTGAAACTGGATCTCAGAAAATGCGACTTGTACAAGATGATCCGGGAATCTCATGACACCTTTTCCAACCAGCGAATTGTTAAGGAGAAAGAGGACATCAACCTCAAAATATCCGTCCCCGAAGATGAACGTACCATCACCGTCTTGAGTGACCCTCTTCGATTGCAGCAGGTCCTGTCGAACCTTCTGAGCAATGCCCTAAAGTTCTCCGACGAGGGAACGATCGAGTTCGGTTACCACAAGGCTGGCGACTTCATCGAGTTTTTCGTCAAGGATGACGGAATTGGAATCTCAGAAGAACGACTCAATTTGGTGTTCGAGCGATTCGAGCATATCAACGGTTCAGAGAAAAAATATGAAGGGACGGGACTGGGTCTCTCTGTATCCAAAGGCATTGTCGAACTCCTAGAGGGTGACATCAAAGTCGAGTCAACCTTCGGACAGGGTTCGACCTTTACCTTCCGCATCCCCGACAACCGGATTGAATCACCAGAGGAAAAGCCAGCAGAGCCCGCTGCGTCGGAGGCCCAATCTTTAACTGATTTAAAGCTCCTCATCGTAGAGGATGAGAACGTAAACATCATCTATTACAACGCCCTATTCACGAAAATGGGGTTCGACTTTACCATCGTCGAAAACGGCCTGGAAGCGGTCGAGCTCGTTAAGACGAATAGTCACTTTGACGTAATCCTGATGGATATTCAAATGCCAGTGATGGGCGGAGAGCTGGCCACAAAGGAGATTCTTTCAATCAATCCGGATGCGAAAATCATCGCCCAAACCGCCTATGCGATGGCCGATGACGAGAAAAAATACCTCCAAATGGGTTTTACCGATTACATCTCGAAACCGATCGATGTCGCACTGCTCAAAGAGAAGTTAGCTGCGATCCAGCATTCCCAAGACTGAAACCTCCCCTCCTCTGAATACGAACCGGTCATGGTGTCGAGACCGATACAATTGACTGCTGAAGGGCGTTCCAAGCGGTAGATTCAAGATGGGTTTCAAGAGTTCAATAGATCGAACACCGCAAACCTCTTCGCCCCACGGGTACCGACTCAGGAGTTTCCGCAAATCCAAGGAAGAATAGAATACATGAAGACCCTTCTGCTATCGATGATCTACCTTGCCTTAACCGGGCAAGCACTTCTCGCTGCAACTCAAGCGCCAGACCGGAGAATCCTTCTGAGCGAAGACTTCAACGAGATCGAACAATACACGTTCTCGTCCAAAGCGGTAAATGATCCCGGGATCCAACTCGCCAGAGGAGCCGGCCCCGATGGGTCAGATGCGATCCGCGTAGCCTATGTCGGGTACGAGCGTGGGAGCCAGCGCGTTGTACTGCGATATCCACTCGAAGCAGAGGTTGAGGCGGCTACGCTTTCGTTTGATGTCTACTTCGAAGAGGATTTTCCATGGACATTGGGAGGAAAACTACACGGCCTCGGTCCCAAGAACCCCGTTACCGGTGGAAATCAACGCCAAGCCGACAAATGGAGTGCACGCATCATGTTTAAACAGGACGGCAAAGTCTCAACTTACCTCTATGACCAGGACCAATCGAAAAAATGGGGTACCGGACAATCCACCAGGGCGCCTGTCTTCAAGTCAGGGAAATGGCATCATGTAGATCTTCAGGTTCAGCTAAATGATCCTGAATTGGCGAACGGCTTTGCGAGGATCCTGGTCGACGGCGAAGTTGTGATCGACACCCAGGATGTCCAATTCCGGGGAGTCGGCGGCGAAAACACCCTGATTCAACAACTCCTCTTCAGCACCTTCCATGGTGGGAACCAACCCGACTGGACTCCTCGAACCGAAGAAGGAGAACCCGCAACGGTCTACGCCTTTTTCGACAACTTCGTTGTATACGAAGGCATTGCAGAGTAGCGACAATGCCCAATCCAAGGTTCGTTTTCCCTCTCATTCAGGGGAAAACGAAGCCAAACCCATCCCGATTCCAACAAAATTTTAACAGAATAGTCCTTCCATTTGCGTCGATATGCGATCACTTTGCAGGCTGTATGAAATCAACTGCTATTCTTATCTCTTCTCTTTTCGCCAGCTTCGCGCTTCTCGGTTGTACCGAGGACGAGAGCTCTGCCAAACCCGCACCTGCGACCAAAGAGGCGGCGGCCGCAGCGACCAAAGAGGCACCAGCCACAGCGACCAAAGAGGCAAAAAAGCCTTCTGAAATTTCTTCGCTGCTGGGTGACATTGACCTCCCTCCCGGACCAGAAGGCGACCAAGCCAAGAAGCAACTCACCGAGCTATCGGGCTTCTCAGACACGCTCAACAGCAGCTGGAAATCCATGTCTGAGATGGACTACGATGAGAAGGCCAGCTTCCTCAAGAAGGCCAAGGACCTGTCCAGCAAGGCGAGCCGCCACATCGGCTCCCTCAAGCAAATGGCGTCCCTCTTCGGAGGTGACATCAACAAGCAGATTATTGCTCAGATCACTAAGTTGACTGGTGAAATCGGTCCCCTCAACGACCTCATCGCCAAAGGTAAGTCCATCACCGGTGACAACTGGGACTCCTACCAAGACCAAATCGGAAAAGCCATCAGCAGCCTTTCCGGCGGATTCTCCGGCATCGGGGACATCCTGAACTAGGTCTTCTTTCGACACTTTCGTCATTCTGCCCCGCAGCCGTATGGTTGCGGGGCATTTTTTTTTGAAACCTTTGAGGATTCCTGCCCCTGGGAGCTTGGCAATTGGGCTATTCTTGACCGAAGCGATCGATCAATTAGAGTCAGACGGATGAGTACCCCTAGTCCGCCCTCCCACACAAGAGCTGGGCGAATCCGTCTCAGCGACTGGGCCCATCTCAAAACTGAGCTTTACTGGGTCTATCAAGGGTCGGTTCTACCCGAATTCCGCAAGCTCCCCAAGATCGACTATGTGGGCCGCTCTGCCTATTTTATCAAGAAAGGAAGTCTGTGGGTGGAGACTGAAAATGGCGAGGTTACGGCCCAAGCGAATGAGTGGATCGTTCCCGGGCAGGGAATTACCCAGCGCAAATTCTCTTCCGACGCAGAGATCATCTCCATCCGTTTTACCTGTGACTGGCCCGATGGGCATAGCTGCTTCGACAGCGACATCGCCCTACTCTTCACTGACAAGGAATTCCCCAAGCTCCGCCAGGAACTTGATTCTCTGATTCAGATAGTAAATCAGACGGTCCCCAACGCCGACCGCCTTGCCGCCCTTTCACGAGGCGACTTGATCGGATACCTACAGATTCGCGGGCGGTTCATTGAGTGGCTCGCCTCCCTCATCGCGATTGGAATGGAAAAGGGAGCCTTCGTCAGCCAGTTCGATACCATGAGTGGCCGCGTCTTCGAAGCCGCCCGAATCCTCGATCGATTCCCACTCGATGAAACCTTTACCAACGAAGACCTGGCAACGAGTGTTTCTTTAGGTGCCCACGAGGTGGTTCGATTGTTTAAGGCAGAGTTTGGAAAATCACCCCGCAAATATCTCGATCAGCGACGGCTACACGCAGCGGAATCCCAACTTCGCGGGACCTCAATGCCAATCAAACAGATCGCCTTCGATCTGGGCTTCTCAACCCTCAGTTACTTCTCGAGGTGGTTTCACAAGAAGACCGGGCGATATCCCCGCGAATTTAGAAATAGTACCCGCGGCCAGTGAACCGACTCTACAGATTTGTAGTGCCTTTTCGCCGACGAAGAACGATGAGTCCTAGAGCGATTCCGCCGAAGACCGATGCATACGCTCCGGGCTCTGGAACCGCCACGAGTTGAACGGAGTTCAAAAACCCACGGGCGCTGCCAACCGAAGCAATATTCAGTACGTCCCCATCGGTCAAAGAGACCGTAAATTTCGCATAGTTTTCGTTGGCGTTTCCAGCCATTATCCACGAGGAGGTTGCATCAGTATTGGAAACAAAGTCTATGGTCGAACTGGAGTACCCAGAGTAATCGAAATTCCCGCTAGCCGCTGAGACTCCCGCGTAGAAGACATTGTCCAGTGGAAACGCGGGCCCCGTTGAATTGGTGTTTCGTCCCGAAATATACAGATCATAAGTACCCGCTGCCAAGCCGGTCAATTGAAGGCCGACCCCACGCTCACCCTGGCTACTGGTTCCGTAAAAGATCCCGCCAGTTCCGACAGAGTCTCCGCTGTAGATACCCGTATTGGTTTGGGAACCAAGATTGCTAACTCTGTCCGGATTCGTTGACAGATCTATAGTGGACCCACTCGTGGAATCCAAGATTGATCCGAGGTTCATGCCGACCGTAGAGGCGGTTGATCCATCGGCATAGAGCAGCGATCCCGCTGCCATATCAGCAAGCCTGACGTTATTCCAGGTCGTCTCAGAAAATCCCGCAACGTCGCTGTGCAGAGGGCTATTGGTTAGATTGCTTCCTGTGGGCCCGCCACTGTCTCTAAAATTCATCATTAAGGCTTGGCCGTTTAGTGCGGCCGCAAAGAGCGGTCCCGCAAAGAGCAAGGCGAGGATGGGCTTGGAGTATGGTTTCATCATTTCACTAGGGGGGTTACAGAGTTTCTAAAACAGAATTCTCCCTGATTGTTCGCGGCTCCCCCGTAAATCTCCACAAATTTCGCTTGTAGCAATTGCAGGAAAAGTTGCACAAAACGAGGACCATACCCCACCTATTGCTCCTGTTTGTTACACTTTCTGAGAAATGAAGTGCTTTCCTCAAAATCGTTTGGTAGTCATTCGCCAACAGAGCAACGAGAGATCCACTGAAAAGTTCTCCTTCCGTTTTGAGGCATGGGAGGAATACAATCAAACCCTGCACCCCCGTTATGAATAAACACCTGCTAAGATTCTATAGTCCCCTTTGGCTGTTCATTTTGATGCACCTTGTTCCCCTGAACGGGAACGAGATCGAGTTTGGCGTTCAGGAGGATGTCCCCTACCGCTCCGACCTATCTGATGGTTCCTATGCTGCGGAACGATGCGTCCTCGATGTCTATCGACCAATCTCCCCTGGCGACAATCCGATCCTGATCTGGTTTCATGGCGGCGGTCTTGAAGGTGGCAGTAAATCCAGTGGCCTGACCCGGCAATTGGCCGAGAGCTTCGCTAGTTGGGGAGTCACGGTTGTCGTCCCGAATTATCGCCTGAGCCCCAAGGTCACCTTTCCCACCTATCTCGAGGACGCCGCTGCGGCCGTTCGCTACACCCAAGAGAATATTGCGGGGAACAATCAATCGATTTTTATCGGAGGTCATTCCGCAGGAGGCTACATCGCGTTCATGCTCGCTCTGGATCGACAATTCCTCGATGGAGCCGACGTCGACCGAGAAAACATTGCCGGCTACATACCCATGAGCGGGCAAATCATGACCCACTTCACAGTGGCCAAAGAACGAGGAATTGAACTGCCGGAAATCATCGCCGACGGGGCTGCACCAATCAATCACATCGGCAATGAAACCGCCCCGATCCTCGTCATCATCGGAGGGGAGGACTGGCCCGCCCGACTGGAATCGAACCGCTATTTCGTAGCCGCCATGAGAAAGGTGGCAAAGAACGAGAACGTCGCGATCATCGAGGTACCCGACCGTACCCACGGCAGTATTCTAAAAGGAATTTCAAATGCCGATGATCCGGCAGCGATCGCAGCGATGTCCTTCTTGCAAAGCCAGGACCTGCCGCCCGACCAGCTCATTGACGAATGATCTAGGAATCCAATCCGAGCTTTCGCAGCTTGGGGTTGATCACGAATGAACAATACGGCGCGGAAGGATTTCTTTTCAGGTAGTTTTGATGGCGGGTCTCCGCCGGATAGAACACAGCCAATGGAGCGATCTCGGTAACAATCGGATCCGAGAATTCTGACTGGGCAGAGGACCTGGATTCCAGGCACGACCGCTTCTGATTGTCATCCTGATAGAGAATGATCGATCGATACTGGCTTCCCACATCCGCCCCCTGCCGGTCGCGCGTTGTCGGATTGTGCGCCTGCCAGAAGAGACCCAGCAACTCGGGCAGCGACACTTCACCCGGATTGAAATGGATCTGCACAACTTCTGCGTGCCCCGTTTCCCCCGAACAGACTTCCTCGTAGGAAGGGTCAATGGTCGTCCCTCCAGCATAACCGGACACCACCTCGGTGACTCCTTCCATTCGCTCGAAAATCGCTTCCAAGCACCAGAAGCATCCGCCTCCCAGTACTATCGTTTCGCTAGAATCTTTCATAGGAGGAAGATGCCACATAGCGGACAAATTGCAAATCCCGTCACCGGGGTAGCGAAGCGTATTTTCACACAACCAATCAGGATTGTGACAGATCCCCTTCCCTTGCATCGATTCAGTTGACAATGTCGAGGAATCCAACTCTCTCAGAGGTTGCAACTCGTCATCACGCTCTCTTGCAAAAAATCTACGTATGCGCACCGTTCCAGCCCGCCTCTTTCTTTTTGTCATCACAGGCCTGACTGCTCTGGCGCTCTCGGCCACCGCCAACACAGCAGCACCGGTTGCAGTAAAGAGGGTTGATCGGGCAGATACTACCCCAACCTATCAGTTTACAGGTAGCATTTCGGTCCGCCGCCAAGCGCTTCTGTCGCCCCGCATCTCCGGGCTGGTTCAATCCGTGGATCACGAGGAAGGCGATCACGTCAATGCCGGCGATGTTCTGGTCGTGCTGGACCCGACTTTGGCTACCATTGAGCTGGGCCTCCTGGAGTCGGATCTCTCTCTCGCAGTGGCTGAACAAGAAGAGACCCAACGCTTGGTCGATGAGGCTAATCGGCTCGGCGATTCTGGGTTTCCGCGCTCGGAACGACTGTCCCGCGAGACCGATTCAGCCCAGGCAAAACTGGCGGTGATTCGGGCCGAGTCGGAGGTCGAAGCCCAGCAGGAACGCATTCGTCGCCACAAGGTGATCGCTCCCTTTTCCGGAATTGTCGCCGCCAAATTGACCGAGATCGGCGAGTGGGTTCAGACCGGTACCCCGGTCATCAATCTCGTCGGTGACGAGGACTACCGGATGGAGGGGGGATGTCCCAATTTTTGTT
>DGMY01000074.1 GCA_002388665.1 Opitutia bacterium UBA4506 | reverse complement strand
CCACTTCGAGGGTACGGGAGAACTCGTTTTCCTACCCGTTTCTTTCCTTCTCGGAGTGCCGTACAGGACGAGGCCTTTGCCTTCGCGCTTCCACCGATGGAAAAAATCCGGGACGACCATTGTGCAATAGAAATATTCCCGAGAGGAGGCTTAGGCGCCCTCTGCGGCGGAGGAGCTGTGCTCGCGATTGAGCCCTCCCACCTTGCCGTTGCTCGAAAGTAAAACGGCAACAAACCGAGTCTCTGGAAAATAGGAACAGATGATCATGATGATCACAGTGATCGGGACGCAGAGGAACATACCGGGAATCCCCCAGATGGACCCCCACAATCCGAGCGACAGGAGGATAATGATGGGGCTGAGATTGAGACGGTTCCCCATCAATTTCGGCTCGATCAAACTGCCGATACAGAACTGCAACGTGGTCAATACGGACGCGGTAATGATGAACGGTCCCATAGTTTCAAACTGCACCAAAGCGAGAATCGAAGGGAACGCGGTGGCGATAATGGAACCGATGGTCGGGATAAAATTGAGCAAGAAAATCAACACCGCCCAGAAGCTGGCAAACGCCACTCCCACGGATTGGAGGACGAGATAGCTGAGGAGGCCGGTGGCGGCACTTGTTAATACCTTGATACCGATGTACAGGCGGATGTCGTTCCGGATCTTCTCCAAAATCGCAAAAGTATCCTCCTGCCGGTCCGGGTTGGTCACGATGGCTCGAATCTTACCGGAAAAAGTACGCTGCTCGAGGAGGAGAAAGACCAAGTAGACAATGATGATGCCTGTACTGCTGAGGAGGGCCCGCACGGTTCCCCCAAACCGCTGAAGATAGGTTCGAAAATCAAACTTCCCGAGAAACTCCTTGAGATTCGGAGGCTGCTCAACACCGAAAAAGGAATACCCCTTATAGATCAAGGCCTCGAGATTATGTTGATATTCCGGGGCGGCATTCACCACCTTCCCGATATTCAGGGTAATTAATTGGATGATGAAACTCAGCGAGAGTAGGATCACAGCCAGAGCCAGCACAACCGCCAGTGGACGCGGAATGTACACTTTGCCTATCCTCAAAGACCCGATCGCCCGGCCGAGAATACTGATCAGGTATGAAACCGCTCCCGCAATTACCAAGGGTAGCAACAGCGACTGCCCGACATACAGGAGATGAAAAACCAAAAAGACGATGAACATCGCCAATGCTACGCGCTGAAGCTTCATAGCGAAAAATGCTGCCACAGTCTCCGGTCTCCGAGCGATCCAAAATCTACTCAATTTCAGATCCCCTCCCCGCCTCTCAACTCGATTGACTTCGGGTGACCAGAAATCGCTCATCGCAAACGAGCTACCCTGTATCCTCCGACTGATCCACTAAACAAATCGGGTTATGGGGCGGATCAAACCTTGAACGTCGGAGCAAACTCAATTTACCTAGATTTGTAATGAAGAAGGGACATTGGGCAGGATCTGACTTTTTACCACGACTCTTTTCACTCCTGCCAGTGGGTGCGTACGCGCTAGCCGTTTCCCTCGCGACTGCGGCAACGGTCGCCACTAACAATGAAGTTCCCTCGACCATGGACGCGGGAGGGACTGCCGCCGATCCCGCCCGATACATCTTGGACTCCGGTTCCTACCGCGATTTCACCGACCCGATTCTCCTCGGCGATGAGACCTCCTACAATGAGCTCGAAGTAACTGACGTTATCGTTCAATTCGACTCTTTAGTGATCGGTAATCGAGCGACCTCCAACGGAAACTCCTTTCGGATGTGGGGAAACTCCTTAACCGACGACTCTCCAGAGTTCACAACAATCCGAGAGACTGGGAATGTCACTGTGGGCAACGAGGGGTCGGGAAACACGTTGGAACTTCATGGCGTCGGCTCCTTTTTCTCCGTTCTCCGGGTCGGGGTCTCCGGAAATGGCAACGCAGTGGAGGCGACTGACGAATCTACATTCACGATGGCCCGGATCGAGATTGGCAGCGAATCGGGCGAAGGCACCTTTCTTCTCGACCAAGAGTCCCGTCTTTCCTCCTTCGGCCCCCTGATTCTCGAATCGGGCGATGGGCGCGCAAGTCAACTGAACACGGTCGGCCAATCGGTCTTTTACGCAGATTCAATCACCATCGGTGGTCTCACCGGGGGGAACTCCATCGAGGTACAGGGCCCCACGTCCGCACTGTTGTGCAATTCAACAATGACACTCGGCTCATCTACCACGACCGGGAATAGCCTTACCGTGGCCGCCTACGCCAAATTTCAGCTTTATCAGGCAAACCACCCGCCGCAGGTTTTCGCCGGCAACACCATCTACCTCAAAGATGGCTTTCTGGTTTGGCAGGGAGAACAGACACAGGCAATCACCGACCTGCTGGAACACGTCGAGGTCTGGAATGGTACTGAGTACGAAGCCGCCTCTCTCAACGAAAATGTTCAGATCATCTACCGTCCCAACGCCAGCGACACGACCGCCTATAACTTTCCCGGCTACACCTTTACGGGCAATGTGACTCTCCTACGCCCCACTGCTTTTTCAACCATTCTCCCCCCTCGGCTCGAGGTAGCCAAAACCGGCGGAGAGTTGCTGGAAGCCGGAGACACCCGGCTCCTGAGTGATGTCATCCCTCACTACGATGACTCCATTGAGCTAACTCTTGCGAATCGGGATTACGGTAATCTCGTCGTCAGCTCGGTCTCTCTCGTCGGTGACGATGCCTCCGATTTCATCCTCGAAACTTCCCTCCCCTCCACCCTCGGGTACGACGAAACCGCTGCGGTCACCGTTAGCATGAAAACAGGCACCACGGGTAAAAAGTCCGTGAATCTTCGCGTGGTTAGCAACGACCCCACGACCCCCACCTGGGAATACACCCTCATCGCTAATCCGACCTACGGACTCTCCTTGCAATCGATAGACGGCCAGCCCGTCACCGACTCCTCCATCGCCGAGTTTCCCGCCACCTCTCTCGAAGAAACTCATCGGGCCAGGCTCGTCTTTGAGAACACCGGGGAACTCCCCCTCTCTCTGGGATCACCCAGCGTCACCAGCGAATCGCCCAATGTCTTCGCGCTCAACAGTCAGTCCTCCGGCGATTCGCTCAATCCAGGCGAGACCGTCTGGATCGATGTCTCGTTCAGCCCTGAAACCTTCGGAGGCGAGACAGGGCAATTGACGATCCCCGATGACAACGGGACCATGACTTGGCAGGTGCAACTGCGCGGCAACCACGAAGTACTGAACGTGCTGCTCTTGTCCGAGCCGAAGTGGAGCGACTTTCTCGAAGATTTTGCCGATCTCGGTTCCGTCTGCTTTGATCAGTTTGAGCACTTCAGTTCCTTCGACGGATCCTACGATCTGGATAAAGTGGACGCCGTTTATCTCGTCACAAGCCTATCGAGCTCGACCCAGTTTTCCCAAGCGGGCCAGCAGGCTCTCGTCGATTACGTCTACAATGGGGGTTATATCCTCCTCTCGAATAACTACGCCTATAACCGCGCGCGCGATTCCGCCTATCTCCCTGTCCTCGACGCCATCGCACCAGTCCTCGGTGATGAAGATCGTATCGGAATCCCCGCCGATTCGGTACAGATGCTCACTCCGGCCCCTGACTACCTCGATGGGCTCGCTTCTTCCTTCTCCATCTCTCCGGGAACTTGGGTCAATCACCCGAAAAGCGGTGCCACTCTGCTCTACACCGCACAATCAGATGTTCTCTATCCCGCCGTCGTCGGATGGAATTATGGAGACGGGACGGCCGTCTACTCTGCGATTGACCGGGAAGAGCCAGTGGATAACTCCCACGCCATGGATCTCTTTGAACGGCTCCTATGGCTTCAATCCCACCCTGGGTTCTCCGGATTCACCCCCACGAATGTCGCGCTGGAGGTTACCGACTCGGGCGGCAACCCGATCCTATCCGGCCAATCCTTTTATCTGGGAGACATCCAAACCGGACAAGAGGCGGAGTACCATATCACCATCACCAATACAGGCGACGATCCTCTCGCCCCCGTCATTCCGGAACTCGCATCTCCACGCAACTCGGACTATCACCTCGAGTACGACTTCGCAGGGATCCTCCTCGCCGACGAGTCTTTCGATGTTGTCCTTTCCTTCCTCCCCGGCTCGCAGGGTCCCCAAAGTCAGGCCTTCACCATAAAATCGGGCGACGAGAACAACCACCCGTTCCAGCTGACTTTCAAAGCCAATTTCAACGCGGGCTTCTCTCTCAGTGACGAGAAAGATTTGTCGTTACAAAACCAGGATACTATCGAGTTCATCGTACCTTCTTCGGGCGCTACTTTTCTCCGCACACTTACCCTCCAAAACACCGGCGAAACCGACCTTACCGGATTCTCAGCCGCGTTGGATGGCGATAGCACCTTCACGATTGAGGGCACTGTACCGAGCACGATTCCCATGGGTGAAACCCTGAGCATCACCATCGCCTACCGCTCCGAAACCTTCTCCACCGACTCAGCCACTCTCCTGCTCTCCCACGATTACTCCGCCACTCCGCTCACCCTCAATCTGGCCTCCATCCTTCTGCCTCTCCTCAACGTCGCCGATGAAGAGAATCAAACCCTGGCCAGCGAAGACGAATTGGACTTTGGCCTAAGCGAACCGACCGCCCCCACCTCCCGCACAATTACGCTGGCCAACCAAGGCAGCGCGGCGATGACCGGCATCGAACTCACCCTCAGCGGCGATGAGGAGTTCTCTTTCAGCGGCACCCTTCCCTCCACTCTCACGACCGGTAGCCAACAGGAGATCACCATTAACCATACCGCCGCCGAACACGAACGCAATTCGGGTACCCTCACCATCACCTACTCTGGGCAGGAAACTCCTTTCGCAATCCAACTGAGCAGCGAAGCCGACCTCTGTGACATCGCTGTCATGGAATCCGGATCGATCTCCTTGGACCAAAAAGTGCGTACTCTCCTCGAAGTCGATCCCCGCAACTTCCTCACCTTTATTCCACCCGAACAATTCGCGGACCCCGGCCCCGACTGGAGTGCCTACGACGCCATCATCCTCGCCGAGTCAACCCTCTCAGACGCCAACTTCGAGATCGGTCTCCAGTCCCAACAGGGCATTGTGGATTTCGTCAATCGCGGTGGTGTCCTGATCTCGACCCAGTGGCTCATCGAAGAGATCGCCGCCCACCCTGAACACTACTCCACTCTCGATGGGATCATCCCTGCCAGCTCACTCGGGCAATCAGTCGCGATCTATGAACTACAAAAAGAGGAGGACGATCCCTATATCACCCCGAATTTCCCCGACTCCTTCGATACCGCCATCCTGCAGGGTACTGAAGTCGAAGCCCGCAGGGGAACCAGCATCCTTTATACATCCCAGAACAGCGTAGCCCCAGTCCTTGTCTCCCAGAGCCAAGGGGGTGGCATCGTATTCGCTCTCCCCTTCGACATCGACAAGAATGCATTTTTCAACGACACAAACCTCGCCGAACTCGTCCGGATTCTGCCCAAGTACCGAAGACTCAATCCCCGTCAGGTACCGGAGATCACCGTACTGTTTTCAGAAAACACCTTCCTACAAGCGGGCCAATCCCTCGAAATCGATCCCACAGACCCCGGTGATCGCTTTCAAGCATCCCTGGCGATCCGCAATGACGGCACGGCAGACCTAACCGACATATCCCTTCGCCTCGCTGAATCTACCGGTGCGCAAAGCGATCTCCTTACCGATTCCGAAGTAGACCGTCTCGCCCCCGGCGAGACTTTGAACGCGACCCTGGAGATTACCCCGACCGTTCTCTCCGACTTCCGCATCCAACTCGAGATCCTGAGCAATGATGAAAACGAATCCCCCTTCCTCATCGATTTTACCGGCAACAGTTACTCCGTCCGCGCGCTATTGCTGACCTCCGGCGACACCGATAAAGACCAAGCCATTGTGGCCATCCTCGAAGACTCCGAAGAGATCGCGGTCGACATTCTCTCCAGCGAGGACTCTCTCTCAGCCATTCTTTCCCAGGAAGATCCCCCCTACGATACACTCCTGCTCGCGCCCGGCCCCTTCTCGGCAAACGGATTGTCCAACGACGATCTCTTTGCTCTGATCGATTACACACAAAGCGGAGGAGTGCTGGTACTCCCCCTCGGTTGGATCGAACAATTCCAGTCGAACCCAGCCTCCTTCGGGAACCTGCAAGCACTCCTGCCAATGGCAACCCGACCCGGCGAGGTCCGAATCGACACTCTCACCCTCGACCCGTCCGCGCCCGATTCACCGCCTGACCTGATGTATCCACTCCACTCCTACATCGCCACTTTTGAAGGATTTAATCCGAAACCGACCGCCGACGTGTACCTGCGAAGCGACGACGACGGAGAGCCCTCACTCATCGCATGGAACTACGGCTCCGGGCGAGTCATTGCCATGTCGTTCCGACTCGATCCCGAACACGATCTAAACCTCCCAGAAGTCGCTACATGGATTCGCTTCCTCGTCCGGCAATCCTGGACAGGCGCCCCCGAGCTAACCGTCCACGCAGCCGATGGGACCACGATCTCCCATGAAGGCGAGTTGAGCTGGTGGTTCCCCTCTCCCACATACGGCCCGTCCTTCCCGCTGTTCGTCGCCAACGCCGGCACCAAGCGTCTCGACTACCAGGTCGCCCTCCAAGCCTCCGAATCGGTACCCGGTCTGGCGATCCAAAGTCCCTCCAATGGTTCCGTACCGCCGGGGGAGCAAGTAGAACTGCTGCTCTCGTTCTCCGGAAGCTCCCCTGCGGTCTCGCAAAACACAATCTCCATCACCACCAATGATCCTGCCACTAGTCCGTTCCAGTTCGATCTTGTGGTCCGCCCAGAATCCTTACTGGAATTCCGCTTGGACGGCTCACCCCTGCAGTCAGAAACCATCCTGCCCACCCTCCTCACAGACCTCCCCAGGACCATCCAGATCGAACTCGTCAACAGTGGCCCCACCGATCTCAATTCGATTGCACTCGCCCTTTCCGGTCCCGGTGCAACCAGTGCCAGTGTTTATCCCGAGCAGGTCTCAAGCCTCCCCTCCGGTGCCACTGCCTCTTTGAGCGTGACCCTCTCCGGGATCAGCGCGGGGGACTACCGGTTCACCCTCTCTGCCGATTTCTCCCAACTTCGGCCCAAAGCGTTTTCCGCCGATTTCCTCTTCCGAGTTGACGAAGACGAGGATCAGGACGGGATCGGAGACGCATGGGCCGAGCAACTCCCTACCAGCGGCACCGCTTCACACGACCGGGACTTGGATGGATACGATGATCGTTTCGAATTCGAGAGGAACCTCGACCCTCTCGTCTCCAACCTCCGCCGGGTCGCGGGGTTCCCCGATGCGGATGCCGATGCCTTCCCCGATGTATTTGTCGAGACCTATGATATCGACTGGGCTGCGACCGCACCCCACCTCGATCTCGATTTCGACGGCCTGAACTTCATCGAAGAGTATCTGACCGGGGGGAATCCCTTCGTCGCTGAACCGTTCAAAATCTGGATGCAGGGCGACAGGACAATCCACTTCGACGGCAAAGCCGACATGGGCTACGAACTCCTTTCCTCAAGCGACCTCACCCTTTGGCATTCACGTGGCGAATACGTTTCTCCCGAAAACCGACGTTTTATCTTCGACGTTTCCGAGGACCCGGATGCGTTTTGGCGAGCCGCTAGCTTTCATATCGATACAGACGGAGACGGGCTGTCCGACTTCGAGGAACGCCTGCGGGGGCTCAACCCCTATGCAACCATAGACCTCGATGGCAACGGACTCCCGGACGAATGGGAGATCGCCCACTACGGAAGAACCGCCCTACTTCCACTCCAGGACTCCGACCAAGACCGGATCCCCCTCGAAGACGAGAATCGCCTCGGACTTAACCCGAAAGCGAACGACGCCATCCATACCACCATATTCGAATATGATCCCAACGGCCGCTTGCGATCCTTCCAAACCGAGAGCGAAGCCTCCGCACTGACGATTGATACCGAGGGCAACCTCCTGGAGATCAACAACCCTTGATCAACGACCGATGAGAATTTTCCTTCCAGCTCGAGTCCTCGTCGCTTCCATTTTATGCGCCATGCCCACCGGCATCTGGGCCCAAAATTGGACGAACAATTCCCCCCGCCTCAGCGTAGAGTTAGTGGAGCGAATGAGAAGCTCCCAGATCGAGGAGAACGACTCCGGCCCCTCCCCCTTCCCATCTCCATCTCCATCTCCAACCGCAGCAGCCCCCTTCTCGCCCCGATCAGCCGACTTCGGACCCACTAGCGTCCCTCCTACGGAACCCACCAGCGCCATCGCCGCAAAAGCGACTCCAGAGATCCAGCGGCTCGCCTACAATCTCCGCTACGATGCCTGGAGTATTTTCGAATTTTGCTACGATCAAATTGAGTACGATCACTACTTTGGCTCGCTGAAAGGAGCCACTCTTACACTCTACGAACGGAGCGGAAACTCATTCGATACCAGTGCACTGATGGTCGCCCTTCTCCGCGAATCGGGCTACGAAAACGTCCGCTATCGCTTTGGCGCGCGCAAAGTCTTCGATACCAGCATTGCCCGCTGGCTTGGACTGGCCGACAATGACGACTCGGATCCATCCAACCCAACCGCCTTTCCTCACTTGAGCGATGCCGAGTTTCTCGACTATGCCGGTGCCCCACCGGGCGATCTCTCTTTGCGGCAATGGCGTTTTGCAGTCAGTCGCTACAATTATGCGCTTAAAGATGGCTTCCCCGATGTGGATTGGACATTCGCCGCCGCTAGCTCGACCTTACTCGTCTACTACATCCCCCATGTCTGGGTACAATTTACCGACCACGATGGGCAAACCTGGGAGATCGATCCCTCCTACAAACTTCTCGAGCCCCGGACATCCGGATGGGACATCCTGAGCGCCGCCGACGCCGATCCCGCTGAACTCCTCTCTCTCGCCGGAGGCACTGAAACGACATACGGGATCAAGAATTTGGATGAAGCGGCTATCAACGAGTACCTGAATAACAAGTCAACCCAACTGGTCGCGGCTCTGGAAGCTGCCGCTGAGGACGACCTGACCCAAGTCCTCGCCTTTCGCTCCCGCGCCAAAGGCCTGTTGAATATTCGAGATGACTGGCAATCTGTCACCCTCGACGAGAACGATTACTCCAGCACGACAGATATCGGCTTGCAGACATGGGAATTCATCCCCGAGGCCTGGATGAGTCGGATCAGGCTGAGCTTTGGGAACTACGATTTCGAATCCGAGAGCATGTCCACACTGCTCGGTTCGACCGAACTTTCCATTCCCGAAATCTCCGGCAAGAGAATCAGTGCACGCAACACCCCTTCCGGACGGACCATCCTCAATCTCGAAGACAGCTTTCTCTTCGACTTCACCGCCGGTGAGGACGAGGTCGATTGGCTGATCGAAGTCCTTCATCCATGGGACGGCCTAGATGGAGAAGGCCTCCCCGCCGAGCCCACCACTTCCCGTGCATACTACAAAAGGACCAAACGCCTCGGCACAGGCACCGATGACTACTACACTCTATACCTTGGAATCAATCCCAGCGGTCGTCTCATTCGCACTCGAGAGGCAAACCTGAACAATCTCCTGCAAGAGCCCGATCTCGATGCGTCCGAGCTTCTCGACGCCCGCATCGAGTCGCTCTACATCATCGGGCTGCGGCATGTGTTCCAAGAGAAACAAGCCGCCCGCATCGCCGCCGCTCACAACAACATTCATCATCCCCGCTTCTCAGAAATCGGAATTGTCAAGCAAGAGGGACAGGACCTCGTTATCGACGTTGCTTTATCCGAGGCGTCTTTCGTCTCGCCCTATAACGATTCAGATGCCGTCAGGGCCACCTGGCGAATCGCAACCAACTACGGAAGTGCCCTCGAACACAGTGTCATCGAGCAAGCCGGCGACGACAGCGCAGCCGCGGTCTCCAGTGTTCGGATGCTGAAATTGGCCAACACTCTTACCAACGGCGTCGTCCTCCTTACTCCACAGAACAAGACTGCCGGGATCAGCTTTCTCTCCTCGCAGGGATTTTCCGCGAGTCGCCTCAACAAGTTCGAAGAAATCCTCGAAGACCCAAACGATGAAAACGCCTATGTCCTCACGCCATCTATCCCCTCCATGCAATTCGGGCAGTGGCAGGGGCTCGGCTGGATTCAAAACAATTCCCATAGCGGGAGCTGGGCAATTAGCGGGGGAAATAACGGCGGGGGCAGCGCAAACCCGACTGTAATCGACCCCTACCAGGTCAACGAGGTCCTCGAGAGAAGCGCCAACCCCAGTCGCGTTTCCGATCTCGATCCAGCCTCCTCCGAGCCCGCTCACAACACAGAAACTTTTACCGCCGCCGATCCAGTCAATATGCTAACCGGCGCCTTCGAACTCACCGAATCCGAGCTGGCCACAAGCCACGAGCCCCCACTCGGCCTTTCATTCGTCCGCTCCTACGACTCCCGCAAGAGCCAACAGGATTCCGCCGGCCTCGGAAGAGGGTGGACCCACAATCTCCTCGGCCAAATCGACAAGGTATTCACCGTCGATCCCGCTCTGGGTGGTGGAACCGCCCGCCAGGCCGCTCCCCTCCTCGTTGCCTCCGCCCTCGCCAATCAGATCGCCATCGACGGAGACTCCGCCCGCCATCGAATGGCCACCATTTTGATCATTCACTGGGCCATTGACCAGATCCGGGCTTCCGCACAGGTGGTCACCCTCGGGCCGAAAAGGATGACTTACGTGCGGCTCCCAGACGGAAGCTATGTCCCTCCCGCGGGCAGCCGTCTCGAACTCATCGAAGACGAGGATGGGTTTCAGCTCTCCTCCATGGAGAACAACGAGCGCACTTTCCACTTTGATTCGGAAGGTCAACTCACGTCGCTCATCGATCGCAATGGAAATCAAATGATCTTTTCCTACGACACCGACGGGCTACACGAGGTTAACGACGCCTTAGGCCGCTCTCTGGAATTCACTTGGTCCGACTCCCGGATATCCACGGTGCGATTGGTCGGAGGATCCCGGTCCAAAACCGTTTCGTACGTCTACGACAAAGGAAATCTCGTGCGAGTTGAGGATTCCCTCGGCACTCTCGCAAACTTCGCCTACGATGATAAGGGGCGCATGACCACACTCTTCAACGCCAAAGGAGAGACCATCGCCACCAACGAGTACGACGACGATGGGCGCGTCATTCGACAAATGATGCAGGGCGACGAAGACAAGGAATGGTCCTTTTACTACAGCGGCTCCAAGAACAGCACCCTCGACCCCCATGGCAACGTCTCCTCTTTCTACTACGATGAACAAGGCCGTACGATCGGGGCAGAAGACCCGAACGGGCTTCGCAACTCATTTTCCTACGACGGTTCCAACAACCTCATCGCCTACCACCTGCCATCCTCCGATTCCAACGATTTCCGACCTGGCTCCGAAACCTACTTCACACAACAGTTCGATACGGAAGGCCACTTGGTACTTCGCCAAACGCCCTACCGCCTCGACCCAGACTCCGGCCTTCCGTTAACCGAATCGTGGATCTACGACAATGGACGACTTCAAGAGATGGTCGATCGGAACGGAAACTCCCTCTCCTTTCAATACTCATCCAACGGAGATCTCCAATCCGTCTACGACGAAACCGGCCAAGAGATTCTACGCTTTGGGTACAATAGTCTCGGACTCCTCAGCACCAAACGAGACGCCGAAGGACGCACCGAAAGCATCACCTACGACAGCTACGGATTCCCCCAACAAATCACCTACCCCGACAGCTCCTCCGTCCAGTTAAATTGGGACCCGCTCGGCCGCCTCGAGTCCTACTCCGACGAACGGGGCAAACAGACCGTTTTTCAGTACGACTCTCGGGATCGCCTCATCCGCATTCTCCAACAGTCGGCGAATGGCAGCGAACCTACTTTGACTTTCGAACGATCCCTCGACTTGGACGGCTTTGTCACCGCCACGACCGACCCGATGGGAAACACAACCGAGTTCACGTACTCGCCCGAGGGCGCCATCCTCTCCACCACTCTCCCCCCCATCAACGCCGGGGCACGCACCTTCACCTACCACTATGACCGAATGAATCGCCTGACTAAGATCAGCGATTCAATCGGCACCCTCAGTCAGTTCCATTTCGACGCCGCCGGCCGTTTGTCGTCCATCTCAGACGCAGGCGGCACTTCTCAGAATATTGAATACGACTCAAGAGGATGGCCTCAACAACGGTCCGACGGGGAAGGAAACTCATGGCAAGGATCTTTTGACACCTTTGGCCTCCTCCTCAGTGAGACCGATCCGATGGGCAATACGCTGGATCATTCTTACGATTTATCGGGTAACCGTACCGCGTTGGGCCTGGCCAATGGAGGCGAATTTCAACTCGAATACGACCCCTTTGGCCGCATCACCCAGATCACCGATCCCCTCGGCAACCAAACCGAGCTGCAATGGACAGCCGACGGGCTCCTCACTGGAATCAATTTCCCCTCCAACAAGTCGACTTCCTTTGAATGGGACCTTCGCAATCGGTTGAAGTCAGAGACTTACTCTTCTCCCGACAAGCCCGAATCCACGCTAGTCATTTTCCGCGATCTTTCCGGCAATATTCTCTCGCTCCAGCAAAGCACCCAGGAGGGCGACCAAGCCACAAATCAGTACTCCAACGACGGGCACGACCGACTCGTATCATTTGAGGATGAAGACGAAAACATCATCGGCTACGAGTATAATCAAAATGGCCTCGCCACCAAAATCACCTACCCCGACAACACCTCCGTCGAGTACGATTACGACGCTCTCGGCAACCTCGTTCGGTTGACTGACTGGGCGGGACGAACCACCCGTTTCGAGCACGATATCCGGGGGCGCCTCACCCGACAATCCCGCCCTAACGGCTCCACCCTGAACTTCGTCTACAAATCTGACAATCGGTTGCGGGCCTTCAGTGACCTCGATCGGGATGGCCAAGTTATTCTGTTTTCCTATCTCGACTACGACCGTAGCGGGCGGATTATCTCTAGTCGGGGTAACCGTGCTGCCTTCGCTTCGTCAATCTTCGAGCACTCCCTCACCTTTCTGGCCAACAACCAAATCGAAAGCATCGACGAAACAACCGCCCTTCACGATGCCGACGGAAACCTGCTTTCTGGACCCACCCCCATTTCCGGGAACAGCACATTCGAATACGACGAACGCAACCGGCTAATCTCCGACGGAACCAGCGAGTATCGCTACGGAGTCAACGGCATCCTCCGGAAGCGAGTTGATCCGGAAGGGACTACTACCTTCCTCACCGAAACGGCGGCCGGCCTCTCCCGCGTTCTCATGAAAATCGATCCAGACGGACGGACCACCAAATACGTATACGGCTATGGGCTACTATATGCGGAAGACCATGACAATGAGCCGTCCTACTATCACTTCGACCTGCGAGGAAACACACGGGTCGTATCCACAGCCTCCGGTGAAATCACCGGACGGTACGACTACACCATTCACGGCGACATTGTAGCCGAGGCTGGTAGCCGCTCCCTCGATTTTGGCCTCGGCGGTCGTTTCGGGATGGTCCAACAACCCTCGGGTCTCGTCTACGCCAGGGCCCGATTCTTCAACCCCTCCCTCGCCCGATTCCTCAACCCCGACCCTATCGGTCTCGCCGCCGGAACAAACTTCTATGCTTATGCAGGTGCTGACCCCGTCAACTTTGTGGACCCCAGCGGCTACGAAAAGGTCGGGAGCGTCGCTGTCGGAAATCTGGACGGGACCAGCACGGGGACAGCAATCCTATCTCACCAGCAACAGGTTGAGAATGTATTCAAAAATAACTTCGTTCCGGTGGACTTCAGTCTCGATCCGGCAATCAACTTTACCCAAAAACTGGTAAACGGTCCCATCGCCGATACCGTAGGTTTCCTGGACAACCGATACGGAAACAAAATCGTTCAGCCCATTCAGGAAAAATTGTCGCAAACATTGGTCTTCGCCACCTATGGAACAAAAATTAGCAATGTCTTGGAGCGAGGATCGTTTCGAGATTGGTTCGATTTTATGGGGTCCACTGTAGATATCGCTAGCTACGCCATCCCTCCCGTGAAGACACTCAAAGAGTCTTACGACAAAGGTAAAAAAATCTCCGAATATTCCATCACCGCGATTGATGCGACATCCCGGGTTTTTCTCGGCTCAGAAAGGGTTGATCAATTTTGGCTGGGAGTGGGAAGGGCCCAGGACAAGGCAATTCAATCGGTCTCAATCGGAATCAGTTCCACAAAGAATGCGATTTCATCCTTTTCGGGAAGGGTCCGAAGCATCTTCCCCTAACTCGAGTCACGCCCCGAAAACGGAGCAATAAAGCTTGCTAGCTTATCTTATCCTCAATTGCACCCTCAAAAATCCACCGCATTCTCACAACTTTGACCGCAAGTAACTCTATACTACGTACACCGAATCAGCTAGTTTTTGACCTACATTGTGAACGGATCGGTCCGGTAAAATCGGCAAAAAATCCGTCTACCAGCCTACCCTCTTCAAACTCTATCCCCAATAGAACACCCATCGACTCCCACCCAACATGCGCATCGGAGGCTAATCTCGAAGTTTAAGCAAAGGAAGGAATCAGCTTTCCTTGGTCCAGAAATTCCCTATCTACCTCACCTTCTGATAAACACTCCTCAAGTCATCTATGTTAATCAGCATGATGAAATCCTAGATCGGGGTCTCCTCGGGGAGGCCCTTTGATACGAACATATTTTTTCCCAAATCCGCGCCATTCTTTGGCTACAGCCCGATTTGATTGACCCTAACGATGCGTTCCGGAGAGAGATCGACGGAAGCCTTTGCTCGGCCAGCATCTCTATGTCCAACGGAGGACTGATCTCCCGCGCCCTTTCGGAATGAGCTGAACGGAGGACGATTCAGCAACGAGAACTACCGCCACAGCAGTCACCCGATAACCGAAGCCCCGCCCAATAAGCCATCTGCTCCACTGTGGAATAAACTCCCTTGAGGCCAATCTCCCCATCGACTATGATCAGCGGCAAGGAGTCCGGTCCTTCCCGCTGAAGCTTCATAGCGAAAAATGCTGCCACAGTCTCCGGTCTCCGAGCGATCACAAATCGATTCAAAATCGCGGGCCCGCTCTAGGGTGGAAGGCCCTCTCTACAGCAGGGGATTCGAAGACAGGATCCGTCCGGCCCCAGTCCCAAGGATCCAAAATTCCTAGGGCGAACGACGGCTACGCGCCTCCACCGACCAGCAAAACGGCGGCCGTGAATGAAAAATTTCATTCTCCCGTTGTCATCCGGCGGGCGATCGATCAGAACAGCCCGTTTCCCATGCAAACGATAGAACTACCACTCGATCAGATTGATATTTACGGAGGGACACAGGCCCGTGTAGCCACCAATGACGAAGCGATTTCCAGCTACGGGGAAGCGATGGAAGAAGGCGCCCAGTTCCCTCCAGTCATCACTTATTATGACGGCAGCAAATACTGGTTGGCCGATGGCTTCCACCGATATTTAGCCGCACAGCGCAACGCCTACGAATGTATATCGACTGAGGTTCGCGAAGGCTCCCGCACGGATGCGCTCCGGCACTCCCTGGGGGCGAATGCCACCAACGGCATTTATCGATCCAATGCCGACAAGCGCAATGCAGCGGAGATCGCGCTGGGAGAATGGCCTGAAATGTCGAACTCCGTCATCGCCGAACTCTGCAAAATCTCCACTGATCTCGTGCGTCGTACCCGCATCGACATGGAAAAGCAGGATCTACTGGAAAGCCGCACCCACGTGACTGGAAAGGACGGAAAACAATACCCCGCCGGAATCGAGCGCGAAGCTCGCGGCGGCAGCCAATCCGTCGAAACGGACGGTACCCCAAGTGGAACCGGAGGCAGCGAAGGCGGTGCCGGAGGTGGAGGTGCACCTGGGAAAGGAAGCGGGGGCGGCTCGATGGGAGGATCCTCGGTCGAGATTGAAGCTGAAGCCCGTAAAATGATCCGCGAAGGCGAAATCAATCACGCGGAACTCGATAAAATCTTCAGCGCCACGGCCATCGACTATGCCGAAACCGCGCTGAACGTACTCAACCGGATGAAACCGGACGACCCAAAGCGCCCCGATGCAATCAGTCGCATCGAACGGTGGCTCGAGAAAGAAAAGGCTGGCAGAGCCTAGGCTCCACCCTGCTCTCAGAGCGACTCTAGACCGAAGGTCTGGAGATTTCGGAGTTCACCCATTCGCGGAACGGGGAAAACTTCCAAATCTTCCGTAAATGCGTTTGACGGAATATTCCATATTCGGTATATATAAATACTTGAAAGTATTTCCGCGCTCGTCTTCTTAAATCGGAGGCGCAGCGGACCCTCACAGAGCACCTGCAATCCACTGGACTCCAAGTACTCGCAACCTGAATTCCCTCACCCATAAAAACCTGATGAACACATCCACAAAAAAGAAAATCGAAGTCTTTGATCCTGCCCTTTGCTGTTCAACCGGCGTCTGCGGTCCCGCACCTGATTCCGCCCTCTCGGAATTCGCCAGCACGGTAAAACAACTACAGAACGAGGCCACCGTTGTCCGGTACAACCTCGCCCAAGAGCCCGGTGCGTTTGCGGAGAACACCATCGTCAAAAAGATTCTCGAAACTGACGGACCCGACGCACTTCCCGTCATTTTAGTCGACGGCGAACTCGTGATGAAAGGAGTCTACCCGACCGCAGCTCAGCTTCAGAAGATCGTAGAACAAGCGGCCGATTGCTGTGGTGACGACGAGGCCGATTGCTGTGGTGACGACGAGGACTGCTGTGGTGACGGCGAGGACTGCTGCACAGAGGAAACCTCCCAGAAAGAGAGTGATTGCTGCGGCGGTAGTTCTTGCTGCTAGACGGAGAGATCGATGCACTCACAAACGCTTGAATCTCGCGAACGCTTCCTCTTCTTCACGGGAAAAGGAGGAGTCGGAAAAACGTCGTTGGCCTGCGCTGAGAGTGTAGCCATGGCGGATGCCGGCAAGCGGGTACTATTGATCAGTACGGACCCCGCCTCAAATCTCGACGAAGTATTGGAAACCAAACTGTCGGGCCAACCGACAGCCGTCGAAGGGGTGCCTGGGCTCTTTGCCATGAACATCGACCCGGACGAAGCGGCAGCCGCCTATCGCGAGCGTATTGTGGGACCGTACCGAGGAGTTCTCCCCGTGACTGCGGTGGCCAATATCGAGGAACAACTATCCGGGGCCTGCACCACTGAGATCGCTAGCTTCAATGAGTTTTCCCGCCTCATCGGCAACCCTGAGGAAATTAAAGACTTCGATCACATCGTACTCGATACGGCACCCACCGGTCACACCTTGCGACTGCTCAATCTTCCAGCGGCCTGGAACGATTTCATCGCGGAAAACAAAACCGGTTCCTCCTGCCTCGGCCCGCTCTCTGGACTGAAAGAACAGAAAGACATCTACAGCTGCGCCGTCGAGACCCTCAAAGACCCCACTCACACAGTCTTGGTACTGGTGGCCCGAGCTGAACCGGCATCGCTCCGGGAAGCCGCTCGAGCCGGAGGAGAGCTCCGTGAGGCCGGACTCAACAACCAGCGATTGATCGTCAACGCGGTATTCGAAGCGGGCCGGAGTGATGACCCCCTGGCCTCTTCGCTGGCAGAATCTCACCGGGACGCTCTCGAAAGCATCCCGGAGTCAATCCGCACACTGCCTTGCACCGAGATCCCCTTCCGCCCAACCGGTGCCGTAGGAATCGATCGAATTCGATCCCTCACCCACACTGATCAAAGTGAACCCGTATCTCTGGATATCGCGAAATTTCCTCCCCAAGATCTCAAGGCCGACGACCTCGACACACTAGTCGAGGAACTCGCCGAAACTGGCCACGGCGTGATCATGACCATGGGGAAAGGCGGCGTGGGAAAGACCACCCTCGCGGTTGAGATTGCCCGGCGCCTCGCAAGCCGCGGTCATTCGGTGTCACTCGCGACAACCGATCCCGCCGACCACGTGACCGGACAGTTCAGCGAATTACCTGAGAACCTCACTGTCGAAGCAATCGATCCCAAAAAGGAAACTGAACGGCACGTAGCCCACGTCCTTGCGACAACTGGGGCGAATCTTGACGCCGAAGCTCGTGAACTCCTCGAAGAAGAGCTTCGCTCGCCTTGCATCGAAGAAATCGCAGTGTTCACAGCCTTTGCCCGGACGGTTGCCAAAGGAACCGACCAATTTGTCGTTCTCGATACGGCACCCACCGGCCACACCCTCTTACTCTTGGACACCACAGAAGCCTATCACAAGGAAGTTTCACGCAACACGAGTGAACTCTCGGAGGACGTGCGCGAACTGCTACCACGTCTTCGCGACCCATCCTTTACACGTGTATTGGTCGTTACACTACCCGAAGCCACACCGGTACACGAAGCGGCTTCCCTCCAAGAGGACCTTCGACGCGCGGGCATCGAGCCATGGGCATGGGTGATCAACCGCACCTTCTATGGACTCGATTCGAACGATCCGCTGATACGGGCGAAACAGCGTCACGAGTACGGCTATCTCCACGAAGTCGTCGACAACCTCAGTGGCCGCACCGCCATTATTCCCTATCTAAGAGCCGACCGACCGGCCTTGGCCTAAGGCGTATGCCCACAAAACCCGAGTATTTCAACACGATCGCTATGGAAACCATCATCCCTCTAATCAGTTCTGGAACCACTGGACCACTCGGTGTCATGCACCTTCCACGCCTGTGGCTCAAGGCCCTGCTAGCAGCAACAGACCGCCTTCCCGCAGGATACAAAGACATTCGCCCCGGGTTTGACTACATGGTCCTCGAAGGATTGGGAGTGGATCCCGATCTCGCGCGCGAATTTATCTCCCAGGAACAGCCGAGCTATTTGGCGTTTGAAGACTGGATCCGCAAGCAGCCCAACGCGGACGTGAGTCCCGAAAACATCGAGCGGGTCAACACCATCGTAGTTGACCGGAAAAAGAGCGACAGCTCACGCAAGAAGATGCTGGCAGAAAACGAGTTGCCCGAGGATTCGCCCATCGATGATTCCATCATGCTGAACAATCTCGATGACTGGCGATCCATCCACTCTCTGCTGACCTAAGAACATACAATTTGAAACTCGGAAAAACTCCAAAGTCTCCACACGAACGTTCCGAGAGGACAACTCTGCTAGCGGAACGGTCGTGGAAAGCCATCCGCTATTCTACGGCCCATAGTCAAATCACGCGGAGACTGCATCGAGACTACTTTCACGAAACGTTGGTGGTTCGAGGATGAAGCCATTTTGAAGCCGACGCTCCTCGGCTTTAAGGAGGCGATAGACCCAGAAGCGACCGAAACCTGCTGCGACCCTCGCCCGAATTCCAAACTCCTGCTTTATCTCACGGAGGAGGTCATCGAGTTTCCCACGAAGTTCCGGGTCCTTCCGGAACCAGCGTCGAGCGCCTGCCACCGCTGCAGCGTATTGAATAGGCAGTAGTCGCGACTCTCTCCGAAATCGCTCCCGCACCCGCCTGTCCTCGCATTTCCCATACCTCTTCCAACCCCGAAGGAGAGTTCTGGCCATGCGCAAGACACTCGGACCATTGACCTCGAAGTCCCGTTGAAAGGCTTGAAGGAGAAATCCTGATTCCTCACCCTGTGCCAAATTTGGATGACGGTGCATGAATTTCAACTGACCATGAGCGTCGGACAGTTGAATTCCCTCCGGATCGATTAGTGTCCCCGCCTTTCGATGTTCCTCATAGAGAGGAGTGCCGGGCACAGGCGTGTACAACATGAATTGATGGAACTCAGTGTCGTGACTGACCGCATACTCAATCGCGTCAGGCAAATTCTCGGCCGTATGCTCTTCCAGCCCTATGATCGTAGAGCCGAGGATACTGATCCCATGAGACTGGAGCTCGCGAACCAAAGAGCGAGTATCAGCGCCGGCAAGTTTCGCATATTGGCTTCCCTTCCCTTCGAGCCCCATCCAAACCCATGAAATCCCTAAACCCACCAACTCCTCAATTTTATAGGACTTCAGAACATTGGCAGAACTAAACACATAGAGAGACCAACTCTTTCGGTGCTCTTTCATCCGCTTCAGCAACTGCAGTGCCCTGCGACGATGGAACAAGAAGTTCTCATCCATCACAAAGAATGACCGGACTCTCATATCTCGCTCCAAGCCCAGCATTTCCTCGAACAAATCGTCTCCGGATTGGTAGTAATTGATGAAACGGCCCTTACCACCGAACATGGCAGACGTCGCACAAAAGTTGCACCCCATGGGGCATCCCACAGAAGGGATCAAAGTGGCAGCAACGTCCCCCGGCTTCTCTCTCATCTTCATCCCCATCGTGCGAGTTCCGATGCCAGACAAGATCCGAGGGTGACGAATCGGGCGTTCGGTATCCTCGCCGAGAAACTGCCTCATCCAACTCACTCCCTCACCACGGGCGATATAATCGGCCCCTGTTCGCTCCTGCAGGTTGGCGACCCCCGAGATATGACCGCCTACGACTATTCGAGCGTCCGGAAGGTGAAGACGAATGAGGCGGCACATCTCGCTCACCTTCAGAAAGTTTGGAGGAATCGCACTGATCGCCACCACACCATAGCGATGATATTTCAACTCTTCGATGAATCGTTCCCGGCTCGGGAAATCCAACAAAGTACTACGGCACTCAACGTTATCGCGAATCAACATCAATCCCCAAGATCGATGAAACATGCGCAAAGAGAACGGACCCTGAACCCGCGTAACCTGGTTCTGGTACAGCTCCATCGGGTTGATCGCTCGACTCCCATACTCATCATCCTGAGAGAACGGCCCGAACACGCTAGTGAACAGGATTACCGGATCTTCCACCGGACATGACGGAGCGACTGGAGAGGAATGTACTTTGGTCTTCACTGGCGAAACCTAAGCCACCGCCAGCCGATCACCAACCCTCCACACTGCGGAAAATACAGGTATTACCCCAAGTGTCCGAAACGATTCCGGTTCCTAATATTCATGGTAACTACCGCCCTCGCTGTCACGAACCCACCGAAAGTTATACCTGCTGAGTGCGGTAATCCTGTAGAGAAATCGCTTCCGTAATAAGAATCATCCGATTCGATCAACAGCCTTATCCGATCAGCCCTTTGGATTGTGTAGGGCGCTCGCAACTACCTCAAGAAGATCAGCTTTGTACAAAGAATCACCGTTCCTGAAATTGAGACATCCCTTCCCTGCTTTCACCTCGGGATGCTTCGTGCAGTAGCTTTCGATATGACGACGATCACAAGTGTATAGACTAATGTAGCTCTTTTGGTTCGCGAGGGCTACCCAGCCATCTCGGAGTTGAAACGTAGGCATCTTGTAGAGCATAGTCACCTCGACCGCGTCATCAAAAGAAGCGATCAACTCAAATAACTCCCGGAACATCTCGCTACGCTCCGGATGAACCATCGAGCAATACTCTTCTACATGTGGATCCATCCGGATTTTTTAAGCAAAGACCCGAAAAACTTCAACTAAGTGATATAGGATAGGGATAGAATTCTGATCAAAGCAGTCATCAAATTTTACTCGTAAACCGACTTCCGGATCGTCCCTTTGCCCTGTTTGACACTGAATATGGGAGAATTATTCCCCCTTCCATCAACTACACCATGAATTCCCCTAAAAGACTGTTTCTTCTGGCGTTGCTACCGGCGGTACTCTGGGGAGGGTCGAGTGATCGGCCCAATGTACTCTTCATCTCGGTCGACGACCTCAAACCAGTGTTGTCGAGTTATGGAGATCCCATTGCCAAAACACCTAATTTCGACCGTCTGGCAGAAATGGGGGTTACCTTTACCAATGCTCACGCACAACAGGCGGTATGCGGTCCCTCCCGGGCCAGTCTACTAACCGGCTTGCGGCCAGACCGCACGCAAGTTTGGGATCTTTCGACCAAAATACGGAGCGTAAACCCCGAGGTGATCACCCTACCGCAATACTTCAAAGACAACGGGTACGAGACTCTTGGGATCGGAAAAATATTCGACGCACGCTCGGTTCAGGGCCCTGCTGAAGACGACCCCATCTCATGGAGCCGCCCCTATCTCCAGGACCCGGGCAATCCCGATGAAGCTCTCGGGTATATCAATCCGCAGATTGTGAGTGAGGTGCGGCAGATCTTCCCCGACCCACCCGCCAGCTACGGGGAGGAACTGGCACGGCGGAAAGCGATCGGCGGAGTACCTGCATTCGAAGGCACTTACGATGTACCCGATGAAGGATACGGTGACGGGCGTATTGCAGCTATCGCGGCCGGACTGATCGAAGAACTATCCGCCACCGATCAGCCCTTTTTTCTCGGTGTTGGTTTCAACAAGCCCCACCTCCCCTTCAATGCCCCGAAGAAATACTGGGACCTGTATTCAGCCAGCGATTTCGAACTGGCGAAGATCAGCTCCCTACCCGAAGGCGCGCCCTCCTATCACTTTCAACCGAGTTGGGAGATCCGCAACGGCCACTACCTCGACATTCCTCCGCAATCCTCTCCACAGACGATTGACTCAGAAATGGCCCAGACCCTGATCCACGGGTACTATGCCTGTGTCTCCTATGTCGACGCCCAACTCGGCAAGCTCCTCGACGCATTGGAAGAATCCGGGGAGCTCGAGAATACGATCATCGTCCTCTGGGGTGACCACGGCTATCACTTCGGTGATCATGGCATGTGGTGCAAACACACTAACTATGAACAAGCGACGAGAACCGTTCTGATGATTGCGGAACCCGGCAACCCTGCGGTCGCGCAGAGCGAGCTGTATACGCATCCTGTAGAGTTGGTCGATCTCTATAGAACGATCGCGGATCTGGCTCAACTTCCCCAGCCCGTGGACATTGACGGCATGAGCTTGGTTCCAGTGCTGGAGAATCCGGAAACCCGCGCCAAGGACTACGCAGTGAGCCAATTTCACCGGAAGTACCCCGGTGGAGACCGCATCATGGGATACGCATGGCGCTCCGACCGCTACCGCTACATCGAATGGATCGATCTACGATACACCGAAGGCGACCGCACAGGAGCCGTTCTCGACCGCGAACTCTACGACTACCAAGAGGATCCCCTCGAAAGCCGAAACCTGGCCGACGACCCAGCCTACGCGGTGGCCCTGGCTCAGATGCAAGACCTTGCTGCCGACTACAAAGCGAAACAAGGCCTCGTTACTCCTTAGGATTTTGAAACTTATCGACGGTCCGGTCTGGCGAAGCAATTCTTCATGACCTCTGCGGCAGGCTTCCCATAGAGAGTGAACCCTCGATCTACCGCTGGATCTCCATCAGTTGATGACCGTTTGAGATGCTCATCCCACTTCCACCAATAGAGACCCGCCCACCAAGGTTCTTCCCAAAACAGAGTCAACACGGCCTCAAGATAGTTCGCCTGTTCCATCGGAGAATACTCCTTAGCCCGCCCCCAACCTGAAGGCCTCATTGCCGCGCCAACGCTACTCGCGCAACCACATTCACCAAATGAGATAGGCTTGCCATAGGACTCCGCCAGCTTGCGAAATCGATCCCGCCCGGATTTTAGTTTCTCGATCATCTGCTCGACAGACCAACCGGGGGCATCCGCACCCGCTTCGTAACAGCTCAATTGAAGTTCATCGAGATCCCGCCACCAGTGATCAGGATTCTGCATTTCCGCCTCCCAATCAATCAAACCACAGTGAGTAGTGTGGCAGCTAGTCACCTTGCCGGAGAAGACCGACCGAACCTCCTTCACGACATCCTTCCAGTGGGATTGCTTATGGATAGTCCGATCAAGTTCACTATCGAGCCCGTACCGGGAGCATCCCGTGTCCTCAGCAATTTTAGCATAGTGACGGCTCCGCAAAACCATACTGTCAAACCATCGCTTCCAATGGTCGGAGACTCGACCCGGAATTCGTTCACGATCCGGCTGAAACCACACCTGCAAGCGGCCTCCCCCGTCTTGGGTTTCGAGCATTGGCCGCAAAGTGACCTCCAAGCCTGTCTCTCGCATGTACTCGACCAAGCAATACAGCTCGTGATCATTGGGAGTCACCTCAAAATCCCGATACTGTCGGGTCGTATGAGGCGTCTCCTGCATTACGATAGGAGTTAGAACGACATGACTGACATTCAACTCCAACATTCTATCGACTTCCGTTCTTGCCCAATCGGAGCCCAAGACTCCATTTCGCGCATAAAAACCGAAGGTAACTCCCCGTTGTACAGGGGTAGGTGTACTGGCTTGGTTCATCATAGAATTGAATTCATCCCCACAGCAGCATCCATCAGAAGTAGCCCGAAACACCGGACTCATGGACGGACACAGCCCGCATCAACCACGGTACCTCGACAAACGCCGAATCGAATCTCACATATGTGGATCTCCGGAGAGGGTTTGGCGAAATCGTTCGGCCGACAGGGCGATCCCCATCAATAGTCTTGGACCGCAGGCCTACTTCTTTTTCTTCCGTTTCGGGAAATTACCCCAATCGCCTTCCTTGCGTCCGGGGCCGCCCTTCCGGTGAAAAGGACGCTTTCCGCCCTTTTTCCACGGACCCGACTTGCGTTTCGGGCCATCATTTCGCGAACGATCGGACTCCTCGATGATCTGGATATCCTCTCCAGCCGACTTCGGATTCTCCTTCTCGCGAAGGTGCATCAACGCCGAGATAATATCAGTCGGCGAGTAGCCTTGATCCAGCAAGCGATCGGTATGGTTGTCGTACCGTTTGAACGAACCCTCCTCGAGAGTAGAACGAAGGGTATCGAAAAAGAGATTGGCCCGGCGCTCTTCCACCTGCTCGAGCGTAGGTACGCGTTCGCGGCGGATCTTACCCTTGGTAAAGCGGATGATATTCTGGAGCTTATAGACCTCACGACCACCAACAAAAGTAATCGCCTTACCCTTGCTTCCGGCACGGCCCGTACGACCAATCCGGTGAACGTAGTCCTCACCATCGTTTGGCAAGTCGTAGTTAAAGACCACCTCGATATCTTTCACATCGAGCCCGCGTGCAGCCACATCGGTCGCAACGAGGAATTCGATCGAACGACGGCGGAAACGATCCATGACGCGCTCACGCATCACTTGGGACATATCGCCATGCAGCTTGTCGGCCATGTAGCCACGGGCGAGGAGATGCTCGACCAAAGTATCGACCATGACCTTGGTCGCACAGAAAATGATGGCAAAGCGGACATCTTCCAAATCGATCAAACGGCAGAGCACCTCTACCTTGGTACGACCATGAACCTCGTACCAGACCTGCTCGATGTTGGGAACGGTGAGCTCCTGCGCCTCGATCTTCACCCAAGTCGGGTTCCGAATAAACGTCTTAATCAAGGCCGCGATTGGTTTGGGTACCGTAGCCGAAAAGAGGACGGTCTGACGGGACTCCGGCGCTTGAGACAAAATGGTCTTGATGTCGTCGAGGAAGCCCATGTCGAGCATCCGGTCGGCCTCATCCATGATGATCGTCTTAAGATTGTTCAGCTTAAGGGTGCCTTTTTCCAAGTGGTCGAGGACACGACCGGGAGTCCCGATCACAATATGAGCGCCCTGCTTCAAACCACGAAACTGACGGTCGTATGACTGGCCACCGTAGATCGGCAATTCCCGAACCCCTTTTTTAAAGGCGGTCAATTTAGCGGTCTCCTCCGCTACTTGGACGGCCAACTCACGAGTTGGGCACAAGATCAACACCTGAGTCGCGGACAAAGTTTCATCGACGCGCTCAATAGCAGGAATCGCGAATGCGGCGGTCTTACCCGACCCGGTCTGGGACTGTCCCACAACATCTTCCCCTGCCAACAAAGGAGGGATAGACTCGGATTGAATGGGAGACGCTTCTTCAAAGCCCATTTTCGCAACGGCCTTGAGGGTCTCGGGTGAAAGCCCGAGCTCAGTGAACAACTTTTTCTGCATGTACTATTCACATCATGAAATTCGCCGACTCGCACTCATTATTATTCGCCGATTTGCATTCAAATTTTTGAGATCACAGTGAATCGAGGAGTCCGACCACCCGACCTCCACTGAGATTCCGAGGACGACGGCCTGGGAGATCCGTGGGATTGCGACCGCAATGTTACACTAGGGCCATTGCCCAACTGCGGTATTCAAAGTAAATCGGTTTCCATGAGAATCCGACCCGTCCTCGTTCTTTCGATCATTGTTGGACTTCCCGGCTTGCTGATTGGCGCCGCTCCTCTCCAACCGTCTGACTACAAAGCGGACTATTCGGCGGAGTTGACGGTCGGAGCGACCTGCACGATTCCACTCACACAAATACACCCCACTCAGGCGGTAGTTGGAATGCAGGAAGTGGAGCACAAAGAAGCGAAAATCAAGAAGCTGGCCCGTCCCGATCTCACAGTCTACATGCTCGACCATGTGGTGCCTATCGTCATCGGCCCCGAGGGAATCCCGTACATGACGGATCGCCACCACACGAATACCGCGCTTTTGAAAAGCGGGCGCTCACCATTTGCCTATTGCAAAATCATTGCCAACTGGTCCGACAAGAAACCGGCTGCCTTCTGGGAGGAAATGGAAGCCCACCACTACGTATGGCTAATGGATGCTCAGGGCGAGCCCATCACCCCTGACCAACTCCCCACATCCATCAGCGGTTTAACCGATGATCCATGGCGTGCGGTCGTATGGAAGCTTGAGCACGACGGCGTGATCTCCAAGAAACCGATTTACTACTACGAATTCTATTGGGCCAACCTTCTCGAAAAGAAAGTCGACGCCGATCCCTCCGCCGACTTCAAAGGAGCGATCGCAGCATCCAGGGAATACATCGAAAACCACCCCGGCCTCACGGTGGGACCCGCGCAATAGGCGGGATCCAATGGAAGATCGCCGATCGCTTTACGCGGTCAGGCGGAAGAACTTCCGCTTCCCGGCTTGGATGACTTGCCCCTCACCGATCTGCCCGATCAGCTCATTGCGATCATCGACCCGGACGCCATCGCGCTTGACTGCGCCCTGACCGATCAGACGGATAATCTCTTTCTTGCTTTGGAACTGCCCCGAAGCATCGAGGGCCTCAAGGAGTTTGGAGTCCCCGGACAGCTCGTTGGCAGCCATAGACACCTCGTCCATATCCTCAGGGTTCTCACCTCGCGAGAATACCTGCTCAAAGCCCTTCAGCGCCTCTTCTCCTTCCTCGGGAGAGTAGAACCGGCTCACCAACTCTTTCGCCAGCGCCTTCTTGGCATCCATTGGGTGCCCCTGTTTCTTCTCGGAAATCTCGGAATCGGCAGTGAGGAGAAGTAGTCGATAGTATTCCCACATCGTATCGTCGGGAATCGACATCACCTTACCAAACATGTCTTTGGGTGAATCGTTAAACGACACGTAGTTATCGTAAGACTTCGACATCTTCCGATGTCCATCCAGCCCCACGAGAAGCGGCAGGGTCAGTACGGCTTGCTCAGCCTTGCCGGCATCTTTCTGGAGAGCACGGCCGACAAGCATGTTAAAGAGTTGATCACTCCCGCCGAGCTCCACATCGGCATCGAGAATGAGGGAATCGTATCCCTGAATCAGCGGGTAGAGAAACTCGACAATACTGATCGGCGTATTCGAGCCATATCGTTTTGAGAAATCATCCCGCTCAAGCATCCGAGCCACCGTCATCTTCCGCGACAGATCGAGGCAGTCGGCAAAAGACATCTTTCCAAACCACTCACTATTGTAGCGCACAGTGGTCTTTTCACGGTCGAGCACACGGAACGCCTGATCCAAGTACGTCTGTGAATTGTTCCGCACATCTTCTTCGGTCAACACGGGTCGCGTCGAGGAGCGGCCACTGGGATCACCAATCATCGCGGTATAATCCCCGATAATCAAAATCGCCTCATGGCCCTGATCCTGAAACTCACGCAGCTTGTTGAATACGACTAAGTGCCCAAAAGTCAGATCGGGCCGGGTCGGGTCGACGCCCAACTTCACCTTCAGGCGTTTGCCCGAATCAATGCGTTCCTGCAACTCCTCTACACCGATGGCACTCTCGGTATTTTTCTCAAAATCAAAAGCCTTCATGAAAACCGTTAGAATTAGGCGCGGGATTCCCCCTATGGCAAGGAATCTCTCAGCCAACTGCCCCACCCCGCCACCCCCGACGCGGAAACTTCGGGTCCTCCCCGGCAGAAAATTTGCAATCTCTTGCCCCTGCCCCCAGACTCACTCGACATGGCCCGCGTACCACTCACAAGCAAATCCACACTATCAGAAATCCGGGAGCGTTTTGACTCCGACGTAGAACGGTTTTCGCAATTCGAAACCGGACAATCGGCCACCATTGACGCCAAATTGGCGATGGAACTCACCTGCAAGACGGCGGCAACGGCAACCCCCGACATACAAAACATCCTCGATATCGGGTGTGGAGCGGGAAACTACACCCTGCAACTCCTCGCCGAGACCGGAGGAACCGCAAACTGCGACCTTTGCGACCTCAGCGCCCCGATGATCCATCGCGCCGAGGAGCGTGTGTCGCCGAAGACATCCGGTACCGTCAACACGGTACTGGGCGATTTTCGCGAACTCGACCTCCCAAATGATCACTATGACATCATTCTCGCTGCCGCGGTCCTGCACCACCTTCGCGAACCAGAAGATTGGAAGACCTCGTTCGCAAAACTCTATCGCCTCCTGCGTCCCGGCGGATCCCTCTGGATCGTCGATCTCGTCCACCACAGCATTCCGGCCGTCCAGAAGCTCATGTGGGAGCGGTACGGAGACTATCTCGAATCGCTGGGAGGCCAGGACTACCGGGACAAAGTCTTCGACTACATCGAGAAAGAAGACTCGCCCCGCCCACTTCTTTGGCAGATCGATCTCCTACGAAGCTCCGGCTTTGCAGACGTGGAAATCCTCCACAAGAACTCCTGCTTTGCCGCCTTCGGAGGAGTTCGCCCCAGCTAACGGGGCCCGGGCGACTGTCTCGATGTCAAACGAGCCTTAGATCATATGTTCAGCGATCTGGAGAGCGTTCAGAGCCGCACCCTTCCAGAGCTGGTCTCCGACAATCCAAAAGGCTAAGCCATTCTCCAAGGCCTCATCCTTGCGGATACGCCCCACCCCGCAAGCGACCTTGCTGGAATAGTTCAGCGGCATGGGATATTCGCAATTCTCCGGGCTATCGATCAATTCGGCACCCTCGAAGGCGGCAATCGCTGCGCGGGCCGCGGCGACATCCACCTCTTGCTCGAACTCGGCAAATACGCTGATCGCGTGGGCGCGAAAGACGGGAACCCGGACACAGGTGCAGGAGACTGGCAAACCGGGCAACGAGAGAATCTTGCGGCTTTCATTCCGCATCTTCACCTCTTCCTTCGTGTAGCCAGAGTCCAGAAACTTGTCCACGTGGGGAATCAAATTAAAGGCGATAGGATGTGGAAAAGTGGAGGGCTCGACCTCTTTGCCCTCGGACCAAGCCCGGACACCCGCTTCCAGCTCCGTAATGCCGGTGGCACCCGCCCCCGACACTGCTTGATAGGTCGAGCACATCATCCGCTTCAGGCCGAACCTTTGGTGCAGGGGAGCCACACCCATCAGCGTAATCGCAGTCGAGCAATTGGGATTTGCAATGATTCCCTGATGCCCCGCCAAGGCCTCTGGATTCACCTCGGGAAGAACCAGAGGGACATTCTCATCCATACGAAAGGCAGAACTGTTGTCGATGACCACCGCACCGGCCTTCGCCGCCAGAGGAGCCATCTCCTTAGAGCGATCTCCACCGGCGCTCAAAAAGAGAAAATCGAGACCCTCAAATTCTTCGGCCCTTGCCTCCCGAACTTCGATTGACTCTCCTCGGAAAGGGAGTTTCTTCCCTACCGACCGCGGTGATGCCAACAGGCGCAATTCCTCTACAGGAAAATTGCGGGACTCCAGCAATTCCATCAACTCACGGCCGACCGCTCCGGTCGCTCCGACAATTCCTACTCTCTTTCCTACACTCATGAATTCAATTTCCGAAACAAATGATTTCTCCTTACTTACTGACAAGTGCGCCGCGCTGTCAATGACCCCCACTCCAATTTCATTGATCGTCAGCATCGCCCGCCAAACCCTCAATTTCTATCGGAACGGCGATTTAGTGAAGACTTACACCGTTTCCACCTCAAAGAATCCGCCCTCTTGCGTCGAGAATTCGCTCGGGACACCGAACGGACTTCACAAAATCGCGGAGAAAATCGGGGCCAACGAGCCCATCGGAATGATATTCCGCGGACGGGTGCCCAGTGGAAAATGCTATTGGGAGGAGACTCCCGAAGAGCAGGAGAAGAATCTGATCACGACAAGAATCCTCCGACTGCGCGGTCTTGAGCCAGGTCTCAACCTCGGAGCTGGTGTCGACACCTATGACCGCTACGTCTACATCCACGGGACGAACCACGAGGACCGCTTGGGTCAACCAGCCAGTGCTGGCTGCGTCCTACTATCCAATGCCGATATGGAGACCCTCTTCGCGGCAGTCGATCCCGATACCCACGTCCTGATCCATTGACCCGAACCCCCTGAAGAGCCATTGAGACGACAGTCTTCCGAAGATCTCGCCAGCCCCGCGGCCTCTCCGTTGGAAGGGCTCAACCGAAACCACCCCCACCGACCGGGGAATCTTCGGTGTAGTTGGCAAAACGGGTGTACTTACGCAAGAAGGCCAGATCGACGGATCCCGTCGGACCATTTCGCTGTTTCGCCAGGATGAGTGAGATCTTCTCAACATCCTCCGAACGCTGATTCTCTTCCTGATCGTCTGAACGGGGACGGTGGAGGAGAAGAACCACGTCGGCATCCTGCTCAATCGCTCCAGATTCCCGCAAGTCGGACATCCGCGGCTCCCGCTTCTCCTTCTCACTCTCACGATTCAGCTGACTGAGAACCAAGACCGGAACCTCAAGTTCCTTGGCCATCGACTTCATCCCCCGGGAAATTTCGGAAATCTGATTCTCCCGGGAAGCCCGATTGTCCATCCCCGCGATCAGCTGCAGATAGTCGACCACGATCAAACCGAGATTGTGCCGTGAGGATACGCGGCGGGCCTTCGCCCGAACCTCCAGAATGTTCAACGTACCCTGGTCATCGACAATGATCTCGGCCTTCTTGATCTCCCCGGCAGCGTCGACAATCGCCTGCTGCTCCTCACGGGTGGAGAAACCATCGCGCAATTTATTCATGTTCACCCCGGCCCGGCTACACAACACACGTTGAGCCAAACTCTCGGAGCTCATCTCGAGACTGAACACGAGGATTGCGCGCGGGTCTGGATTACTGGGTCCAGGGATGGCGACATTCTCAGCGATATTCATCGCGAAACTGGTCTTACCGACAGAAGGACGGGCCGCCAATACGATCATTTCCCCCGGGTGGAAGCCGAACGTCATCCGGTCGAGGTCCAGGAACCCCGTCTTGGTCCCGTAGCTCGTATGGCGCTTGGCCAAGATGTCGTTAATCATCTTGATCACCTTGTCCAGAGGCTTGCCGATCCTCTGCGCCGAATCGGCGACCTGCGACTCACCGATTCGGTAAATCTCTGACTCTACCTCCGAGAGGAAAGTGGTGATATCATCCTGGCCCTCATAGCATTTCTCGATGGTTTGGTTCGACAGTCGAATCAACTGCCTCAGGAGAGCCTTCTCTTTAACGATCTCGATCCAATTGCTCGCGAAAGCGGTGGATCCCACCGACTCTGAAATCTCATTGATATAAGCCCGACCGCCGGTTTCTTCCAACAGACCCATGGAGGCAAGTTTCTCCTCCACCGTGATCTCATCGACCTCCCGACCCTGGTCATTCAAATCGAGCAGCGACGCAAAGACATTGCGGTGGGCTGGGCGGAAAAAGGAATCGGCGTTGATCTTCCCGTTGATACAGTCCGTGATCACCTCGGAAGAGTTCTCCCGCATACAGGCAGCGAGAAGCGCGCGCTCGGCCTCGATACTGTGAGGGAGACGGCGGCTTAAAAGCGATTCTTCGTCCTGATCTTCTCGGGATTGATCGCGGTAACGTCGTTTTTTCTGAAATTCTTTGGGCATTTTTCTGGTAGTCACGGCTCCAAACCTCTGGAGACGTGCAGACTGTGGAAACAGTCGATTCGTCAATTTAGGAGAACTCCAGCGCAGTGCCAGATTCTTCCGATGAGAAGTTCAAAAAAAACGCATCCACCCAAAACGGCTGACGGCCGACACACGCCATGCGGGCGGTCTCCCCGGCGAAGAAGGAAGCACCCGGAGACGCCGAAAGCCGCTGTGCAGCGGCTTTCGGGCAAAAGGATCCCAACACTTCGAATAGAGGAAGGAAGTCTGCTCGCCTTTGCCCGGACCCGGGGGCGCGGACAGGAGGAGCAGTCGTTTCTCTACGCGGAGGCGGGGAAAATTAGAATCAGTCCTCGACTGGGTTCTCGATTGGGTTCTCCGAGAGAACCTCAAGGCGGAGGTTGCCTTGCACCTGTGGGTGCAACTTGACCTCAACTGAGTGATCACCAACGCTCTTGATCGGAGCTGGGATATGAACCTGCTTGCGGTCGACCTCGATACCCTGCTCGGAGATCTTTCCGATGATATCCTGGCTGGTAACCGCACCAAACATCTTGCCCCCTTCGCCGGTCTTAACGACCACAACGAGGCTCAAGGCTTGGAGCTTGCTCATCAACTCTTGGGCTTCGCCCAATTCCTTGGCTTCACGCTCGGCGCGACGTTTGCGCAGCGACTCAATTTGACGCTCGTTCGAACGGGTTGCGGGAATCGCCAAACCACGGGGAACGAGGAAATTACGGGCGTATCCAGCTTTAACGGATACTTTTTCGCCTTCACCGCCAATATTGGCGACGGGCTGGAGGAGGAGAACTTCTGAATGTGCCATTGTCTTAAAAATAACGGATTAAAAAGGGATGTCTTCGTCGTCAAAATCTTCTGCGGGACCACCACCGGACCGCGAAGAGCTTTCTCTGGGAGGGGGAGCGCTGCGATTGTAATCACCGCCACCGCTACTGCTACCACCACTGGATTCACCGTCGCCGGAGCGGCCGGTTCCAAGGAATTGGAAATTTTCGCAAACGACCTTCAATTTGGATCGTTTCTCACCCTCTTTATTCTCCCAAGTATCGAGCTGCAAACGCCCCTCGATCATAACCGGACGGCCCTTGGAAAGATATTTGCCCAGAATCTCAGCCACCTTGCCGAATGAATCGATATCGACGAAAGTAGTTTCTTCCCGCTTTTCGCCATCACGCGTCGTATAATTACGGGAAACGGCCAGGCCGAACTTACAGATCGCGTTGTTCCCACTCGCGTACCGTACCTCGGGGTCACGAGTTAGATTACCGATTAGGATGACACGATTGTAGGAGGCCATGATGATTCTTGGGCTTAGGTTCGGATGAGGAGAAAACGCACTTAGGCGTTTTCAACCATGACCCGATTGACTTTACGGTCAAGGCGGACCTTCTCCTGGAGTTCTTCCGGAGCGGTTGCTGGTCCAGTGAATTCGTATTGAACAAAAATCCCGGAAGGAAGACCGTTCGCCGATTTGCGGGCGAAGTCGTGGCTGCCGAGGTTTTTGACAGACTCTACTTTACCGGAAATCTCTTCGATCACCTTTGTGTAGTTTTCAGTCAGTTCTTCCACTGGTGCCTCCACGCCACGCGTATCGAGGATAAAAGTGGCCCGGTAGTTCCGGATGGTTTTCTTGATCATGATGCTTTGCTTTTCGTGTTAATTTGGTTCATCGCCCGCTCAACTCCTTGCGCGACGAGTAATTCGAGCCCGAGATGGGCATGGGTATACGCTTCTTCCATCTGGTTTTCTTCAGCCGATGAAAATTTGCCGAGCACCCAATCTTTCAGATCCATCTGAGGGTGCTTTTTGCCGCCGATCCCGATCCGCATCCGGTAAAAGTCCGAGCCAAGACGATCGATCATGCTCGAGATACCGTTGTGACCACCCGCACTGCCGTTGGCAGATAGTTTGATCCGACTCGGTTCGAGAGTGATATCGTCAAAGACCGCACAGAAACGAGTGCTGGGATAGCGATAATAGCGCGCCAACGCGGCTGCGGTTTCGCCGCTGCGATTGACAAAAGTGCGGGGCTTGACGAGGAGGACGGGATGCAACCCGAACTCAACCAAGCAGGTGTCTGCCTGGAAACGTCGTTCCCACACCCAAGGATTGTTGTGAGCCGAAGCGATTTGATCCAGCAACTGAAAACCGACGTTGTGCCGGGTCTTGCGGTATTCCTCTCCGGGATTCCCTAGACCAACTATGACACGCACCCGTTCCATCGCCCACTTCAGTTCAACTCACGATCCGATTCGCCAAAGGCGAAATCAGGAAGCGCTTTCCTCCGTCTTCTTTTCCTTAATGATCTCAACCTCGGTTTCTGCTTCACCGGTGGTTTCAGGCTCTTCAGCCGCACCGTGAGTGATCGCAACAACCGGAGCTTCCGCATCACCGAGGTACTCCACGCCATCAACAGCAGGGAGATCCTTAACGTGAATGACGTCACCCATCTTCAGGGCAGAAACATCAACGTCAATTTGGTGAGGAAGGTTCATAGGAAGGCAGCGAACTTCAACTTCGTGCAGTTGAATGTCCAAAACTCCACCTTCGCTGGAAACGCCAACTGCAGTACCGGTTACGTGAACAGGGATCTGCGCGGTGATCGCGTGCCCCTTGGTCAACTCCAGGAAGTCGATGTGCATGAACTCATCAGTCAGCGCATTGCGCTGTACCGACTGAATCAGACTCATCGTCGAGAAACCGGCACCGTCGTCGATCGTCACAATAGAAGAGTGACCAGCCTTGCGCCATACCTTGACAAAGGCACTGCGTTCAACTGACAGGTTGCGGGACCCGCTGGTGCCATAAATGACTGCGGGAATCTTTCCTTCGCGGCGGATACGGCCAGCCGCGCCACTACCGGCACGGTCACGAAGGGAAACGGAAAGGGAGATGTCTTCCATTGTGGGAACTTTCTTGTCGTTTGCTTGAATTAAGGAAAACGGGTGAGAATGATGGCTGATCCAAAAAAATCAAGGCCTGAATCGACCGAAATCGAATTTCTCGTAGGCGTGAGGGGCAAAGAGAGAATTCAACCCAAATCAGGGGCATTCCGACCAGACGCACCCAAACTGCCCGTGATGCCGGAAAAATGGCCCCGGCCACAATGGACCGTCTCGCAATCAGACCACCCGTTCAAGGCACTATATAATAGAAAGGATAATTTTTTTAAGAAAGAACCGTCAATGCCCCCACCGGCACATCCCACCAGCCACTTCACTCCACCTCTCGCTCCAACCCACTGCCCACGGGGAACCAGCGTCGCCTCTGGAGCCAGCCACGCCGTTCAGAGAAGTGCCCATCCAATCACCGATTTTTCCTTGCAAAGTAAATTATAGGCATGTTTTTATCTTAAGAGTGCATTCAACTCCTGAAGATTTTGATTTTTCCGTCGTTCGCGATTTGCGCAAACGCGCTGGGCTGACGCTGGCTGAGGTGTCCGAACGTTCTGGAATTTCAATTGCCGGGCTGTCCCGAATCGAGCGCAATCAGACAGTATTGGAGCTGGGCACCTTGTACCGCCTCTCCCGGGCACTGGGACTATCGGGTACAGACCTTCTCGGACTTGCCGAATCGTGCAGCGCTCACGCCAAGAATGCGACCACCTACACATCCGGGCCATTTACCTTTGAAAAGATCGACTACAAAGGCATCGCCCTCTTCTACGCCACGGCCAAGGAGGGAGAAAGCCTCAAAAAGCCAGAGGCCCATGGCGACGAGTTTGAGATCTGCTGGGTTCGACGCGGTCAGATTGAAATCACCCTCCCCCGGGAGCGGCACACACTCTCTGCCGGAGAATCTCTTCAATTCGACGCGGCCCTCGAGCACTCCTACGAAATCGTCCAAGACAGCGAAATGATCATCGCCCACCTCGCCAAGGAACATCGCTTCTAAACGAGCGCCCCTCCCGACTTTTTAAACCACTACACCTCACAACCTCTACACAAAATTCCATGATCGACATCAACAACGCCCCGGCCCTCGCCGACCTAAAACCAAATCTCGACCAATTCTTCGCCCTGGCGAAACAGAAGATCCAATTGATCGACCAAAACTACGACGATTCAAAGGGATCTCCCGTGTTCACCGTCGAGGGAAAATACACCACCCGCGGTTGGACGGAGTGGACCGAGGGCTTCCGCTACGGAATTTCCATCCTGCATTACGACGCAACCGGTGACGAAGAGAGCCTCGAGTCGGGCCGTTCAAAAACCGTCGACCGCATGGCAACGCACGTGAGCCATATCGGAGTTCACGATCACGGCTTCAACAATCTGTCCACCTACGGCAATCTCCGCCGCCTCATGCTCGAAGGCCGCATCCCCGAGAACGAGTGGGAGAAGAATTTCTACGAGCTCGCGATCAAAGTATCGGGAGCCGTCCAGGCCAGTCGCTGGACCGAACGCCAGGGAGGCGGCTTTATCCACTCCTTCAACGGTCCACACTCCCTATTTGTCGATACGATCCGCTCGTGCCGGATTTTGATGCAGGCGCACAAGCTCGGCCACGTACTTATGGGCGAAGGGGACAAGCCAATCAGCCTCCTCGAGCGGGCCCTGCAACACATCGACTCCACCGCACAGTTCTCGGTCTTCTACGGTGACGGACGGGACTCCTACGACGAATGGGGCCGCACCACTCACGAGGCGATCTTCAACACCAAAGACGGCGCCTACCGCTGCCCGAACTCGCAGCAAGGTTACACAGGCTTCAGCACCTGGACCCGCGGACAGTCTTGGGCAGTCTGTGGTTTCTCGGAAGAACTCGAGCTGCTCGAAACTCTTTCCGATGCGGAGCTCGAGCCATTCGGCGGCCGTGATGCCATTGAAGCCATGATGCTCAAAGGTGCGCAGTCAACCTCCGACCACTTTATCGCGAACACACCCACCGACGGAATCCCCTACTGGGACACTGGTGCGCCGCAACTCTACAAGCTCGGCGACTACATGGACCGTCCGGCCGATCCCTACAACGAATTCGAGCCGGTCGACAGTTCCGCCGCAGCGATCGACGCACAAGGACTACTTCGCCTCGGACGATACCTCGAGAAAAAGGGAGAGACCGAAGCGGCAGACCGATACACGAAGGCCGGCCTCAAGGTGGCACAAAGCCTCTTCTCCGAGCCGTACCTTTCGACCGACGAAAACCATCAGGGCCTCATCCTGCATTCGATTTACCACGAGCCCAACGGCTGGGACCACAAACCCGAAGCCGGCAAAGTGGCCTACGGCGAATCCTCCATGTGGGGCGACTACCACGCGATGGAACTCGCCGTGTACCTCCAGCGTCTGATCGAGGAAAAGCCATACCTGACCTTCTTCCAGTAAGAAGGCAGGACGGATACCTCCCCCGCCACGAGATCCCAGGAAACCACCCCCACACGCCAGGCTCCACATGCTACACTCCGCACTCTGTTCGATTACTTTTCGCGACCTCCCTGTTGAGGAGATCATCAGTCTCTGCAAGGATGCAGGCATCCAAGGGATTGAGTGGGGCGGCGATGTTCACGTACCCCACGGGGAGGTGGAGATCGCACGCGAGGTCGGAGAAAAAACCAGAGCTGCGGGACTCGGTATCAGCGCCTACGGGTCCTACTACCGGGGAGAGGAAGACGACCTCCCATTTGCAAAGGTTCTGGCCTCAGCCAAAGGACTCGGCGCAACGCTGATCCGCGTCTGGGCCGGTCGCAAATCCTCCGAAGACTCAAGTCCGGAGGATCGCAAAACCCTCGCAACCGCGATCCGTGAAGCCGTCCTCCTGGCCGACGCCGAGGGAATCACAGTCGCTCTCGAATACCACGGGAACACATTGACCGACACCCAAGAGTCGGCCCACCAGTTCCTTCGCGAAGTGGGCACCGACAAACTGAAATTGTTCTGGCAGCCCAGAACCCGTGGTCAGTTTGAGAATGACATCCCGGAACTCAAAGCCGTCCTCCCCCACCTCGCCAATGTACACTGCTTCCATTGGGGGGCCAACGGATGGAAAGACCGCTTCCCCTTGCAAGACGGGGTGAAAGACTGGGCGGCCTACCTAGAGTACATCCGCCAGGCGGAAGGCGACCGCTACATCACACTGGAGTTTGTGAAAGACAACGATCCCGAACAGTTCCGGGCGGATGCCAACACATTGAACGATCTCATAACCGTCTAACCTCTCAACCACCCTCCCCTTCTCACCATGCAAAATCTCGACCGCCTCGCCATTCATACAATGACCACCAAGCCATGGGACCTACCCACGGCATGCGCAAAATATTCAGCTGCGGGAGTGCCGGGAGTCGGCGTTTGGCGCCAATGGCTTGAAGGTCGCGAGTTATCCGAGTCTCGTAAGATCCTCGACGACCACGGCCTCACACCCGTTTCAATGGTGCGAAGCGGATTCTATCCCAGCCTAAACGAGTCAGAGCGCCAAGCATCCCTGGACGATAATTTCCGCGCCCTCGACGAAGCCGCAGCGATCGGAGCACCCCAAGTCGTCCTCGTCTGTGGCGCTAAACCGGAACTCTCCCTGATCGAGAACCGCAAACAGATCACCGAAGGCATCGGAAACTGCATTGAACACGCAGCCAAGGTTGGGGTTAAACTTTCGATCGAACCCCTCCACCCGATGTACGCCGACTGTCGCAGCGCCGTCAATACAGTGGGGCAATGCAACGACATGATCGATCAACTCGGCTCCGAGCACGTCGGGATTGCGGTCGACGTCTACCATGTCTGGTGGGACCCTCAACTCGAGCAAGAACTTCAACGGGCGGGCGACCGCATTATCGGCTTCCACGTCTGCGACTGGATGACCCCGACCAATGACATGTTGAACGACCGTGGCCTCATGGGAGAGGGTTGCATCGACAACCGCGGCATCCGCCAACTCGTCGAGAAGGCCGGCTTCCAGGGCTGGATAGAGGTCGAGGTATTCTCGACCCGCCACTGGGCCCGCGACCAGGATGAGTACCTGGCCGATATCAAATCCGCCTACCTCGAGAAGGTATAATAGCAACCAAATCCATCTACATATTTAGCGCTCTCTTGCGCCCCTAAAAACCACAAGGACTTAAAAAAATGAAAACACACAAAGTCGGAATCATCATGAACGGCGTCACTGGACGCATGGGCACCAACCAGCACCTTTTGCGGTCGATCGATGCGATCATCAAGCAAGGGGGCGTCAAAGTCTCTCCCACCGAGACCATCATGCCCGATCCAGTCCTCGTCGGACGCAACGAAACCAAGCTCAAAAAGCTTATCGATCAAACCAGCGTCGAGAAATGGACAACCGACCTCGACTCGGTCATGAACGATCCGGCGTATTCGATCTACTTTGACGCACAAAGCACTCTTCGCCGTTTCGATGCCGTCAAGCAAGCTGCTGCAGCTGGCAAGCACGTCTACTGTGAGAAGCCTACCGCGATCAAAACTGAAGATGCGTACGAGTTGTATAAGATTTGCCGCGACGCAGGCGTAAAGAACGGTGTGGTACAAGACAAGCTCTGGCTACCCGGGATGCTCAAGTTCCAACGCTTGGTCGAGAACGGCTTTTTCGGCGACATCCTCTCCGTACGCGGAGAATTCGGTTACTGGGTATTTGAGGGGCACACCATTCCCGCGCAACGTCCTTCATGGAACTACCGCAAGGAAGATGGCGGCGGCATGATCGTCGACATGCTTTGCCACTGGCGCTACGTCATCGACAACCTCTTCGGGAAGGTCAAAAGCGTATCCTGCCTCGCGGCAACCCACATCCCGGAACGTGTCGACGAAGAGGGCAAGCCCTACAAGTGCACTGCCGACGATTCGGCCTACTCGACTTTTGAACTCGAGAACGGTGTCGTCTGCCACTTCAACTCCTCATGGAACGTTCGTGTTCGTCGGGACGACCTCCTCACGATGCAAGTGGACGGCAGCAAGGGCAGCGCCATTGTCGGTCTGCGCGATGTATGGACTCAGCACTACGGCAATACACCTCGCCCGGTCTGGAATCCTGACATCAAGCAACCCATCGATTTCTTCGACGGCTGGCAGAAGGTTCCAGAGCAGGAAGAGTATGACAATGCCTTCAAGATCCAGTGGGAACTGTTCCTCCGCCATGTTGTCCTCGACGAGCCTTTCCGTTGGAACCTTCTCGAAGGCGCCAAGGGCGTACAACTTGCCGAGGTGGGACTCCAAAGTTCCGAAGAGCGCAAGTGGCTCGATCTTCCCGAACTAGAGGCATAACACATTTTGGCATCCGCTGCCCTGTTACTGGTTTCCCGTCAATAGAGACGGGAAACCGGGCAACAGGATCGCAGCTAATTTTGAAAGCCTTTCAATCGCTATACTTCCCAAAATCCAATGAGTGAAACGAACAAACCCGTCGCTTTAGTAACTGGCGGAAGCCGTGGAATCGGATTCGGTTGCGCAGCCCGTCTGGCCGAACTCGGATTCGATATCGCCATCAACGGCATGCGCGACGAATCGCAGGTCTCCGAACCGATCAACAAGCTCAAGGCAATTGGAGCAGATGTTCTCTATTGCCAAGGTGATATCGGATCGACGGAAGCCCGTGCGGCAATGCTCGACAAGATTCGCAACCACTTCGGTCGACTCAACGCACTCGTCAACAATGCCGGAGTCGCTCCCAAGGAGCGCAAAGACATTCTCGAGGCGTCTGAGGAGAGTTTCGAATACGTGGTCGGAACGAATCTACAAGGTCCGTACTTCCTCACCCAGGCTGCTGCCAACTGGATGATCGAACAAAAGAAGGACTCTCCAGACCAGTTCTTCTCCATCATCAACGTCGGCTCGATCTCCGCGACAGTCGCCTCCGTGAACCGGGGCGAGTATTGCGTGGCCAAGGCGGGGATCGGAATGATGACCATGCTCTTCGCGGCTCGGTTGGGAGAGTACAACATTCCGGTGTACGAGATTCGTCCCGGCGTGATCAAGACTGACATGACCAGCGGCGTCACTGATAAGTATGACAAGCTGATCGAAGACGGTCTCTGCGTAACGCCACGATGGGGATTCCCCGATGACATCGGCAAAGCAGTTGGCTCGCTGGCCAAAGGCGATTTCCCCTACTCGACCGGCCAAGCCATCTATGTCGACGGAGGCCTGACTCTTCCACGGCTGTAAGGGAAAACGACTTCTTTTTCGCAATCCCCGGGATCCTAGTGATCTCCGGGGATTTTTTTTTGCTCCTGAGAACACCTCATCCCGATGAACTCAAGACTTCTCAGACCCCCACAAGTGCGCTAGGATTGAATTCCTATGCTCGACCTAGATGCCAACCCAATCATACCTGTCATCGTTCTCGACGATGCAAACGACGCAGAGCCCCTCGCCGAGGCACTCCTAAAAGGGGGGATGAACATCATAGAAATCACCTTCCGCACCGAGGCCGCCGCTGAGTCGATCGGACGGATCGTACAGAAGTTCCCAGAGATGATCGTCGGTGCAGGAACCGTCGTCACCCCGAAGCAGGCAAAACAAGCCATTGATGCAGGAAGCCAATTTGGCCTCGCCCCCGGAACCGACCCAGTGACCATCCAGAGTTTTACCAACTCCGGAATCCCCTTCATACCGGGGGTCGCCACACCTTCCGACATTCAAGCTGCCTACCGCGAAGGATGCAGCTACATGAAGTTCTTTCCCGCCGGACCCATGGGTGGAGTAAAAATGCTCAAGGCCCTCTCAGCTCCCTATGGCAACTTGGGAGTACGCTTTTGCCCTACTGGCGGAGTCAGCCTCGACAACATGGACGAGTACTTCGCCCTCCCTTCCGTATTTGCAGTTGGTGGCAGTTGGATCGCGAAGAAAGAAGACATCGCCAACAAAAACTGGAAGACCATCACTGAGAACGCGGCCCAGGCCATGGCGAAGCTGTCCCGCTAGTGCCCAAGGCTTTCCCCGGGCGCACGACCAGAGACCTACCCTTCCCGTGCCCTGCGGGGAGCGCCTCCCACTAGCACCGCAAATAGATCTTCTCCGCTTCGACCTCACATGAACGCTACCGCCATCCGCTGGGGCATAATCGGCCCCGGAAAAATCGCTCGAAAATTCGCCAAAGGCGTTTCCGAGGTCCCGCAAAACCGAATCATCGCAGCCGCAAGCCGCGCGATTGAGAGGTCCAAAACATTCCTCGAGGAAATCGGCGAACCGGAGGCCAAAGCCTACGGCGACTACCAATCGATCCTCGAAGATTCCGAAGTCGACGCTGTCTACATCGCGACGCCTCACCCGATGCACGCAAAGTGGTGCATCCAAGCGATCCGGGCGGGAAAGCATGTACTCTGCGAGAAGCCAATGACTCTCAACAGCGGAGAAGCCATGGTGGTCCTCGATGAGGCAAAACAATCGAGAGTGCTGTTCATGGAGGCATTCATGTATCGGAGTCATCCTCAAACTCAGCGCGTAGTCGATCTACTGAGACAAGGTACCATTGGTGATGTTCGCCGAATCCAAGCAGAGTTCGCCTTTAACGGAGATCATTCCGCCGACAGTCGATTGATGAACCTATCTCTCGGGGGAGGTAGCATCCTGGATGTGGGTTGCTACCCGATATCCATGGCTAGACTCATCGCAGGAACGAGCCACGGCAAACCGTTCCTCAATCCGATCAAGCTACAGGCGACCGGTTACCTCAACAAAGAAACTGGAGTCGACAACTGGGCGTCGGCCCTCCTGAGATTTCCCGGAGGAATCATCGCCGAGGTATTCTCGGGAATCAATGTACGCGCCCGTAATGAATGCGTCATTACAGGAACTACCGGACGGATCACGATCCGCAGCCCTTGGTTCTGCAATGGAGAAACGGTGGTGGAGCATTTTTCCGGCGAGACGGAAGTCCTCCCCCCGATCAATGACCGGAATCTCTATTCCTATGAGATCGAGACGTTCGCTCGTCACATCGAGGACCTTTCGATTGCATCGCCCGCAATGTCTCCGGAGGATTCCTACGGCAACATGAACGCACTGGATCGATGGCGGGAGGATGTTCGCTTGAAATATCCCAGCGAGATTCCCAGTTCAGATTTTCCGCATCTTTCCGGGACTCCCCGATCTACCCCAGGGGACCAAATTCCCAGCAGCACCCTCCCCGGCCTCAACAAATCACTTTCCAGAGTGGTCATGGGCACTTCCGGCAAATTGTCGTTTGCCAACTTCGCCCCACTCTTCGACGACTTTTTCGAACGCGGAGGAAATGCCTTCGACGACGGATCGATTTATCGCAAATGGAACCGATTCCCCAGTGCGGTCGGTCAATGGATGAAAGCCCGTGGCATCCGCGAACAGTGCGTGATTTTCGATAAGGGTGCTCACCACCCTTACAACGTGCCGGACAACATGAAGATGGAGTTCGAACAGAGCCTGGCGAACTACCAAACCGACTATCTCGACGGGTATGTCATGCACCGAGACAATCCCGATGTTCCAGTCTGCGAATTCGTCGATGTCATCAACGGAATGATACAAAGGAAACAGGTGTCGATCTATGGTCTTTCCAATTGGACGATCCCACGGTTGGTCGAGGCGATTGACTATGCAATCGCCAATGATTTGGCGCCACCCACTCTCCTCTCCAATCAGTTAAGTCTGGCGAGACTGGTCAATCCGATCTGGTCGGGATGCCTTTCCGCCTCCGAGAAAGGAATGCTCGAATGGCTCACCGAGAACAACTTCGCACTGCTCCCGTGGGCGAGCCAAGCCAGCGGATTCTTTACGGAACAATCTGACGCGAATCCGCGATTGGCCAATAAAAACCTGGTTGAGGGCTTTTACTCCGAGGATAATTTCGAGCGCAAAAAAAGGTGCTACGAACTGGCGGGCCAGCGGAAGGTCCACCCAACAAACATCGCACTGGCGTGGGTACTCGCTCAACCCTTTCCAACATTCCCGGTGATCGGCCCAATGACCATTACCGAGACCCGCACGACAATTCCCGCATTCTCAGTCAAGCTGACTACAGAAGAGCGGGACTGGCTTTCGCTAAAAACCGACATACTCGCATAGCAAAGCGACGAACCCTCACAGCTTCTCGAATTTCGCGAGAGACCGGATCGCCAAAACTCTCGCTCTATAAATGAAAGGATCGCCCCAAGCCTTTTGAGGCGGTCCAGATAATCCCGGCTACAGCCAGTCGGCAAAGGTGGAGGCGAAGAACTCGCCTAGCTTTACCTCGTCAAAAGTCGGAACCTGAACCGTCCGCCGACCAAAGTCTTCATGAAATGCGTGAAACGTGGTGCCCTCGCAAAATCCTGCAAACGCGGTATGACAACCGCCACCGAGAGCCCGAAGAAACGAACGTTCGCATAGAACAGCGCGCCGGGTTTTCTCGCAACCGAGTAGAGCAAATCGCTCCACATCTTCTACCCGGGATTGAAGGGCAATCGCAGCCTGTCCACAGGCAGGTATCATTTCTTCGACCGTCAAAGGACGAAAATCGCAACCCGGACTCCGACGAATCCCCAAACGATTGAGACCGGCAGCCGCGAGAACGGTGGCATCCGCCTCACCGTCCCGGATCTTGCCCAGCCGGGTTTCCACATTGCCCCGGATCTCCGAAAAAGAAGCCTCCGGAAACAGCAATTGCAGCTGTGCACGCCGCCGGGGACTACTGGTCGCAATTCGTTTCGGAGTCGAAACACCCGAGCGAAGGATCAACACATCCCGAGGATCCTCGCGCGGCAAAAAAGCCGCCAAGTCTAAACCTGGCGGCATTTCTGTCGGTAAATCTTTTGCGCTATGAACAGCGAGGTCGGCATCACCTGCGAGAACAGCGTCCTCGATCTCTTTGGTGAAAAGACCTTTCCCCCCCTGCTTCTCCAAGGACCAACTGGTTTGCTGGTCTCCGGTCGTCGTGAGCCAAAGGAGCCCTGTGATCCACGAAGGATCCGCCTCGATCGCTACGCGCTCAGCCAAAAGGGCCTGAGCTCGCGCCAGCCGGCTTCGCCGGCTGGCGAAAATCAAAGTCTCAGCACTCATGCCCGACGATTAGCCGTGGCCCGAGGGAGCGGAATTAGCCGTTGTAGCTAGCTTGTGAACCCTTGAGGTTGCGCTTGGCAACCCAAGGCATCAACGAGCGTAGGCGCTGACCCGTTTGCTCGATCTGGTGCTTTTCACCATCTTCGAGCATCTTGTTGTAATTCGGGAGACCGTCTTCGTACTCTTTCACCCACTCGCGAGTGAACTGACCGCTCTGAATTTCCTTCAGGATCTCGCCCATAGCCTTCTTCGTTTCGGCAGTGATCACGCGAGGACCGCGGGTAATGTCACCGTACTTAGCGGTTTCCGAGATGGAGAAACGCATTCCAGCAACCCCAGACTCAACCATAAGGTCGACGATGAGCTTGAGCTCGTGCAAGCATTCGAAATAAGCCATTTCCGGCTGGTAACCCGCTTCAACCAAAGTCTCGAAACCAGCTTGAACGAGGGCACTTGCGCCACCGCAAAGAACGGCTTGCTCACCGAACAGATCCGTTTCGGTCTCTTCTTTGAAAGAAGTTTCGATAACACCAGCGCGGGTACCACCGACACCATCGGCCCATGCCAATGCGACATCACGTGCCTTTGAAGTGGCGTCTTGGTGTACGGCGATAAGAGCGGGAACACCCTTACCTTCAACGTACTGAGCGCGAACAATGTGACCTGGACCCTTTGGTGCGACCATGATTACGTCGACACCCTCAGCGACCTCGATCAACCCGTAATGGATCGCCAAACCGTGAGAGAAAAGAAGAGCTTTGCCAGCTGAAAGGTTTGGAGCGACATCGTTCTCGAAGACCTTCTTCTGTACCATGTCGGGGACACCGAGCATAATGACATCCGCCTTTTGGACTGCCTCGGCAGTGTCGTAGACCTTGAACCCTTGCTTTTCGGCGACTTCGCGCGACTTACTTTCGGGGTAGAGGCCAATGATGACATTGTAACCGCTGTCCTTCAGGTTTTGCGCGTGCGCGTGGCCCTGGGAACCGTATCCAATAACGGCAAGGGTCTTATCTTTAAGGATCTCGCGATCCGCGTCTTTCTCGGTGTAGACTGTAGCTGGCATGGTATTACTGTAAAAAGAGGTTTTGGTTGAATGAAAAGAAGCGGTCGGTTCAGGAAACAAATCCGCGCTCGAGGGCAACAATTCCGGTTCGGGCCATCTTCTGAACGCCGAATGGCTCGATCAGATCCATGAACGCCTGAATTTTGCTGTCATTTCCGGTGATTTCGAGAACCACGGATTCGGCACTGACGTCGATAATTTTCGCACGGAAGATGTCACAAATCTGCATGATCTCCGGGCGTGTTTTCGAATCAGCCGCAACCTTCAAGAGGATCAATTCACGGGCGACCGCGGATCCCTCAGTGAAATGGTCAACCTGGACCACATTCACTAGCTTGTTCAATTGCTTCAGCGCCTGATCAAGAGCCTGATCGTCGCCAATGATGGTCGCCGTAATCCGGGACAATCCTTCCAAATGCACAGGTCCCACATTCAAGGTCTCAATGTTAAACCCCCGGCCGCTGAACATGCCAGCGACTCGGGCGAGGACCCCGAATTTGTTCTCTACGAGAACTGAAATAGTATGCTTTTGATCGGATGACATGGAATCGATGAAAAACCGCGAAGAATGGCTAGGATAAAAATGGGTGTCAAGGCGGGATCGTCCTCATTCCACCACCTGCGGACTGAGTCCAGAGGTTGAGGCAGAGTGAGATCTCCCGAAATCGAGACCGGGAGAAACGCGAACCGGATCCTTCGTTCCGCTGATCAGAAGGCGTAGCGAAGGGCAGCACCGAGGAATACCGTGTCGGTATCCACCTTAGTATCTGAATCCTTCAAATCTGAAGTGTCGTTGAAGCGGTAGTTCCCTGCGATATCGAGGAAGAAGTTACCGAAGAGCTGAAAATCGAACCCCAAACGCAGTGCGTAGAATGGTTTGTCCTGAAAATCACCGTCTTCGTTCAACCAACCGATACCGGCAGCCACGTAGATTCCCTGACCGAAAAGGATATAGGCTTCCGGGGCCCAGGCAGATTCTCCGAAGCGGTCCGGGAGGAACTCCACGTCCAACTCCAGGCCGATAAGATCCTTCCAGTACTGGTACGACACGATGTAGGAAAACCCGGTATCGTCCACGTCATCCACTTCGATGTCCGAGAGGGACACCCAGTAGTTTGCCCCCACACCAAAGCGGTGAGAACCTTTGTGGTTGGTGATAGTGGCCTGGCTGTAGGCTGATGCCGCGCCCAGAACCAAAGAAAGAAGGAGAAGATAGCGGGTTTTGATCATAACTAGGGGAATAATAGGAACTTCGGGCAAAATCCAAGCCGTTTCTTACGCGTTCGGCGTTAAATCGCAGGAAAGATTCGGCGATTCGTTGACAGTCTCCTCACCTCCCGTCTCCTTCGGGTGTTGTGAGAATTGAATTTCCCGACGGCCGCGAAGCCGAATTTAATCCGCTGAAATACATCTGGATTCCAATCGTTCTAGTGATTGGTGCCCTGCTATTTTCCAGCGTTCACCAGATCAATGCCGACGAAGAGGGAGTACTCATGCGCTTCGGCAGACGGGTTAAAACCGTGGGTCCGGGACTGCAATTCCACCTCCCCTACCCGATCGATCAACTCATCAAGGTCAAGACCCGCCGGGTAGACGTCCAAGAATTCGGATACCGCAGCGGGACTGATGGCCGGATGAACGAGTCGGGATACAACAACGAATCGTCCATGTTGACCGGTGATCTGAATATCGTGCTCGCGGGATGGGATGTTCAATTCAGCCGCGAGAACCCGGAAGACTTTTTATTTAATGTGAAGGACCCGATCTCGACGCTGCGGGACATCTCCCAATCAGTCATGCGAGAAATCATGGGAGACCGGGCAAGTATCCCAATTCTGACCGTTGGACGGGCCGAAATCCAAGAGAGGGTCCGCAAGCTCATCCAATCCCAAGCAGACCAATTTGAAATGGGCCTGCGGATCAATGAAGTGAATTTGATCTTTGTGAGCCCACCCGCCCAAGTACAAGCCGCCTTCAATGACCTCAACAAAGCGGAACAGGACGCGGTGCGATTTTTCGAAGAAGCCTCCCGCGAATACCAGGAGAAAGTTCCACGCGCAGCGGGTCAGGCCGAGCGGATCGTCCTCGAAGCGGAGGGTTTTCTCGAGAGCCGGGTCAACCGATCTGAAGGAGACGCCGGACGTTTTCTCGAAATGCTGAGAGCCTACGAAGAGGCTCCCGAGGTCACCCGGCAACGACTCTACTTGGAAACGATGGAAACCCGGCTGCCTGAAGTCGGAGAAGTATGGATCGTGGACGAAGAACTTAAAGGGGTCCTCCCCCTCCTCAACCTCAACGACGGAGGACTGAAATAATGTGTGCTGAACAAAAACGAAACCCGGCCACTCTCTGGATTATCGGGGCCATGGTCGCCATTATTGCCGCCGCAACTGCCTGGACCAGCCTCTACACGATCAGTGAGTGGGAGCAGGCCGTCATCACTCAATTTGGAGAAGTCGTCGGAGACCCGGTCACCGAAGCCGGACTGCACGTCAAACTCCCCTGGCAACAGGTACAGCGCTTTGATTCCCGATTGCAACGATGGGACGGACGCCAAACCACCACCATCACCCGCGACCGTAAGACCGTAAACATCGATGTGACCGCACGGTGGCGGATCAGCGATGCCAAGCAATTCCTCGAAGCCATCCGCTCGATCAACCAGGCCGACACCCGGCTCAACGGGGTCATCGCAGGGGCGGTCAAAGATGAAATTGCCAAATACGATCTCTATGAGGTCATTCGCAGCAGCAACCGGATCCTGAACCTGGATACGGAAGAACTGTCTATCGATCTCGATCCGGACCAACTAGAGGAGATCACCGTTAAGGAAGTCGCCACCCTCGGCAGCGATCTACCCGAACTGCGGCAGTCCGCCAACGGGAACTATTTAGCGGGACGCCCGATCGTCCTCCAAGGAATTTTGCAAGAAGCCCGGAAACGCCTCGCCCAGATCGGGCTCGGCATCGAGCTCGAGGATATCCTGATCAAGCAACTGAATTACACCCAGGAAATCGAATCCAACGTCTACGCGCAAATGAACGCTGAGCTCCAAAAGATCTCGGCCGGTTTCCGTTCTCAGGGTAAAAAGCGCGCCGAACAGCGATTGGGTGAAATGGAACGCGAACTCGCGCGAATCAGCAGTGAGGCCGAGCAGCGGGCCCAGATCGTTCGCGGGCAGGCCGAGGCAAAAGCGATCCGCATCTATGCCGAAGCCTACAATCAGGACCCCGATTTCTACCGATTCCTTCGTACTCTCCAAGCCTATCAAAAGGGATTGGGGCCGAACAGTCGGATCCTGATTGGCTCGGGAAGCCCGTTTTTCGAACTCCTCAACGAGATCTCCCCCGACACCACTACAGGAGCAGAATCACCGTAAATTGACTTGTGCGAGGGTGGTTTCTGGCCTAGTGTCGGAACTATGACCCCCCTAGAAGAGGCACCCAACCTCGACACCGCCTTCACACACCTCACCGAAGGCCTGAGAGTCCTCCTCGTAGAGGACAATGCTGACCAGAAATATCTGGTGGAACGGTATTTTCGCGGCTCAACGGCAGTACTCCACTGGGAGACTCACGGAAAAGCAGCTTTAGAACTTTTGAAAGAAGAGGATTTCGACCTATTCATTCTCGATATCATGCTACCCGACCTCGACGGCTGGGAAGTGTTTTCCGAGATTCGAAAGATCGCCCAATTCCGGCGGACCCCTGTCCTGTTCATGACCTGTGTGGTTCCCCAATCTTTGGAGTATCCCTCCTCGGACGAGAATGGATTTTGCCGCACGCTCGCCAAACCTGCGAAACGCTCCACCTTTCGCAAAGCGATTGCCGCTCTCCTGAGCCACTAAATCGCTCCGGTCTGCGCGAAAATCTTCGATATGCCTGAGTAGCTCGCAGATGACGAAGTGTACCAGAGTTTGGCATGTAGGCCCTCTCCTTCTTCTCCTTGCCGGAGGAATCCTTGCCGCCTGCAAACCCTCTCCCCCCGCAGAGCCGGAACGCGATCAACCCGCCGAACTTTTACTAGTCGGCGATCCCTTCGCATTCGTACTGGAGCGCATGCAACCTACACTGCGAAAGGAGCTGAACACCCCGGTTAACTTCGACATTGAGCGTTATTCGGACACACGCCGCATTATCCTCAATAACTCACGCGACCATCACTCATTCTACAACCTGGTTTCATTCGATAGCATTTGGCTTCCCCGATTGGCCCAGGAACAAGCCCTGTCGCCGATCACTCAGGAGGACCTGGATCGAATCGGCGTCAACCTCGAGACCTTCTACCCGGCGTCTCTATCAATCGCGCGCTGGGATGGTGTCCTCTACGGTCTTCCGATCCAACCCCACTTTGAGCTCCTCCTCTATCGGGAAGATTGGCTCACTGAGAAGGGCTGGGCTCCTCCGAAGAACTTCGACGAGCTACTCTCTCAGGCCAGGGCATTTCACGATCCCGCAAATGAGCGCTACGGAATTTGCTGGAACGGATTGCGCGGACAAGCCCTCGGCCAAACCATCAGTCACCTTTACGCAGCGTTCGGCCAACCAATCGTCGGAGCGGACGGTAAGGTTCATATCGATACCGAAACCGGAGTCCAAGTAGCCAACTATCTAAAGGAGCTCGTCAAGGTGTCTCCTCCCGACATTTTGAATATGGCATGGGACCAGCGGATCCAACGCTTCCAAAGTGGCCAGGCCGCCTTCACGTACGGCTGGGGAGCCCGCTCGATGGCGCTGGAATACGACCCTGTCTCTCAGGTAAAAGGAAAGGTGGGATACTCGGTGCCTCCCGGAGTCGACGACACCCTACGACTCGCCCCCTTCGGACAATGGAACCTCGGGATCCCATCCAATTTGAGCCCGAGCCAAAGGGATCGTTCGCTGGAACTCCTCCGACGCCTTTTCGAACAGAGGACTTACGATTACTTTTTGGAATCCGGCCTCGTGAATCCCTACCAGATTCGTCCTGAATCGAGTCAGGTCGAGTCAGACTACTTGACGACCAGCGAGATGATCTTTGAGGAGAATCTTATCTCCAAGGACGCCAGGCCCAAACTGGAAAGATGGAGCACTTTGGCCGATATACTGGGGATACGGTTCCATGACATTCTCCTGGGAAGACTCAGCACGGAGGAAGGGCTCTCCCTCGCACAATCCGAGGTCGACGAACAGCTCATCCTCCCCAATTCATCCGAGTAATGAGACTGCCCAGCAAAATAGTCCTGCGACTCCTCGCGGGGTTCTTCGCGGTCATTTTTGTCGCCGCGGTATTTCTAGTTCTTCAGACCAGATCCATCGTTCGCAAAGAACTGCTGGACCGCGCGATCGCCTACCACCAGCAGACTGTTCACGTAGAGTCCTACTACCTCTCCTCACAGATGCAGCAGGCGGCTTTGAGAACGATTGTACTCTCACACCGCAAAGAATTGCTGGAGTTTTTTTCGAGTGGCGACTCCGAAGACAAGACAAGGCTGGCCGAACGTCGGCTTCAGAGCTTCCTCGACCAGGATCCACAATTTGTCTCGGCGTCTTTGATCGGACCGGATTTCCAAACCGCTCTATCCATTGTCCGTGAGACCTCGCTTTCCGGCCCCGATCAGGAGTTATCGTCTCAGATTCATGAAGACAGCGTGGACCCACTCAACTCGATGGCCAAAGTACCGCTGTCCATCGAGGCGATCTCCCTGCCCGGCACCAACGTTCGGTCGACCCTTCGATTCACTACTCCGATTCTCGATGAGAACGAGATCATCTGCGGACTTCTCTCGCTGGACTTACCCCTCGCAACGCTCCTGGCCAACTTGGCACCACATAGCGATCACGGGCGCTTTTTCGTAATCGATGATCAGGGCGAACTGCTTTTCAGCGGTGACAACGGAACGAATGGCACCAAATTGCCACTCGTCAGCGACGTTCTCAAGCCGCACCAACTCCAGAACTTGAGCCGATCCCGGGAGGGCCACACAATCGAACCGAACGGTCTTGAGTACCTCGTCATTCACTCGCGCCTGGACCCGCACCTTGCCACCGGCATCAACGCCACTCTTGTCCAACTCATCCCTCTCGATACCGTCTTCAGCCCGCTCTATCTGGTAATCGGAACAATTTCTCTCTCTGTAATTGCAGTGTTTGGTCTCACCCTCTGCATCCTCGCCATTCTCGTTTATCGGCTGATCCAACCGATCGGCCGTTTGTCCAATGAAATGATTTCCTACAACCCCGGCGACCGCCCGGAGATTGAGGAACGGGACCTCTCACGGGAAGATGAGATTGGACGTCTTTTCAAATCGTTTCAATTCATGGCCAAGGCCTTGAATGAGAGTTTTGACAAAGTCCGGCACCAGATGTCGGCCCTTGAGGAAACGAATCAGAAACTGCGCCACAAAACCCGGGAATCAGAAGAGCTCGCCAAGGCCAAAAGCGATTTCCTCGCGGTAATGAGTCATGAGATTCGAACTCCTATCAACGCCATCGTAGGGTTTTCTCAACTACTGGATGATGACTCTCCACCGGAAGAACGGGCCCACTGTGTACAACGTATCATTGAGAACAGCGAACGGCTCTTGTTCCTGATCGAAAACATCCTCGACTTCACCCGCATCCAAGGAGGTCGAGTCCAGATCGCCGAAGAAGAGTTCAACATGGCGATCGAGCTCGACAGTATCTGCGACAACTTCCGGACCCGCCTTACCCAAAACAATATTTCCCTCGTCCTCCAGATGGGCCCCGAGGTAGACACCATACTCTGCGGCGACCCGGACCGCATACGGCAGATCATTTCAAATCTTGTCGAGAATGCTCTAAAATTCACTCTCTCCGGCGAGATCCGGATTCAAGCCCGACTCTTCCCCAATGGGCCTGAACAATATCACCTCGAAGTGTCAGTCGAAGATACCGGTGTCGGCATCCCGAAGGAAAAGATCGATTCCATCTTCCAACCCTTCGAGCAAGCGGATCACGGCCTGAAACGAAGGTTCGAAGGCTCGGGTCTCGGTCTTGCCATCTCGAAGCGTCTCGCCGATTTGATGAACGGAAACCTTTCGGTAGAGAGTACGGTAGGAAAAGGCAGCCGTTTCACCCTCAGCCTCTTTCCCAGGATCTGTAAATCCAAACTGACTCTTTCCGAAACTCCCACAAATCGACTGGGTTCCCATCAAGCCCAGCCCAATCTCCCCGCACATTTTCTGATCATTGAGGACGACCCCAACAATGCAGAAGTTCTGCAAAAGTTTCTCATCCGGGCAGGTGCTCGATCCGTCAAGATCGCCAACAATAAGGAATCCGCGAGCCATTGCCTTCAGAAAAACCGGTCCGATGTGATCCTGATGGACATTCACCTCGGCGAGGAAAGCGGAATCGATCTGATCAACGAGATTCGCGCGGGGAAATACTCACCGGTGACGCCACCCAATGCTCCCGTCGCTGCGATCACAGCCTACGCACTGGGTGAGGTGCGCGAACAGTGCGAAATGGCCAAGGTCGATGCCTTCGTCACAAAGCCTTTCTCCTCCTCGAATCTATCCCAGACCCTCAAGGATCTCCTTTCCGCCCGATCCTCCAATTCCTAGAGGTCCTTCTTTTTGGGATTTGCAGGCAGAACCTCTCTTTCGCTACATTCCCTAGCTTACTATGATTCGCTGGGGTTCTCTTTTACTGTTGGTTGCGTTGTTTTTCGCTTCGCTAGCCCTTGGATCAGTCCCCATTTCGGTCAAAGACGTGTTCTACTTTCTCAGCGGTCAGCCCATCGCCGACGAATCCACGCAGCTCATTCTAGCAAACTTTCGCCTCCCCCGGGCCCTGACCGCTGCCATCGCCGGCGCTGCGCTGGCGATGGCGGGCCTCCAAATGCAGACCGTCTTCCGGAACCCCCTGGCCGACCCCTACATCCTCGGGGTCAACTCGGGAGCTAGCCTTGGCGTAGCCCTGGTCATGCTTCTGGCAGCTCCCGCCGGACACGGCCTCCTCGGAACCTTTGCCAGCGGAGGTTCCTACTCGGTTGTCCTCGCCGCATCCCTCGGGGCGGGTGTCGTCCTCGCCCTCATCCTTTCCCTCACATCCAGGCTGAGTGTCATGACGCTGCTGATCGTCGGACTCATGCTCGCCTACCTGATCAACGCTGCAGTCAGTATTCTCATTTACTTTGCCATGCCCGACCGACTCCAGGCGTTTATTTCCTGGAGCTTTGGTCAGTTCGGAAAAGTTGGATGGAACCAGTTTTGGATATTTCTTCCGGCAACCGCCGTCGCGGCAGCCTTGGGGGCAGTTCAATTCAAATCAATGGACGCCCTCCTCCTCGGTGATGACCAAGCAAAAGCGCTCGGGGAGAATACCCATCGAGCGCGGATCGGCATCCTGACCTCCGCCGCCGTTCTCGCTGGCGCCGTAACCGCCTTCTGCGGACCAATCGGGTTTCTTGGAGTCGCCGTCCCCCACCTTTCCCGCGGCCTCCTACGCACGCAGTCCCACCGCAGATTGATTCCCCTCACTCTGACCCTCGGTGCCTCTCTGGCCCTCCTGGCAGATCTGATCGCCCGACTCCCCGGCAGCTCCAGCGCCCTTCCTGTCAATGCTGTGACCGCACTAATCGGGGCCCCCATCATCATTTGGGTCCTAGTTAAAAACCGGAGCTCTCAATCCTTCTCATGAACTCTCCAAGACCCCAGCCGATCCTTAGCGCCCGAGGATTGGAAGTTGGCTACGGCCCTCGGACCCGTTCCGAGAGGAAGCTTGCCGGTCCGCTCAACCTTTCGCTCGCTAAGGGGGAATTGGTCTGCCTCCTCGGACCCAATGGAGCCGGCAAAAGCACCCTTCTCAAAACACTATGCGGATTTCTCCCGCCGTTGCAGGGAACCATCGAGATCGATTCAAAGGCGATCAACCACTACTCGCTGCGAGAGCTCGCCCGGGTTCGCGCGGTCCTCCCCAGTCGAGAGGCTCCGCCGGGCGCAATGACCAGCGAAGAGCTTGTCACTCTAGGTCGCCATCCCCATTCAAACTGGGCTGGAAGTCTTTCTGATCAGGACCACGCAGCCATAGACGCTGCATTTACAGATAGCGGCAGCGACGCTTTCCGCAAGCGACCCGTACGGGAACTCAGCGACGGTGAGCGACAACGAGTATCACTCGCCAGACTACTCGCACAAGAACCTCAACTGGCTTTTCTGGACGAGCCGTCCGCCTTTCTCGATCTGCCGTCACGCATTCAGATTCTCGAGAAGCTCGCCTCCATCGCCCACGAGCGTCAGATCGCCATCCTATTGACCACTCACGATCTCGAAAGCGCTCTCCGCCATGCGGACCGCCTTTGGCTACTCGATGCTCATGGGGAGTGGCGAGACGCCCCTCCGGAGGATGCAGTACTTCGAGGAGATGTCTCGGCCACCTTCTCCTCGCACAATCTCAATTTTGACATCTCTTCAGGGAGCTTCACCCCTGCACAACTAGCCGGCAACCCTATCCAACTAATCGGAGCGGAGCCACATCGTCTGTGGACCGCGCGGGGAATGCAGCGAAAAGGTTGGAGCCCGACACATCGGGATGGAACCGATCTTCGTGTCGAGATCCGCACATCACCCGACGAAAAGACCGCTCACTGGACCGTTTTCAACCGAGATCGGGTTACTGCGAAAGCCCACTCGATCCAGGAGCTGCTGGAGAATCTTTCCAACGACTCCCTTCGAAGGGACTAACGTGGGTCGATGCCCTCCCCGCGCAGTTCCGCACGGGGAGATCTCTGGGCCGTCCGGCAGAAACTCTCCGATCAGACCGGGAGCTTCAACGAATCGGCACCAAATGGACGAGCCAGAAATTCGGGCAAACGTACCGAAGACTCCCCATCAAAACCGTTTTCCAACAACGCGGCCAACACTCTTGGAATCGCGAGCGAGGATCCGTTCAAAGTGTGAACGAACTCCGGCTTCGCTCCCTCTTCGCGGCGGAATCGAATATTCGCCCGGCGGGCTTGAAAATCTGTAAAGTTACTGCAGCTGGAGACCTCCAACCAACGCTTCTGCCCCGCGGCCCAAACCTCCAAATCAAATTGGCGGGAATGCGGAAATCCCATATCACCGGTACAAATTTCCAGCACCCGATAAGGCAACTCCAATGCCTGCAGGATCGCCTCGGCATCTCCGAGAAGCTCCAGATGGGCGGCCTCGCTGTCCTCGGGACGTTCCCACCGCACGATCTCGACTTTATCAAACTGGTGCAAGCGGTTCAATCCCCGCACATCGGCACCCCAACTGCCCGCTTCACGGCGAAAACAGGGAGTGTAGGCAGAATGTTTAAGCGGGAGATCGGCTACCGGTATGATCTCGTTTCGGTAGAAGTTCGTGACGGGGACTTCGGCCGTGGGAATCAAGTACAGCTCTTCCTCACGACAAGAATACATCTGGCCTTCCTTGTCGGGCAATTGGCCAGTCGCACGGGCACTATCCGCATTCACAACCAATGGAGCCGCAATCTCTGAGTACCCCCGCTGGCCGTTGTGATCGAGAAACGAACCGATCAGAACACGAACGAGCCGAGCTAAATCACCCCGATAGAAAGGGAAACCGGCGCCCGCTACTTTAGTACCTCTCTCGAAATCGAGGAGTTTATCGATCCCCGGAAGGTCGAAATGAGCCCGGGCTGTGGTATATGAATCATGATCGTGACCGCTTCTGCGAATCTCGACGTTATCCGCATCTCCACGTCCATCCGGAGACTCATCCGAAGGCACATTCGGCAGCTTCATGTAGGCGGCCCGGAATGCTTCATCCGCATCCTTCGCAGCTCCCTCCAGCGACTTGGTGATCGCCGAGAGTTTTTTCATCTCCCCAATCTTTGCAATAAACTCAGGTGAGCCCTTTTGAAGGGAAGCCATCTCCTGATTCGCGCCGTTCTGCGATGCGCGAGCGGACTCCGCCTCGGTCACGGCTTTCCGGCGAGCTTCATCCAGCTCCAAAACTTCATCCAGATTCGTCGCAAATTTCTTACGCTTGAGGCGTTCTTGGAACCAATCGGGGTTTTCTCTCAGCTTTTGAATGTCGAGCATTCCCCTATGTCTACCAGCGAGCAGGACTGGCGCAATCGGTATTTTCGAGAAACCGCGATGGATGAAACAATAATCGCGAATCTGCCCCTCCTACAACGGCTCCTCGGAATCCGAAACACCTTTGACCTGTAGGTGCTCCACAGTTGCCGGTTCGATATGGACCAAGGCCCGCAAGACCTCTGGGTGCGTGCGAAGGATTTCATCTTTCACTTCTTTGGCGATGGAATGACCCTCTTCCACCGTAATTGCAGAATCGACCTGCAGATGAAGATCAATTTCGTAGAAATCGCCGATTTTTCTTACCCTGAAATCGTGGTACGCCCGCGCTCCCGGGATGGGAAGGATGTGCTCCCGCAAGTCCTCAACAATTTCCCGCTTGGGGGCGGCATCCAATAGATCGTTCCCGGCGCGCCCGATGATCTTCCCGGACTCCCGCACCAACCAAACCCCCAGAAGGAGCGAGAGCAAGGGGTCGAGAAACGACCACGCCTCTCCACCAATCCACACCGCGCCGAGGGCCACGCAGACCGCGAAGGATGAAAAACTATCCGTCCGGTGATGCCAGGCGTTCGCCATCAGTAGATCCGAACGCATCTGCAATGCCACCGCACGAGTCCACCAATACAGCGCTTCTTTTACGATCAATGAAACCAGAGCGACCCAAATCGCTCCGTGCCCCGGGACTGCCCAGTCCTCCTTTTGAAACTCCATTACCGAGCCCCAGATCAGGCCCAGGCACAAGACGAGCAACAAAGCTCCGATCAGCAGTTGGGCAAAACTGGCAAATTTATGATGCCCATAGGGATGGTTCTCATCCTCCGGAATTTCGGCAACAGCCAGACCCAAAAAAACAGCCAAATCGGACACGATGTCCGTAAGGCTGTGCAATCCATCCGCTATCAGCGCGCTGGATTGGAATACGAATCCGCCGACCAACTTGGATGCGCCCAGAAATAGATTCAGGACTAACCCAACAGCGGTTACGCGGTATCCCTGGCCTCCCCTACTCATAACCAATCACCAAAAAGGGTGACGAGAAAAGCGGGAAGATGCGACTCGATTCGAATACTCCGCCCGAAGAGAATCTCTTCGCGGCGCAGCTCGTATCAATTAGCTCTCAGAAGCGGGCGCTTCTTCAGCGACAGGAGCTTCTTCAGCTGCCGGAGCTGCCTTTCGCGCACGGCGAATCAAGCTACGCACAGTCTCGGTAGGCTTCGCGCCAACCCCCTGCCAGTAGTCGACCCGTCCTAGATCGATCTTCCACTGCTTGCCTTCGTCCTTATTCTGCGGATCGTAGGTGCCGAGGAGTTCTACATACCGTCCATCACGGCGTGCGGTATTTTCTGCAACCACCACCCGATAAAACGGGTTGTGACGGTTGCCGTGTCGTTGAAGTCTGATCTTAAGAGCCATTTCTTGGAAAAACAGATGACAAAGTCGAAAAGAGGAAAAACTGTCAAGGCTTATTCGTTCTCGAATTCAGTAGGAGAAAACAAGAGATCGCACAGTTCGCCTAATTATACAAGGAAGCGATACAATGAATATTTCGGCAGTTCCGACTCACCCCTCCCCCGTGAATTCAATTTTCAAGGCTGCCTCTACTGGCCACCATGGAAAACCGGGCATCGATTGATTCCGACAAAATATCGACCTTCGCAAAAAGAATCGCTCGACACTCGCCCCGAACCTCTATGAAAAAATTCCATGCTACAAGCTGGAATCGTAGGTCTCCCGAACGTGGGAAAGAGCACACTCTTCAACGCCCTGACGCGCTCGCGCAAGGCGGAGGCGCAAAACTACCCGTTTTGCACCATCGAACCAAACGTGGGTGTTGTAAACGTTCCGGACGAACGCCTCGCCCCCCTGACAAAACTCGTCGAGAGCCAAAAGGTCATCCCCGCAGCCATTGAGATGGTCGATATCGCAGGACTCGTCGCGGGAGCGAGTAAGGGAGAGGGTCTCGGCAACCAATTTCTCGCCAACATTCGTGAGGTCGACGCAATCGTCCAGGTCGTTCGGTGCTTCGAGGATTCCGATGTCGTTCACAATATGGGGGAAATTGATCCCGTGCGGGACATTGAGGTCATCGAAACCGAATTGATTCTCGCCGACCTCCAAAGCTTGTCCAACCAAGAGAGCAAGGTCCAGAAGAAGGCCCGCGGCGGCGACAAAGATGCAGTTAAGCAACTCGCTCTCATGCAACGAATCGTCCCCCACCTCAATGAGGGAAATGCCGCGTTCACCCTCCCGCTCGAAGAGGGAGAAGACGAAATTCTCCCTCGATTGAACCTGCTGTCCGCAATTCCCGTACTGTACGCCTGCAACGTATCGGATACCGACCTAGCCGACCCCGATTCACTTGAGACAGTCAAGGCCGTCCGAGAGCACGCACGAACCCGCGGCGACGCCGGAGTCTGCGTCATCAGTGCCCAGACCGAGTCAGAGTTGATCGACTTCTCCCCGGAAGAAGCCAAAGACTACCTCGCGGAGCTCGGAGTTTCTGATTCCGGCGTGAGCGGGCTGATCCAACAGACTTACCGCCTCCTCGGGCTCGCCTCCTATCTTACTGCAGGGCCACAGGAAGTACGCGCATGGACCTACAAGATTGGAATGAAAGCCCCCCAGTGCGCTGGAGTGATTCATACCGACTTTGAAAAAGGCTTCATCAAGGCCGAAGTGGTCTCCTATGACGACCTTACCGCTGCCGGCAGCATCCAAGCCGCCCGCGATGCAGGCCGATACCGACTCGAAGGAAAGGAATACATTGTCCAAGACGGCGATGTCATCCACTTCCGCTTCGCGTAACCAGACCCCGAAGAAAAGGTGTCGACCAAGCCCTTGGCCGATACGGTTGAGCCGTTAGGCGGTTGGCCTGTGAGGCAGTGAGACGGCTAGACGGTGGTGCTGTGCAGTGGTAAGACTGTACGGTGGATCCTTTTCCCCGCAGGGCCACTTATGCTTCCGCGCCAATACTAGCCTTACCCATGTCCTGATCGCGCCAAAGCGCCCTCTGACTTCTGATCTCTGACCTCTGATCTCTGACTACTGCCCTCCGACCTCTGACCTCCGACCTCCGATCTCTGACCTCCGACCTCTGCCCTCTGCCTTCCGACCTCTGCCCTCTGCCTTCCGACCTCCGACCTCTGCCCTCCGACCTCCGACTTCTGCCCTAGTAGAGGGGCTACTCCTCGATTTGCTCTGCCTCTCGGGATGCCGAAGGTATCACAGCGAGTAGCCGGGGCTTGAGCGGAGCGACACCCCCGGAAATC
>DGMY01000018.1:16547-16692 GCA_002388665.1 Opitutia bacterium UBA4506 | reverse complement strand
ATATCCGCGGCCAAAGGCCGCTATCTCCAATATCCGCGGCCAAAGGCCGCTATCTCCCACATCCGCGGCCGCAGACCGCTTCAAATATCCGCCCATACGAACGTTTGCTGAAGCTGCACGCCACGGGAAGCCACTCCCGTGGCGT
>DGMY01000018.1:0-16324 GCA_002388665.1 Opitutia bacterium UBA4506 | reverse complement strand
TCCCGGGCGTCAGCCCGTTTATCTGCCGAGATGGTGGATACGCACGTACACGGCCAACGTGAAGCTGCACTCCCGTAGCGCGATGCTTCAGCTCGCGTTCAGTCGCGCCTCAAGCCTCAACGGTGCAGAGCCTTTACCCCACTCAGCCAGGTGGAGATCATGCAGCCGAAGAGAAGGAAAGAAAGGAGCGGGCTGAGGATCGTTGGTTCCACGGCGACACTATTGCCTACACCGGTTACTAGTCCTGCGAGTACTGTCGCCGATCCTAGGGCGGCAAATAGCCAGACACCTGCCTTCGAGTCGTTGTTGAAACACATGCTCAAGGGTATGGTCGAAGCGGAAAAGCCCAGGGCCAAGGGAAGAAAAACCGGAAGTGAAAACAGCATGGCGCAGGCGGCAAACAATAGTCCGCTGAAGAAGAAGCCACCGACAATGAACCCTTCGAGTACATCTACCTTCTTCAACGCATACCGGGCGTTTCGGTCGCTCAGCACAATCAGGTTACTGATCCCTCCGACGAGGAAGCCCCAAAAGACGAAGATCATGTAGACCGCTACAAGCGCGATCGCGAGACTGGGGTGAACCTTTTCCAATAAGCTCCGCCCCACCCTCACGGCGAGAAGTAGACCAATGATCAGCCCCCATCGAGCTCCGCCGCTGAGCCGCTGCATCAAGAAACAGTACCGAAGAAATAGACTATAAAATGTCGATCGTGCGCGAAAGCTCTGGAGGAGCCCTTTGCGCGCCTCGTCAAAGTTTGGATCCAATCGCAATGACTCCCGAAAGTGCTCCTCGGCTTTTTTATACTCCGTGGATTGCAGGGCGCTGTACCCGGCATTGAAATGAGTAAAGGCGTTCTCCGGATTACTCTCCAGCAATCGATCCATATGGTCGCGATTCTCATCCATGCGGTTCTGCCGTCGAAGCAGAGCCGTCAATAGATTGGCTGCCGTCTCGTCATCGGGGTCGATCGAGAGCGCTTCCCGCAGGGATGCCTCTGCCCGATCCAGTTTCTCCATCCGGAAATAAGATTGTCCCAAGATGCGGTGAAAGGTCGGATTCGCTGCGTCAATAGAGACCGCCTTCTTCGCCATCACGCAACCGTCACGCGGACGGTCTAACTCGAGCAGAACGAGCGCCTTGACCGCATAAGCCATACCGTGCTCGGGATCGATCGAGATCGCTTGGTCGATACTTGCTTTCGCTTCGCGGGTATTCCCCAACTGGACCTCACACAACGCCTTTTCGACAAAGGCCTCAACGGAGTCCGGTCGCACGCCGATCGCCTGGTTAAAATACTCCAGCGCATCCTCGTATCGACTGTGATCGCGTAACATTCGCCCGCGCAAAAGCCGGGAGTGATAGTCTTCGTCGACACTCATTTCTTTATTCCCAGGTAGGTGAGTACATCGTCGTAAAATCCACTTTGATTGGCGTACAACGCATAATTTTTCGCACTATCAAACCATTTCATCGTCGAGGGCTTAGTCTTCTTCGCCGCAGAGGTGATCGCTTTGGTCGAGAGTGGCACGAGCTTACCTTTCTTCATCGCTTCGGCGACAGCAGTCTCCGTCGCCGTATCCACAGCCGCCTTAATGTCGGCACCGGAGAAATTCTTCATCGCACCGGCTGCTTTCGACAGGTCAATTTTCTCGGTCGGCTTATTCTTGAGATGAATGTCGAGAATATCACGGCGGGCCGGTTCATCCGGCGGGGGCGCAAAGATCAGTTGATCAAATCGGCCCGGGCGCAGGAAGGCGGAGTCCAAATGCCACGGTGCATTTGTCGCCCCGAGCACCAGCACGTCCTTATTCTCAGCAATATTTCCGTCCAACTCGGCGAGAAATTGATTGATCAAGGTCCGCCCGGCAGAGGTCCGCAAATCCTTCCGGTCAGCCGCGAGAGCATCGACTTCGTCAAAGAACAGGACAGAAGGCGCATATTTTCGCGCCAACTCGAAGATTGCGTGTAGCTTGGCCTCACTCTCTCCGAGCCACATATTCAAGACCTGGTGCAACCCTACGGAGATGAAATTGGCATCGATCTCGCCGGCTGTTGCCCGACTGATCAAGGTCTTCCCGCACCCCGGGGGTCCATAGAGCAGAACTCCTCCACCCGCCTTTTTGCCATAGGCAGCGAAGAGCTCCGCATTCTGCATCGGATAGAGAATCTTCATCCGAATCGTCTCCTTGAGCGACTCCATGCCGCCGACTTCCGAGAAGCGTATCTTTTCGCGTTTATCTAAAAACTCGATTTTGAGGGCTTCGAGAGGATCCATACCCTCACTACCGCGCTTGTCGTCCCACTCGTTGGGATCACGCATCGCACCGGCAGCGGCCCCACCTACGTCGGTCGGTATTGCCTCCGTTTTCGCGTCCTTCTGCTCAGTTGCCGATTGTCCCAACTGTCGCTCCAGACGCTCGCTTCGTAGAGCCGGGTCAAGCTCACAGGCTCGTTGATAGTGGTCCCTTGCCAGCTGTAGTTGCTCGTCCACGCAATATAACTCGGCGAGCGAGAACCAGACCTGTGCCAGGTTCGGGTTTCGCTCTTTGATATGCTCCACCCGAATAATCGCTTCCGAGTATTTTCCCAATTGTTGCAGCACGTTTACCACTCCTCGAATGGCGACGGCATTGTCTGCATCCAATTTCAAAATGCGTTCGTATGTGGCCTTTGCCTCATCAAGCTCAAACGCATCGGCGAGAGCCTTTCCATAGAGAAGGAGTAAGGGAACATTGTCAGGAGAAGCCTCAACAGCTTGGCGTAGTGTCGGTATATCCATGAATATCGTTGGCGAACTTCAGTGAGGTGAATGCCCAAGGCAAAGAAAAACGTATAAATCCACTCAATCTCCCTTAAATCGGTTGCGTCGGGACAGATGTCAGAGGGCGGAGGGCGGAGGGCAGAGGACAGAGATCAGAGGGCAGCGTTTAAAGTGTAACGTTCTTCCCGATGTCCACTCTTCAATCCCCGCGGCCGCAGGCCGCTATCTCCTTCTCTCATCCCTTAGGATCGCCGCCACTTCTTCCTTAGACAGATAGGAGATATCCACAATCTCTGTTTCGGACAATTCGAGAAAGTTCTCACCGGATTCCGAAATGCTGAAACTAAATTTAGCGGGGTATACAATCCCTCGTGGTGAGACCAGAACCACCTCTCCCAGAATGGGAAATTCATAGGTATCTTCCGGATCCCAGAGGATCGATTCAACGCGGTAGTATCGATTACTTTCCAGTAGCTCCCGTTCTATGGATTCATTGTACTCATCGGCTTTTGACTTCCGGTAGTCACTCGGGTCCGACGATACACTGGAAAGTAGAAAAAGCAGCAGGAGTGGAAGAGCGAACAACACGAGCAGGAACTTCGCTGCATTGGAGCTGTCCACAATGAACCTCTCCTGCCATCTCACCACATTCGTCACCCTACACGCCCTCCTCTGTCGGCTTATTCACTCGATCTCACCCGCAGCCACAAGCTGCAGGCGCTTCGATTCCCGGTTCATCACCCACGCAAGAATGCCGCCCACTACAAACGCCGATCCAAAGATGTAGAGACTCATGGAGTAGCTCTGAGTTCGTTCGTACACGTAGGCGCTCAGCAGTGGGCCGACAATACCCGCTGCCGCCCAGGAGGTCAGCAAATAGCCGAGAATCGCCGAGAGTTGCTTGACTCCAAACACGTCGCCAATGAATGCGGGCATCAGGGCAAACGCTCCACCATAGCACGAGATCACCACGCACACCGCGACCTGAAAAGCCAATGGATTCGACAGGCTCGGAAGGGCCCAAAAGATTCCCAACTGCAGGAAGCAAAATAAACCAAAGGTTCCCGGGCGTCCGAGGTAGTCGGAAAGCGACGACCAACCGATCCGGCCCAAGCCGTTGAACAAGCCCATCAGACCAACCATCGTCGCCGCTGCCTGCGGGGTCAGATTGGCGATCTGCTGTGACATTGGAGAGGCCGATGAGATCACCGCGATCCCGCAGGTCACGTTGATAAAGAGCATAAACCACAGGAAGTAGAACCGCCGGGTGCGCAGTGCTTCCTTGACAGTCAGTTGCACGGGATCCTTCCGCACCACTCGCTTGGAGTCCGCCGCACCATCGGCACCGACCGGTGACCAGTCCTCGGGTGGCGGCGCAAGGTAACTCGCCGAGGTCATCATGATCAGAAAATAGACGATCGCCGCAAAACCGAAGGTCCAGGGAATCCCCCATTGATTGATCAAAAAGACAAAAACCTTACTCGCAAACAAAGCGCCAAAACCAAACCCCATCACCGCTAGGCCGGTCGCCAGTCCACGACGATCAGGGAACCACTTGACCAACGTGGCGACGGGACAAATATAGCCGAGCCCCAGCCCGACGCCAGCAATCACACCGTAGCCCAAGTAAAACATCCAGAGCGCCCCCAACTCCACTGCGAGACCGGACAGCGCAAGTCCACTGGCATAGCACACGGCCGCAATCTGCCCGCTCAAGCGCGGCCCCTTCCGCTCGACCCACGGCCCCAGGAAGGCTGCCGAGAGTCCGAGTACAAGAATGGCTAGACTAAACGCCCACGTCGTCTGCGACGGTTGCCAACCATTCTCGGCCAGTAGTGGTTTTTTAAAGACACTGTACGCGTACACACTCCCGATCGAGGCGTGCACTCCCATTGTCGAAGCCGCAATCAGCCACCGATTTTTCATCTCCGTCCCTTCTGTCGATATTTGCCCCCGCGTGGCTTGGCCTTTCTTTTCTGAGCCAGCCCTCCACCCCGAGGCAAAGTTGCCTCACCATTTTTCAAAGCCTGAATTTGATCCCGTACGATTGCCGCTCGTTCAAACTCCAAATGGAGCGATGCCTGTTGCATCTCTTCTTCCAACTCTGCGATGACGGCATTCACATCCTCATCGCCCACTGCCTCGGCAACTGCCAGCGGTGCGATCGCTTCCTTGGGTTTGTGGAGACTCGACTGGTCTTTCCGCCGAACCCCGCGCGGAGTGATCCCGTTCTCCTCGTTGTAGATCAACTGCTTCTCCCTGCGGTATTGGGTGACATCCAAGGCCCGCTGCATGGACCCCGTGATCCGGTCCGCATAAAGAATGACCCGCCCTTTTTCATGACGCGCTGCTCGGCCAGCAGTTTGAATCAGGCTGGTTTCACTTCTCAAAAACCCTTCTTTATCCGCATCGAGAATCACCACCAAGGCCACTTCAGGCAGGTCCAAGCCTTCCCGCAAGAGGTTTACTCCGACCAAGACGTCAAACTCGCCCGATCGCAAACGCCGCAAGATTTCCACCCGCTCTATCGCATCGATATCGGAGTGCAGGTACTCCACCGTGATCCCGGACTCCCGCAGATACTCGGCAATGTCTTCAGACATCCGCTTCGTCAGCGTCGTCACCAGGGTGCGATCGCCATTCTCCCGCGTTTTCCGGATCTCCGCCATCGTGTCCTCGACCTGCCCTTTAATCGGACGAATCTCCATCTCGGGATCGACGAGTCCAGTCGGTCGAATCACCTGTTCGGCGACGACTTGAGAGACCTCGATTTCATAGGGGGCCGGAGTCGCCGAGACGTACAGCGTTTGCTTGGTAATTTCCTTGAACTCCTCGGGACGGAGCGGACGATTATCCATCGCCGATGGCAGCCGAAACCCGAAATCGACCAGCCGACTTTTGCGAGAGCGATCCCCCAGGTACATTGCCCCAATCTGCGGCACGGTGACATGGCTCTCGTCGATGATCAGGAGAAAGTCATCCGGAAAGAAGTCGAGGAGGCAAAACGGACGGTCTCCGGGCTTCCTCCCGCTCAGATGGCGGGAATAGTTCTCGATCCCACTGCAAAATCCGATCTCCTCCAGCATCTCCAAATCATACTCGGTACGCATTTTGATTCGCTGCGCCTCGAGGAGCCGCTGGTCCTTCTCAAAGAAACTTACCTGCTCGTCAAGCTCCGCTCGAATCGCCTTCGAGGCGCTCTTGATCTTGTCCTTGGGCGTGATGTACTGATTCGCCGGATAGAGGGAAAAGTGATCAAAGGCCTCCCCGACTTCACCGGTCAGTGGATCCAGCGCGCGGACAGATTCGACCTCATCACCCCAGAATTCGACCCGGATCGCAGTCTCCAAATAGGCGGGAAACACGTCGACCACGTCACCTCTCACACGGAATTTACCCCGGCTCAGTTCGATGTCATTGCGCTCGTACAAATTCTCGACCAAGCGAGCCAGAAAGCTGTCGCGAACCAACTCCTCGCCGGGCCGAATCAAGATCATCATCTCCCGAAAATCCTCCGGACTCCCAAGCCCGTAGATGCAGGAAACACTGGCCACGACCACGACATCCCGCCGGCTCACAAGGGCGCTCGTCGCCGAGATTCTCAAACGGTCGATCTCGTCATTAATCGAAGAGTCTTTCTCAATGTAGGTATCCGTCTGTGGGACGTAGGCCTCCGGTTGATAGTAGTCGTAATAGCTGACAAAGTACTCCACCGCGTTGTCAGGAAAAAAGGCCTTAAACTCCGAAAACAACTGTGCCGCCAAGGTCTTGTTGTGAGAAATGACCAGAGCTGGGCGGTCGAGGTTGGCAATCAGGTTGGCCATCGTAAAGGTCTTCCCCGATCCCGTCACCCCTACCAACGTTTGATAACGGTTCCCCTCACGAATCGACGCCTCCAGCTTCTCAATCGCCGCCGGTTGGTCCCCCATGGGTTTGTAATCAGATTGCAAACGGAATTCTCCCATCACCCCCAAGACTGCCAGAAATTGATAGGCGGTCAACGCCGTGAACAACAGGAAGCGGGGAAATCGACGAATTCGCCGGAGCTGGATTGGTGAGTTCAATGAGAAAGCCCTCGTCGAGGCCTTTGACCAGACGATCTCCCGGGTGATCCGGAAGTTTGAGTATGAGAAGCAGGGCCTCGTCGTCGATTACATCGGCATCGAGAATCGCTGGCACCCCTTCAGGGGGCATGTTTTTTTGAATATCGATCATCCGGTGGTGTCGCTTCGCTCAACCACCGGCTATTGGCTTTGATCCCTCCGGGATCTCTGTGAGGGCGATTTGCCCCTTCCCTCCCAAATTAACTGAGAATCGAGGACACCCATCGACTCATGGAGCTGGATGACGAGTTGCTCGCCAGCGAAAGCCCAATCGGGACAACCTGCGACCCGGCATGCGGAACGGGCGGGTAAGCTCGCCGAAGTGCCGAGCTGGATCCGTGGGTTGAATGAGAAAGCCATCGTCAAGGCCTTCGGCCAGACGATCTCCCGGGTGATCCGGAAGTTTGAGTATGAGAAGAAGGGCCTCCTCGTCGATTACATTGGCATCGAGAATCGCTGGCACCCCTTCAGGGTGCATGGTTTTTTGAATATCGATCATCCGGTGGTGTCGCTGCGCTCAACCACCGGCTATTGGCTTTGATCCCTCCGGGATCTCTGTGAGGGCGATTTGCTCGAAGCGTTCCCAAACAGAGAACCGGGAAGAAAATCGAGGAAAAAGAATCGAGGACACCCATCGACTCTCATACACCGATATCCCGTCCCCTGCGTATTCGATTGGCTTCGCGCGCTGAAATTGACAGAGCGCAGTTGCACAGTTATTGTGCTGATATGAAAAATATCACGTTGAAGGTGGATGATGCTACTTATCAGCGGGCGCGCATTCGTGCGGCTGAGGCGGGGACATCGGTGAGTGCGATGGTCCGCGATTTCTTGAATTCGGAGGGTGGCACTTCGGATCGAGACGGGCAGCGCAGCGAAGCCCTTCAGGCGCTCTTTCGTCTGGCAGAGGAACAAGCCGACTACGGATTGAAGCCTGTAAAACCTTTGAGCCGCGACGAGATCTACAATGAGCGCCTTCGTTGATACCAACATTCTTATTTACGCAGCGGATAAGTGCGCCCCCATTCCAAAGAAGACCCAGATTGCCCGTGAGCTGTTACGATTGCCTGGCCTGAATCTCTCGGTGCAAGTGCTCAACGAATTCACAGTCAATGCACGACACCCGAAGAAGCTAAATCTTAATTTCGAGGAGGAGCTCCGCTGGATCGAATGCTGGCTGCGCTTCCCCGTCCATGCCCTCTCGACTCAGACCTTTTTGCGAGCACGCTACTATCAACAAAAGTTTACCCTCAGCCACTGGGATAGCTTGATTCTGGCATCGGCTGAAGGTGCAGGTTGCCAGCGGGTCTACTCAGAAGATCTCAACGTCGGACAAAGCTACGAAGGGATCGAAGTGGTGAATCCGTTTGCTTCCATCGCAGAGGACGAACGAAAGATATAGAGAAGCCGACAGGGCTCACCGTCTGAAGATTGGAACAACTCGCCAAGCGAAGCTTCGATCAACTTCGATTGTATTTCCATCCACAATTCAACCCCCCCGCACCCCTTCCCTCACTCGAAAGAAATTCGGTATAGGTTGAAACCCGGCGGATCTTTCGGCATCCTGTTCTCATGCCAAAGAAAGTACTGATTCTCCTCGAAAATGGTTTTGAAGAAATCGAAACGATCAGCCCAATTGATCTTCTCCGCCGCGCGGAGGTAGAGGTGACGATGGCTGCAGTCGGTGATGAATTGGAAGTGACCGGAAAGACCGGGATCCGCGTCACGGCCGATGCGTTGCTCGCAGATTGTCGCAATGAAGCGTTTGACGCACTCATCGTCCCAGGTGGGCCGGCTGCCAAGGTACTGCGCAAGAACCCGATGGTTCTCAAGACCGTGCGGGATTTCTACGAGAAAGAACTGCTGGTCGCGGCGATCTGCGCCGCTCCGACGGTCCTGAACGAGGCAGCGATCCTCGGCGGCAAGCGCTATACTGGCCATTTCTCTATCGCCGAAGAACTACCCGACCTCTTGCCCGATGCTGTGGTCCAAGACGGGAATCTGATCACTTCACGAGGCGCGGGAACCGCCGTCGCCTTCGGCCTGGCCATTGTCGCTGATCTCTGCAGTGAGGGTCTCGCTCAAGAGATCGCTGCCTCGATCTGCGTCCCGGGAACGAGTGCGTCCTGATTGAGGGACGGCTTGCCATACCCGGCAAATCTCTCAATTCTGACCCGATATCTATGAGCGAAGAGCATTTTGATTTTCTCGTCCTCGGTGGTGGGAGTGCAGGCTATAATGCAGCCTCACTCGCGCGGAATCACGTCGACAGGGTTGCCATTGTTGATGGCAGCGAGGAACTCGGTGGTCTTTGCATTCTCCGCGGGTGCATGCCCTCGAAGACGCTCCTCTACGCTGCCGATGTACTCCACCTGGCGAAGGAGGGACGCAAATTCGGGCTCAATATTTCCCGCCCTCAAGTCGATATGGCTGCCCTCCATCAACGGAAAAAGGAGATCATTGGCGAGTTTGCCAGTTATCGGCGCTCCCAGATCGAATCAGACCGGTTTCATCTCTTTCGACAAAAGGGGACATTGGGCCCCGATAAAACCGTCCGGCTGGACGACGGGAAAGTGTTGTCGGCCGATCGGATCCTAATTTCGACCGGATCAAAGGTATCCGTGCCGCCAGTGCCGGGCCTGTCCGATGTCCCGTTCCTCACAAGTGACGATATCCTCGAGCTCGACTCGGTTCCTGAGTCAGTCATCGTTCTCGGTGGTGGCATTGTCGCCTGCGAGCTCGCGCAATTCCTCGTGCGAATCGGCACGAGAGTGATTCAGGTTCAACGCAGTCAGAACATCCTTTCCGATCAGGGGCCGGACATGGCCGCCGTTCTCGAGGAAGCTTTGGTCGATGAGGGAATTGAGCTCTTCACCAATACCGAGATTGAAGTGATCGAACCGAATGAAAACGGCGTTTCCATCCAGTTTCTCCACGGCAATCGCTCGGTTGTTCGCCAGGCGCAACACGTCTTCAATGCCCTGGGCCGAAGGCCATTGACCGATTCCATAGGCTTGGACGAGTTGGGTATCGAACGAAAGAAGAGCGGCCATATCCAAACCGACGAATTTCAAATGACGACCCAAGAGGGTATTTATGCCGCCGGGGATTGCGCCGGGCCCCATGAGCTCGTCCATATCGCTATACTTCAAGGAGAAACCGCTGCGCGCCACGCTCTCGGTCTAAAGGCCCGCCCCGTCGACTACGATAAGCTGCTATCGGTCGTATTTACCGACCCACAGATCGCTTCGGTTGGACCGTCAGAGCAGGAACTCAAAGAGCGTTTTGGGGATGACCTGAAGTCCGCTGAGTTTCCCTTCTCCGACCATGGCCGCTCCATTCTCATGGAGGCGCGCCGGGGATATGTCCGGATTTTTTCGAACGCGAAAGACCAGAAGGTCCTTCGGGCTGAATGCGTGGGTAAGGACGCGGGCGAATTGATCCATGCCATGGCTGTCGCGGTGGGGATCGGCGCTACGGTCGACCAGCTATTGGATGCTCCTTGGTACCACCCGACTCTTTCCGAGATCTGGACCTATCCACTCGACGACCTCGCGAGCTAACCCCTTCCTTTGGAGTTTTTCTCACAGCCTCTTTCCTTCGAGTTCATTCAACGAGCAGTGTGGACCGCTGCAGTCGTGGGCTTCACCAATGGGTTTCTCAGCGGTTTTGTAGTCATGCGCCGCTCGGCACTCATGGTCGGCTCCCTATCCCACACTCTCCTTCCCGGGATCGCCGTAGCCATTTTGATCGCTGGGCTCACCACCGTTACGGCCTTTCTCGGGGCGCTCATCTCGGCCCTTCTCGTCGGGTTGGTGGCGGTATTCATTGCCCGCACTTCCCGAATCGACAGTCACTCGGCCTTGGCTGTCCTCTACACGGCGGCTTTTGCGGGCGGTCTGCTCATCCTCGACCATGTACCGACCCCGATGGAGCTCGAGCACTGGTTGTTTGGAAACATCCTCGCGCTGTCGAACGCAGATCTGGTCATGTCGCTCGGGGCATCTACCCTCATTCTCGTCCTCCTCATTTCCTTCGGCCGACCCCTACTGCTCTTCCTGTTTGAGCCGACAATTGCCCAAAGCCAAGGAGTACCGGTGCGCAGCTTGGGCTACCTCCTCACTGGGCTGGTGATCCTTGGCCTCGTGGTCTCCATCCAGGCTGTCGGCTGCATCCTTTCTGTCGCGATGCTCGTCGCCCCAGCAGCCGCCATGCTTCAGTTTGCCAGAAGCCCACAATTACTGGTCTGGGGAGGAGGAATCCTCGGGGCTGTGGTCTCGGTTCTCGCGGTCTTTGTCTCCTATTGGCTCGACCTACGGGTTGGGGCCGCCATCGTGTTGATGCTCGGAGGAGCCGTCCTCATTGCCTATCTTTTTGGCTTCCGCCATGGCGCACTCCGCCTCCTCCTTCAGCGCCCTCCAGCCAAACACTCCTAACCGACTTCCAATATGGGTAGAAATTCGATCAAGAAACTTCGCAAGCCGCCTCGCTACAATCGGGGTGCGGCCATCGTTCACCTCGTCGACGAGACCGACCTCTTCTCTCTACTCGAGAGAACGGAGGATCCTCTCGTATTGATCCTCGAGGGGGTTCAGGACCCACACAATCTCGGAGCCTGCCTGCGCACTTGCTCGGGTGCCGGGGTCACCGCAGTCGTCGCCCCGAAAAAGGGCGCTTGTGGCATTACAGACACCGTCCGCGATATTTCTTGCGGAGGATCCGAGGATGTCCCGTTTATCCAGGTCCGCAATCTAGGCCAAACCCTCCGCAAATTGCAGGACACCGGAATACGCTTGGTCGCTACCGCCGACGAGGCAGGTGAGAGCCTCTATGATGTCGATCTCACCGGACCTCTGGGTTTGATTCTCGGGAGCGAGGGCTGGGGGGTTCGCAAGAAAACCGCCGACAATGCTGACCATCAGGTAAGCATCCCGATGATGGGCTCCGTCGATTGCCTCAATGTCTCTGTCTCCACTGGGGTCTGCCTCTACGAGGCGGTGCGCCAACGTCTCCAATAGATCGTAAAGGTCCCGCTATGATGAAAAATATTCTTTGTTTCGGGGACTCTCTCACTTGGGGAGTAAACGCGGCAACTGGCGGACGCCATCCCTGGAACGATCGATGGACCGGAGTTGCCCAGCAGCATCTCGGCGATGGGTACAGAATCATCGAAGAAGGCCTACCCGGTCGCACGACCGTTTACGACGACCCTTTCAGCGATCACCGAAACGGCCGCAAGGTCTTGCCGATGCTCCTCGAGAGCCACGCACCACTCGATCTGGTGGTGATACAAATGGGTGCCAATGACCTGCAGGTACAGCGCCCCACCACCGCCCGTGAGGTCGCAATGGGACTCTGCTCTCTCCAGCAGATGGTGATCACAAGCCGGTGCGGCCCTACTTTTGAACAACCGCCGCAATGCTTGATCGTCTCTCCTCCGCCCCTTCCGAAGACGCAGGGCCTGATGAACGTCCTCTTCCGGGATCGCAATGAGGTATTCGCTGCGATTCCCAACGAGCTGGCTCTTTCAGCCGCCACTCTTGAATTTCCTTGGATCGACGCCGCTACGTTAATCGAGTCTGACGGGCCCGATGGGGTTCATCTCTCGGCCGAGTCCAATCGCATTCTCGGGACCGCGATCGCTGAGAAGATCGCCGAACTGCTCTAGCGGGAAATCCCTTCCTGCGAAAGTAGACCTTTCATCCTTCGAACTCCCGACAGGATGCAAGAACCCAAAGCCACACCATCGCGAGCATTTCCAGCGAAGGCCAGTGAGGGATTCTTTTTCTCAATGTCGTCGAGCATACTCACGATCTGCGGATAGCCCCGATTGTACTGGGGAATGGCTCGCGGCCAAAAGGTCGATTTCCAGAAGGTCGGATCACCCTTTACCCCCAGTAGCTCCCGGCATTCTTTGCAGACAATTCGCAAGGCCGTTTCGGTGTCTAAACGAGCTTTCTCGGGGAAACGCGCACCACCGAGAAATGCAGAAAGTAGCACTTCATCTTCCGGGGCCCTTCCCGCAAAGAGTGAACTATCAAACAGAATACCGAGGACCTCGCGCTTCTCCCGACTGGGCGCCAACATCCCAAATCCGTCCAGCGGGTGGCTCACGTCCTTTCGCTTGAAGGCGATCGAGAAAGTCGTGACCGGTGGAGATTCGACTTCTGAAAATACAGCAAGGCTCTCCTTGATCCCGGCCGGGAAGGTTAACTCCGGGAGGATCTGGGGCGGAACCGCTACGAGCAAAGATGGGGCCCGCAGGGTGTGCAATTTGGGGTCGGATCCCATCCGATAGCGGACGCGCCATTGAGCACTGTCCCGATCGATCGATTGGAGACGCACACCGGCCAATGAATCAAATTTTCCTTTCCGTACCAAGTGCCCCACGATCTCTCCCAGTCCTTCGGGAAAGGATATCATCTTGCGTGCATACCGCTCGACTCCGGATTCCTTGATGAGCTTTTTCTTCTTCAGAAACGATCGAAGGAGCGAGGGATGGAGAGCAGCGATCTCGGCGAGCTTGGGGAAGGCCGCTTGCATGCTGATCTTGTCGGGGTCCCCCGCATAAATTCCGGAAATGAACGGATCGGCCAATCCTTCGCGCACTTCCCTCCCGAAATGTCGTTCGACCCAGGGTCCAATGGCTTCTTCGCCTGCGGGCGCTGTCCCGTGTAGAAACGGTTCGAGCAACATTCGCATTTTGCCGGGGACCGAGAGAAATGATCCACTGATGAAGCGAAAGAGAGAATCTGGCAGGGCCTCGGGAGCACCGTCACGCACTACGAACCGTTTTTGAGCAGCATCACTGGATTCGACGGATCTCTCCCAGAGTCCCGAATCTCTCAAAAATTCCTCCAGCTCCGGTTCGTTGACCAACAGGCTGTGCGGACCTCCTTCGATTCGGTAGTCACCCAACTTGTGGGTCACGACACTGCCGCCAAACCGCTCGGAGCGTTCGAGCAGGACGGTATCCGTCCCCGAGTTACTCGCAGACCATGCTGCAGCAAGCCCCGAAACTCCACCTCCGATGACGACTACACCTGTTTCTCTTGTCTCTCTAATCTCTCCTGTTTCCACAGGATAAGTCTTTCAGGGAGTATCAGGAACGCAAGTAATTCAATGCGAACAGTAAGGTATAGGTGGCAGCCCCAACTGGTCCCTTAACGAGACCACCCGCTCCTGCAACAGATCAGAGTCCTGGCAGACGAGATTGATGTGGCCCATCTTTCGTCCCGATTTCGCCTCTCCCTTGTCATAGAGATGCAGGTGGGCACCGGGGGTGCCGAGAACCCTTTCGGCGAGCGCAGGACCGTTCTCCTGCAATTCGTCGCCCAAAAGATTGATCATCGCCGATACGCCAAATCCCCCGGTACTGCCTAGTGGCTGGTTGCATACCGATCGAATGTGATTTTCAAATTGAGAAGTATCAGATCCATCAATACTGAAATGCCCCGAATTGTGCGGTCTCGGCGCCATCTCGTTGATAATCCAATCACCACCCTCCGTCAGAAACAGCTCAATCACCAAGACTCCCTCCAACTCCAGCTTTTCAGCGACCTCACGGCAAATCTGATCCGCTTGATCAACCGAACCCACCTGAGGCACGGCAGGAGAATAGGTCAGGTCCAGGATGTGGTTCCGGTGAATATTCCGGCACAACGGATAGGTAACCAAATCACCCGAGGGGGAGCGGACGATGATCATCGAGTACTCGGCCAAAAAGTGTATTTTTTCTTCCAGCACTGCCCGAGCGCCCGCAAACGTTTTCCACGCGGCCATGAGCTCATTCGGAGAATCCACCGAGACCTGCCCCTTTCCATCGTAACCAAAGTCAGCCGTTTTCAATATGGCTGGGAACTGAAACCCTTCGGCCACGATTGCCTCAACGTCCTCGTCCGATCCAATCACCCGAAAGGGCGCGACCGGAAATCCGTGCTGGGAAAAGAAAGTTTTCTCACGCTCCCGGTTCTGAGCAATCGACAGAATAAGCGGCGACGGACGCACCGGCTTCTTCCCCGCGAAACTCTCCAAGGGGCCCTTCTGGACGTTCTCAAATTCAAACGTCACGACGTCTGCCAGCGAAAACAGGCGCTCCAACCCAGCCGCATCGTCATACTCGGCAACGATCTGCTCATCGACAACGGGGGTACAAGCACAGGGATTGTTCGGCTCCAAGACGACAACCCGATACCCCATCGCACGAGCGGCCAGCGCCGACATTCGTCCGAGCTGCCCGCCTCCAATAATCCCGATCACCCCGGGGGGCGAAATCCGATTCAATTCCGAATTTCCCATTAAAGCGTTTCCCCCGGAATATCGTTTGAAACCACTTTCTCAGTCTGACGCTCGCGGTAAGCCCGAAGGTTTTCCCGAATCTGCGGACGGGTGAGAGCGAGAATCGCCGCAGCACTCAAGGCTGCATTGGTCGACCCCGCCTTGCCGATCGCCAAAGTCGGCACCGGAATGCCGGCTGGCATCTGGACGATGGAAAGCAACGAGTCCATACCGTTGAGGGCCTTGGACTGGACGGGCACGCCCAAAACGGGCACCAACGTCATCGAGGAGACCATCCCGGGCAGGTGCGCCGCTCCTCCGGCCCCGGCAATCACCGCCTGCAAGCCGCGGGATTCCGCAGTCTTCGCATACTCGTACAAACGCTCTGGCGTGCGGTGCGCACTCACCACCCGTGCCTCAAAGGGAATCTCAAGTTCCTCGAGAGTCTCCGCAGCATGCCTCATGGTCTCCCAATCCGACTGACTGCCCATGATAATTCCTACCAGCGGTTGTATCGCTTCTACCTCGTTCGTCATCCTGAAATCCTTTGCCCAGAATCATGGTTTGGCAAGGTCGATTCCCCCACTCCTTTCTGCAGGTGACGTTACTCCCAGGGCTCCATGGGGTAGACGTCATTGGAGGGGTTCTTCGGGCGGGAATACTGACGCATCTCGTCCCGTTTCTCCATGTACTCTGATGGCGCCATTCGACCGTCTTTCACTGCATCGCGGTACGGTTGCTCAGCCAGACCCTGCGCAAGTCCTCTCCCCGTCGACTCACACCCAGTCAGGTACAATAAGACAAACAAAGCGATCGCCACTCCCAAAACCCGTTTCATCTTTCGAAAATTGCTCAAAAACCGAACCGATGACAATTCAGCAATACCGCAAAACGGCACTGATTTTGATCATCAGAGAACGAGCCGATCAGACGAACGTTTGCTAAAGCTGGAAGCCACGAGATGCCACTCCCGTGGCGTGACGCTTCAGCGAACGATCCCGGGCGGCAGCCCGTCTATCGCCGAGAAGGTGCATACGCCCGCACACCCCCAACGTTTGCTAAAGCTGCACGCTACAAGAAGCCACTCCCGGTGACGCTTTAGCGAACGATCCCCGGGCGTCAGCCCGTCTATCGCCGCGAAGGAGCATACGCCCGCTCAGGACGAACGTTTGCTAAAGCT
>DGMY01000049.1:16800-96440 GCA_002388665.1 Opitutia bacterium UBA4506 | reverse complement strand
TGAGTGGCCGAGTAATAATCCACCTATGAACGTTCGAAACGAATCGATTTTATCGAAATCCAAAGGTGCGCATCCCCCGTTCGTGTTGACCCTCTCTGGATCGGATAGTTCCGGTTGTGCGGGAATGCAGGCTGACAACCGGGCGATCCACGCAGCTGGAGGCTTTCCGCTCAACGTTCTTACGGCAATCACCGTTCAAACCCCTAAGGGGGTTGAGAAAGTGTCTATCCAATCTGGCGAATTCGTCGGTGAGCAGATCTCGCATCTATTGGAGAGCTATCCCATCACCGCCATTAAGTCCGGGATGCTGGGCAACGAGGACATTGCGACCAGCGTACTAAGGTCCCTCAAGAAATTTCCAGAGATTCCCTACGTATTGGATCCGGTTATGGTCTCGACCAGTGGAACCCGATTGCTAGAGGAGGGCGCTCTCGAAGTCTTTCGAAATGGCCTCTTTCATCGTGCGACATTGATCACACCCAATCTAGATGAATTGCGCCTCCTGTCGGGGGATCGATTGATTGATCCTACGGACGCCGCTCGGGAGCTCGCAGAAACGACGAACAGTTCGGTGTTGCTCAAAGGAGGGCACATCGACGGAACGGATTGTATCGATTGGCTGTTTACAGCGGATAGAGAACCGAGACTCTACCGGTCTTCGAGGATCCAGAGTGACAATCTTCGCGGCACCGGATGTGCACTCAGTTCTGCGATCGCTGCCTATCTCGGGCAGGGCGATATTGTTCCCGACGCCGTTCACAAAGGCAAAGAACTCCTGAGCGACCGAATCCGGCAAGGTGTATCGGTACACTGGGTCGGGGATGGGCCAGCGTTCGGTTAGAGACGCAACTTTGGATCGCGATCAAAAAGCGAAAGAACCCCCGACATTGGAAGTGCGCGAAAGAAAAGCAAACCTACGCGTCGTAGTCGACAACGGCCCGCCCGCTGGTGACGGCACCGATCAGCACCCGAACCTTTTCATGTTCCGGATGAACCTGGTAGGCGTTCAATCCCTCTCTTGATTCGAACACAGAGTAGAGGCTCATGTCATAGGCCGCTGGAGAGCCGTTAAAATCGCGCCCTACCTCAATCTCGAGAAGTTCTGGGATAGAATCCTTCAGAGCGAGTAAGGCCGCTTCAACCCGGTCAAGATTCTCTGCCTTGGAATGTCCATCGGCGGCTTCTGCGAAATTCCAAAATACGATGTGTTTTACCATAAAACGTAAGCTAGATCAGATGACGCGCTTTGAACAACAACGGAAAGCGGAAGGCAGAAACGAAACAGACCGGTTCCACTTATACGGCTGGAAGGTCTGGTTCCAATTTCGGGTTAGAACCATGTTCGTTCGGTGCCTCGTCGCCATCCTGAGCGAGCATGACAATGATGATGATCCAGCCAACCAAAGGAATCAAAGCGATCAATTGCCACCAGCCTGATCGATTCGTATCGTGAAGGCGTCGAGCCGCGACTGCGATACTGGGGACGAACAGCACCAAACTGTAGGTAGACTGGATAATTCTATCGGTATCCAAGACCCCATCCACAAAGGACAGAACCAGGGAAATGAGCAGATTGACGAGAACAAACATCCAGTACTCTTTTCGCCGTGCCCGTCCCTCGAATACCGCGTAATTCTTCAATACCTTTAGATACCAATCCATGATTTTGCCCTTAAATGTTTGATGAGTGTTTCGTGCTCTCGCTGTAAATGTTGCCGAATGGAAGCCCCTCTATTGAATCGAGCATGGTCAGATTAGAGCAAGCCCAATTCTTCAGCAATCCGTTGAAGAAACTGATCGTGGAAATCGAGATAAGTCCGGGACTATCTGCGAGAGGTGTCCAGGGAGCTGAGAAGCAGGGTGATGGTTCGATCCACAGAGCCCCGATTCTCCTGGTACCAAGCGATCGAATTGGCGGAAAGAGACTCCCGCTCCGCGATATCCGAGGCCAGCCGGACCAAGGCCTCTTCGACCGCGTCCTCATCGTCGGCACGGATCGCGCCCCGTTTTTCTTCGAGCCCGCGACAAGCGGCGCGGAAATTGGTCATGTTTGGGCCGTAGACCATCGGGACCCCGTATGCACCGGCCTCGATGGGGGTCTGTCCGCCACTATTAGGGGTTACACTCTTACCGATAAAAGCCAAATCGGCGAGGGCGGTAAACATCCGCAGCTCACCAGTGGTGTCGGCGAGGTAGACCGGATCTTCCAATCGGCAAGGTCCCTGTCGGCTCCTCACTGTTGCCGTCAAGTCCTCCAGCGCAATCGCATCCAAGACATCCTGGCGGCGTTCCGCATGGCGTGGCACCAGGACCAATCGAGCAGCGACACCATTGTCCCGGATTCTCTTTAACACCCGGCAGAGCATATCTTCCTCACCGGGCCAAGTGGAGGAGCCGAGAAGAATCATCCCCGGGGGTTCATCCTCGGCACAAAGCCCGAGAGCCGAAAGTGCTTCATGGCGTTCACCCCCATCGGGACGGGGTGGAAAATCCACATCGAACTTCAAATTTCCAGTGACCTCTACCGGAGTTTGGGTGCCCGCCAATTGTTCGAGACGATCCGCGTCCTCAGTGGATGCGGCCCCAATTCGCGACACCGGTCCGAACACGAGTTTCTTGAGAGGTCCGGCAAAACGGTAGCGTCGAAACGATCGATCGGAAAGGCGTGCGTTGACCAGGAATACCGGAACCCCGCGGCGTTCTGCTTGGTGCAGGTGCTCGGGCCATAGCTCGCCCTCCATCTGAACGCAAATATCGGGTCGAAACCGGTTCCAGACCCGCCGACTGATCGGCCAAAAATCGATTGGAAAATAGCCAATAAAATCGGCATCCACGCAACGTTCTTTGGCGACCCGATAACCGGTGCTGGTCGTGGTCGTCAGTAAAATCCGGGCGTTCGGCTTCTTGCGGCGCAACTGGTGGATTACGGGTTCGATTGCGAGAACCTCGCCCACGCTAACCGCCTGAATCCAAAGAGTCTGGCCAGAGAAGCAAGGGTCCATCCTGGGGACGAACCCGAAACGGTCACCGAATCGCTCTCCGTACCCTCCACGTTTGAACATGCGCTTCAAGTAGAAGGGCAGCCCCAGCAGAAAGAGGATGGGGAAGATGATGCGGTAGGCCCAAATCACAACGGAAGGTTCAGCACAGGGAAAGTCGCGCCAGCGCGCGCGGGCACTAGGCCAAATCCGCCAGCACGGAACGAATGAGGGTCTTAGTGGATTCCGAAGCCGGTGCTAGTGGAAGCCGAACCTCAGGGCTTTCAATCCTTCCGAGCTCGGAGAGGGCAAACTTGACCGGAACTGGGTTGGGTTCGACAAAAAGAGCACTACACAAAGGGGCATACTTCTCGAAAATCGAGCGAGCGGCGTTTGGATCCGATTGGGCGAGGGCCACCATTTCGCGGAGCGGCCGAACATAGAGATTGGAAGCAACGCTCACAACCCCGGTCGCGCCGAAGGACATAAATGGAAGGGTCAGGGCATCGTCCCCACTCATCACGGCAAAATCTGATCCGAGCTTCCTCACCTGTTCGGTTACCCGGTCGCACGATCCGCCAGCCTCTTTCATCCCGCAGATGTGGGGGTACTTTTCGTAGAGACGAGCCACGGTATCCACACCGATCTCAATTCCGCAACGGGAAGGGATCGAATAAAGGAGAATCGGGATCTCAACAGCCTCGGCAATTGCGGAGAAGTGGAGGAATAGGCCCTCTTGGTTCGGCTTGTTGTAGTAAGGTGCGACCAAGAGCAGTGCATCAGCCCCAGCGGCTTCTGCCTCCTTCGAGAGATGAAGAGCCTCGGCTGTTGAGTTGGAGCCGGTACCGGCGATGACGGGAGTCTTCCCATTTGCGAGCTCGCGCACCTTTCGGATGACTCCGATGTGTTCGTCATCGTTTAGAGTGGGTGATTCCCCAGTGGTTCCGACAGCGACCAAGCCGTCCACATCCTCTTCCAGTTGGGAAACGACGAGTCGTTCGAGATCGTCCCACGCGACTGCGCCTTCACGCATCGGCGTCACTAATGCGGTTTGTACTCCCTTGAAAATCGAAATTCCTGCGGTCATTGACAGACGATTTAGCCGTGAAGCACTGCCGCTGTCACGTTGAAAAGGGGAAATTCCCCTCGGGCGCTATGAGGGAGCCCTCATGCACGGCGACTCCACACGCTGGTGCTCGACAATTCCTCTGGCTCACGACAATCTCGTGAAAATGAGCCAGACTGACAGCCTCAATCTCTCCGACGCCATCGAAACAATCCATTCGATCCTCCAGGAAGCCGTCAACGCGGGAGCCAGCGACATTCACCTCAAGTCGAACAAAGTGCCCGTTCTGCGCTTGCGGGGCACGCTCGTCGAGTTGGAGGGACGGTCTCCTCTCCGTCCCGAAGTCATTCAAGTCTTCATCGAACAGACCACCCACGGAATTTTTCGGGACCAATGGGAACAGGAATTCCAAGTAGACTACGCGTATTTACTGCAGGATGTAGGTCGCTTCCGGGTCAATGGTTTCATGCAGCGAACGCTGCCGGGGCTAGTCTTTAGACTCGTAAACGAGAATCCCCCGAACCTCGAAGACCTAAACCACGAACCAGAGCTCTTTCGTCAATTGTGCTCCCTGAAGGACGGAATCGTGTTGGTTTGTGGGGCTACCGGGTCGGGGAAGAGCTCCACACTCGCGGCGATGATCAACATGATCAATCGGGAGCAGAACAAGCACATCGTAACCCTCGAGGACCCGATCGAGTACACCTACACAGACGATAAATCGCTGATCAATCAGCGGGAGATCGGGATCGATAGTCACACCTTTGACAGCGGCCTCCGCGCGGTTCTTCGCCAGGATCCCGACATTATCCTGATCGGGGAAATGCGTGATAAATCCACCTTTGAGACTGCACTGCGCGCTGCGGAAACGGGGCATCTAGTGCTATCAACCCTTCACGCAGCCCATTCCCAACAGGCCGTCCGCCGGCTCTTCGAATTTTTTCCCGCCGAACAGCAGGAAACCATGAAGCGCCAGATCGCCGAAGCGCTCCGATGCACCATTGTTCAAAAGCTTCTTCCGAGCTTCAAGGGAGACGGCAGAATGCCGGCAAAAGAAGTGATGATGGTGGATCCTGCAATTCGGAAACTCATTGAAGGCGGGCAATTTGAGAAACTACTCGCGGCAATCGAAGCCGGCAAGGACAACGGCTCCCAGACCCTGAATTGGGACCTGTACCGATTGGTAAAAGCCGGGGCGATTTCGAAGGAATCTGCGCTCGATTACTCACCGAACCCGAAGCAGCTTGAAATGAATTTAAAAGGAATCTTCTTGAGTTCGGGCGGTCTTGTGAGCTGAACAAGAGGATGGAAAAGTTGAGACCTGGAATTCTGTTCTCCGGACAGGGAGCCCAAAGCGTTGGCATGGGCAAGACATTGGCAGCTGCGCACGTTGAAGTGAGCAAGCGCCTGGAAGAGGCTGATGAGATCCTCGGATGGAAGCTGTCGGAAATCATGTTCGACGGACCTGCCGAGGCGCTGACAGAGACGCGCGTGTGCCAACCGGCGCTCTTTGTTCACGGGCTCATCGTATTCGAATTGCTGCAATCGCAAGGAATTATTGACGGTGCGGCGGCGGTTAGCGGGCTCTCGCTCGGAGAAATTACCGCATTGACTGCAGGTGGAGCGTTGGATTTCGAAACCGGATTACGCCTGGTTGCCGAACGTGGCCGCCTCATGCAGGAAGCCTGTGAAGCCACCGAAGGCAGCATGGCGAGTGTCATTGGCGGTACCCGCGAAGCGGTCAATGATTTTGCCGAAGAGTGTGGAGTCGAGGTAGCCAACCTGAACTGCCCTGGGCAGATTGTAATATCCGGGGTTCAGGAAGGGATCACCAAAGCGGTGGGACTGGGCCGTGAACGGGGATTTAAATTGGTCAAAGAGCTACCCGTTGCCGGTGCGTATCACAGCCGTTTGATGGAAAGTGCCCGCGAGCAGTTTTCTCCCTACGTCGAAAAAGCAACAATCCGCGAACCGGAATGTCCCTTCTATGCCAATGTAAGCGGTGGACGCCTTTCCACTCCGGACGAAATCCGCGAAGGTCTCATTGCTCAAGTCGTGTCTTCCGTTCGCTTTGAGGATTGTATGCGGTCGATGATCGCCGATCAGGACGAACCGGCTGAGCTCGTCGAGTGTGGTCCTGGCAAGATACTCGCCGGATTGGTTCGCCGAACCGATCGTGCGTGGAACATCCGTTCCTTTGCAGAGTTAGAAGACTTCTCCGTCACTGGATAATTTCCGCCAGTACCAATCATTTTTATGCGTTCTACCGATACCATTCGCAACTTCTGCATCATCGCACACGTCGACCACGGCAAAACGACCCTTTCCGACCGTTTGTTGGAACTCACCAGCACCGTCGACAAACGAAATATGAAGGCGCAACTCCTCGACTCGATGGACCTCGAGAGAGAACGCGGCATCACAATCAAAAGCCACCCGGTCTCGATGATGTACCTGAAAGGGGAGGAGGACTATCTCTTCAATCTGATCGACACACCGGGCCACGTGGATTTCTCGTATGAAGTTTCGCGGAGTCTTGCGGCGTGTGAAGGAGCGTTGCTTCTGATTGATGCAGCGCAGGGAATCGAAGCGCAAACAGTGGCCAACGCTCACCTGGCGGTGGCCCAGGGCCTCGAAGTGATTCCCGTGATCAACAAAGTGGACCTTCCGAGTGCGGAACCTGAGCGGATCATGGAACAACTGGAGGATGTATTGGCGATCCCGGCCGAAGAGGCCATCCTCGCAAGCGCGAAATCCGGCATTGGATTGAATGAGATCATTCGGGCGGTGATCGATCGTGTTCCTTCACCGCGTTGGTTAGATGAGGAAGGGACACGCGCCTTGGTATTTGATTGTATCTACGACGCCTTTAAGGGAGTGATCTGCTACGTCCGCGTCTTCAGCGGTGAGCTCAAACAAGGGAGCAGTATCTCCTTTATGGGATCTGACGTAAAAACTCAGATTAAGGAAGTCGGTAGATTCTCACCACACATGGTCGCCGAAGATTCCCTTTCCGGTGGGAAAGTGGGGTACATCGTGACCGGAATCCGCGACGTTGCCGACGTAAAGCTCGGTGACACTGTGACTCGAACTGATGATCCAGCAAAGGATATGCTGCCAGGATATAAGGAAGTTCGACCAATGGTGTTCAGTGGTATTTATCCATTGGATACATCGGACTACGAGAAACTCAAATCCAGCGTGGCAAAACTTCGGTTGAACGACGCTGCTTTTGTTTTCCAGAGCGAAAGTTCCGTGGCACTTGGATTTGGTTTTCGATGTGGATTCCTTGGGCTCTTGCACATGGAAATTATTCAGGAGCGCCTTCGACGGGAGTACGACCTGGACATTATCTCAACCTACCCGAGCGTTATCTATCGACTCAAGAAGACCGACGGAGAGGAAATGGAGCTGGATAATCCCGTCTTCTTTCCGGATGCGACGGAGATCGAGTGGATCGAAGAACCCATGATTGAGGCGACCATTCACACTCCCAATAGTTCAATTGGGGATATGCTGGCCTTGATCTCTGAGAAACGAGGAATCTGTCACAACACCGAGACGATCGATTCTTCACGGGTGATGATCACGGCTCGAATCCCGCTGAATGAAATCCTTGTCGACTTCAACGACAGGCTCAAGAGCATCACTCACGGCTATGGCAGCATGGACTACGAGCCTGACGGGTATGAGCAATCTGACCTCGTTCGAATGGAAATACTCGTAAACGCGGAGCCCATTGAAGCGTTCTCATCAATTGTTCACCGGGCAAAAGCCGAGTCGAGGGGGAGGGTGCTTTGCTCGAAATTGAAGGACCTCCTTCCCCGCCAGCTCTTCAAAGTGGCCATTCAGGCCGCGGTCAACGGAAAGTTTGTGGCACGTGAGACCTTGAGTGCCATGCGCAAGGACGTCACCGCAAAGTGCTATGGCGGGGATATTTCCCGAAAGCGAAAACTTCTCGAGAAGCAAAAAGAAGGAAAGAAGCGGATGAAGCAGATCGGATCTGTTTCGATTCCTCAGGAAGCTTTTGTTCAGGTTTTGCGCAGTAGCCAAGAATAACCAACGACATTCATTGATCATGTTCTCACCTGGAAAAAAGTTTCGAAAGCGCGCTGGCGAGTATGCCGACATGGCTCGCAAAATCATTAATTACCGCAAGGATCAGCTGGATCAAAGCGCGTTGGGTGAGTTGGAGGCAGTCTGGAAGGACGCCACAAGCGTCTCCAAGGACCGCTCGCTATCCGAGGCGTTGCTGGAAACCAAGTCCCATGAGTGGGAGCCGACGCTCAAGCGCCACGGGGGCAAGATCTATCCGAAGACCTTTTGGAGTGACAACGTAGAGACCTTCCTTGTTGCTGCGATAATCGTCCTCGGAGTACGGGCGTTTTTTCTTCAGCCCTTCATTATTCCGACTAACTCGATGTATCCCACTTATAGTGGAATGTATCATCAAATCTATGACAGCGAAGACAGTCCATCCATGCTTGCGAAACCGTTTCGTTTCGCACTGCTAGGAGCCCGGAATCGTGAAGTTGTTGCGGATGTTTCGGGAGAAGTTCGTATACCTCTGGAGTTTGGAAACCTGTCGAATTCGGACTACCGAGCGCGTGCGACCTTTGAGATTGTTGACGGAAAGAAATGGCTATTCGTTCCCACAAAGCTGAAGCGGTATCCGATAATCATTGGCGACCAGGTGGAGTATTTTGACGTGCCGTTGGACTTTGATGGTGATTCGGTGCTTCTGGAACGATTTTTTCCGGACGCAGAAGGCTGGCCGGACGTGATCTCGAACGAAAGAACCACAGGCCGCTTTCGGCAAAACGGAGCTCATCGTGGCACAATCACAGTGCCGGAAGATGCGGTATCTGCCGGCGAAACCGTCCTCAATTTTGACGTCCTGAGCGGTGATGCATTGTTCGTCGATCGCTTCACCTACCATTTCTTTCCACCCGAAGTTGGAGATCCGATCGTATTCCGAACCGGAACGATTCAATACCCGCCGCAGCCTCTCGGTGAAAAGTACTACATCAAGCGTTTGGCTGGAGTCGGTGGCGACGTGTTGGAGATTCATTCTCCAGCGCTCTTCATCGATGGAGAAATGGCGGTAGACAACGTGGCCTTTGAGTATAATGCCGAGGAGATTGATGGCTACGAAGGCTACGTAAACGGCAAGGAGAATATGAGGTATCTCGATCCGGGCACCTCGTACCAGATTCCTGAGGACAAGTATTTTGCTTTGGGTGACAATTCCGACAACAGTCTCGACAGTCGGTATTGGGGCAGCTTCGACAAACGGGAAGTGATTGGACGCGCCTTTTTTATCTATTACCCGTTCACGAAACGTTGGGGTCCGGCGCAGTAAACCGGCATGACCAGAAGGAGACATTTTACCGGGGAAGGGGCGGCCTACTATCATTTGGCCAGTCATTTACGGGCGGGTCTCACTCCTTTCACTTCCGAGGAAAAGATCGAGTTCGAAAACATCCTGGAGCAGGTCGCCGATTTTTCGGGGATCAACGTGGTCACTCACGCCATTTTGGATGAGGACTTTCATCTATTGGTGGAAGTGCCGCCAATCGATCAAGATCTCTCCGACGAAGTCATTCTGAAACGATTTACCCAACTGTATCCGCATCCAACTCCGTGGAATCCAGTTCGCCCGGATGAACTGGCGGAGTATCTTAAAAACGGCTCGGCAGAGGGCATATCCATTCGAGAGAAGCTATTGAGGCGGATGAACAACCAGTCTTGGTTCATGAAGATGCTCAAGCAGCGCTTTTCGCTTTGGGTAAATCGGTCCCGTGAGCAATTTGGAGCGATTTGGAGCGACCGGTATGAGTCGCTAATGGTTCAGGGCGATCCTTGGCCGCTGCAAGTGGTCGCAGCCTATATTGACCTGAGCCCGGTTCGGGCGGGCATTGTTGATGATCCGGCAGATTATCCATTTTGCGGCTACGGAAAAGCGGTGGCCGGAAATGAGCGGGCGCTGGACGGATTATCGAGAATGGGCGATGACCTGGATCAATACGAAGAGCTTCTTCGGGGACCGGAGATTGAAGATTCTTCGGATGAGCTAATCATGGATCATGAAACACTCGTCGAATTGCTCGCCAACGAAGAAGTGCAAATGCCGCTTCATGCAGTGTTGCGGTGTCACATCCGATATTTCAGTGATGGCTTTATTCTCGGGTACCCGGATTTCGTCGACGAACAGCTTCGCGGCGATTCGGCAGGAAGAGTCCGGAAGCGCAAACCGCATCCAATGCGTGGAGCTCCATGGCGCGGCTTGGCGGTCGGAACCGGACTGCGAAAAGCGTTGTTTCAGTAAATTTGGGAGTTTGGCCCAAAATGGCGCTTATTGAGAAGCTATTGATAATCAAACACAAAGCCCGTGTTTTGCGCACAATATACATTATGTCTAATTGAGCAAGGAAGAGTTCGCTCGGTCCAATCTGCTTTGTGCTAGGATCCTGCCCTCCTTGCTTTACGAAACGATCTTTGGATTTCATTCGAATCTCACAAATAATGGATGCTAGCGAAACTTGGGTGCTCTGTTGATCCCCGCCTGGTAGAAAGGCATCCAGCCGATCGCTTCTCTCGGAAAAGAATCCGATTCAGAAACCTGTGGTACGGCATTCGGTCACTGGGCCCACAACATTCATCCAGGATCCCTTGGACCTCTGACATTCTTCCAGTAATCGCGAGAAACCCTTGATGGTTTGCGGTGTTGGTAGAAACATGATCTTCACCGGGATTTACGATTCGACCATTGCGATTGGCCGGGGTTTCTCCAAGATCGGAACGAATGGTCATTGGGATCTATTTCCGAAATGGCGCCAGATATTCCCGGCGTCCGGTGAATTGCGTCGTAGGAGCTATAATTTCTTATGAATGGATTACCTACAAAATTGGCGACTTGGATCCGGGCACCTTTTTCCTTCCTGGTCCCGCTCTCCCTCCTTTACTCATCGATTACCAACCTCAAAGAAAGTAGAAGATTTTATGCCGACGAAGCCCCCTACTTCCCAATTTGAAGCAGAACTGTATTCACCGAAGCAAAAGGGCGAGAGCGATTCCTGGGCCTTTCTCCTGCTGCCAAAGTCAGCCAGCGAGACCCTTCCGCGTCGGGGACGAACCTCGGTCGAAGGACAGATCAACGGGCACCTATTTCAGGTGAGGTTGGAGCCTGATGGCCAGCTCAGCCATTGGATGAAAGTGAGCGAAGAACTCCAGGCATCGGCGGGGATATCTCCTGGTGACATTGTCACCGTCGAGCTATCCCCCGTACTCGAGGAACCGGAGCCGGACCTGCCCCAAGATTTATCGGACGCACTTGCTGAGGCGCCGGAGGCTCAGAGAACCTGGGAAGCGACGACTACAATCGCTCGTGTGGATTGGATCCATTGGATCGAATCGGCCAAACAGGAAAAAACGCGCGTAAAGCGAGTCCACAGCGCCTGTGACATGCTCACCAAAAGCAAAAAACGAGTCTGCTGTTTTGATTCATCCGGGTACTACAGCAAATCCCTTCAGGCACCGAAACGGGCCGACCAATAGTCTCGACAAACGGCTAGAGGAAAAAGGGGTAAAACCTCTGGAATGCGACTCCAGGCAGATTGAAAATTCCGCTGGTACAAATTTTTTGGCGTCTACTATTCCTCCTGCACCGTGGAGCCCGTGGGAAGAGTTTGGCTCAAATCAGGTGCAGACCTCGAAATAGATATTGCCGGCGGTCTCTGCAAGGGTCGCGCAGCGGTGGAGGTCGGTAGCCGGACAGCGGGATGAACGCAGTCAGCCACCACGGTCACCCAGTACCCACCTGATTGAATTCCCTCTATTTATTTCTATTCTGCGCTTTACAAGAAACGGTCTCCCTTGAAACTGGGCCAATGAAGATTGTGCTCGCATATTCCGGAGGTCTGGACACCTCCGTCCTCGTTCATTGGCTAAAAAACGAATACAACGCCGAAATCATCACATTCGCGGCGGATGTAGGACAAGAGGAAGAACTGGACGGCCTGGCAGAGAAAGCGAAAGCGACTGGAGCCTCCGCCCACTACACCGTTGATCTGGTGGAAGAATTTGCACGCGACTTCATTTACCCGATGTTCCGGGCAAACACCCTTTACGAAGGCCAATACTATTGTGGGACATCGATTGCCCGGCCCTTGATCGCGAAGGCGCATATTGAAATCGCCCGCAAAGAAGGCGCAACCGCGGTAGCCCACGGCGCGACCGGAAAAGGAAACGACCAGTGCCGGTTTGAGTTGACCTATGCCGCTCTCGCACCGGACCTGCAGATCATTTCTCCCTGGCGGAATCCGAAATTCCGGGAGGCCTTCCCCGGGCGGACCGAGATGATTGAATACTGCCGGGAAAACAACATCCCCATCGAAGCCAGTTCCAAGAAGCCCTATTCGATGGACCGCAACCTGCTTCACATCTCCTACGAAGCTGGCATTCTCGAGGATCCATGGTTTGACCCGACCACCGAGGACAATCGGGACATGTACAAACTGACGGTCGATCCCGAGCTCGCTCCAGACAAGCCCCAGTACCTCGAACTCTCCTTTGAGAAGGGTGATTGCGTTGCAGTTGAAGGGAAGGAACTCTCTCCGGCGGGCGTCCTCAAGGAATTGAATCGAATCGCGGGAATCCACGGCATTGGCCGCGTCGATCTCGTGGAAAACCGATTTGTGGGGATGAAAAGCCGCGGCGTCTATGAGACCCCGGGGGGAACCATCCTGCTCCACGGGCGCCGTCAGGTGGAAAGCCTGACCCTGGACCGTGACCTCAGCCACCTTCGTGACACACTCATGCCGCGCTACGCCGACCTGGTTTACTACGGTTTCTGGTATGCGCCGGAGCGCGAGGCACTCCAAGCTTTCATCAACGAAAGCCAAAAGCCAGTGACCGGAACTGTCCGCCTCAAACTCTATAAAGGGAGCATTACGACGGTTGGGCGGAAGTCCCCCTACTCTCTCTACGACGCCGACGTTGCCTCGATGGAAGGAGTGGAGAGCGATTACAACCCCGATGACGCATCAGGTTTCATTCGCCTCCAGGGCCTGCGCCTGCGCGCTAGAGCTGCCACCCAAGGTGGCGCGGTGGTGGACAGCGAAAGTAAGCTGTCACGGGAATAGCACCCGACTACTCGATTTTCAGGCTTTGGCAACGGTGGCGGCATCACCCGTCACCGTTGTCGTATTTTGAAATCAAATCACGGACCACTTTCTTTCCTTGCAGTCCTTCGACCAGCTGGTATCTTCAGCGGTTTTTTTAAGGCGGAGAACTCCGGGAAGATCATCCAAATCACGAATTTTTACTCGTAACATTTTCAGACAACCATGAGCGACATAACCAAATATCGGAACATCGGCATCTTCGCCCACGTAGACGCCGGAAAAACGACCACGACAGAGCGTATTCTTATGCTCACTGGCCGCATTCACAAAATGGGTGAGGTGCACGACGGTGCCGCGACGACCGACTTCATGGAACAGGAGCAGGAGCGAGGAATTACGATTCAATCGGCTGCGACCACCTGTTTCTGGAACGATCATCGTTTCAACGTCATCGACACTCCCGGTCACGTGGATTTCACCATTGAGGTGTATCGTTCGTTGAAGGTTCTCGACGGCGGAATCGGCGTATTCTGTGGTTCCGGCGGAGTTGAGCCACAATCCGAGACGAACTGGCGCTACGCCAATGACTCAAAGGTATCCCGCTTGATTTACGTCAACAAGCTGGACCGCACCGGTGCCGACTTCTACCGCGTAGTCGACCAAGTGAAAAACGTCCTTGGAGCGACCCCATTGGTCATGGTTCTGCCAATCGGCATCGAGAACGACCTCAAGGGTGTGGTTGACCTGATTACCCGCAAGGCATGGGTATGGGATGACACTGGAAATCCTCTTAACTACGAGATCCAGGACGTTCCTGCCGACATGGTCGACAAGGTTGAAGAGTACCGCGAAAAGCTCGTTGAGACTGCGGTTGAACAAGACGACGAAGTCATGGAAGCGTACCTCGAAGGTACTGAGCCAGACATCGACACCCTGAAGCGCTGCATTCGCAAGGGAACGATCAACCTCTCCTTCTTCCCCACTTACTGCGGATCCTCCTTCAAGAACAAGGGTGTTCAGCTTCTTCTCGACGGTGTGGTTGATTACCTTCCAAATCCAACAGAAGTTCCACCACAGCCTGAAATCGATCTCGAAGGAAACGAGACCGGTGAATTTGCGGTGGTTGCTGACGGTGAGCCGCTTCGTGCGCTCGCTTTCAAGATCATGGATGACAAGTACGGTGCCCTCACCTTCACTCGTATCTATTCCGGTACAATTGAGAAGGGCCAGAGCGTATTGAACACCGCGACTGGAAAGACCGAGCGAATTGGTCGGATCATCGAGATGCACGCTGACGACCGCAATGAAGTCGAAAGCGCACAGGCTGGTGACATCGTCGCCCTTCTCGGAATGAAGTCCGTCCAGACCGGACACACTCTCTGTGACCCGAAGGATCCAGCAACCCTGGAGCCTATGGTCTTCCCGGATCCGGTTATCTCGATCGCGATTCAAGCGAACGACAAGAGCAACGCGGAAAAGCTTTCCGTAGCCCTTGGCAAGATGGTCGCCGAAGATCCTTCTTTCCGCGTCGAAACCGATGAAGATTCCGGTGAAACTATTCTGAAAGGAATGGGCGAGCTTCACCTCGACATTAAAGTCGACATCCTGAAGCGGACACACGGCGTTGAAGTGACCGTTGGTGAGCCACAAGTTGCTTACCGCGAGACAATCACCAGAGCGACAAGCGACTCCTACACCCACAAGAAGCAATCTGGTGGTGCAGGTCAGTTCGCGAAAATCGACTACACCCTCGAGCCGATGGAACCAGGTGCTGGTTTCGAATTTGAATCGAAGGTTGTCGGTGGTAACGTTCCCCGTGAGTTCTGGCCCGCTGTTGAAAAGGGCTTCAAGAGCTCGATCGAACGTGGTGTTTTGGCTGGATTCCCTTGCCTCGACTTCAAGGTCACTCTTACCGATGGTGCATTCCACGCAGTGGACTCCTCGGCGGTTGCCTTTGAAACTGCTGCCCGTGCCGCTTACCGCCAGTCGGTACCAAAGGCCGGACCAGAGATCCTCGAGCCAATCATGAAGGTCGACGTCTTCTGTGGTGAGGACAAGATGGGTGACGTTATCGGTGACTTGAACCGTCGCCGTGGGGTTATCCTTTCTCAGGAGCCCAATGCAACGGGTGTTCGTATTAAAGCGGAAATTCCGCTGAGCGAAATGTTCGGTTACATCGGTGCTCTTCGTACAATGACTTCAGGTCGTGGACAGTTCTCAATGGAATTCTCGCACTACGCGTCGACTCCAAAGAACATCTCCGAGATCGTGATCAAGAAGGCTGCCGAGCTCGAAGCTTCGAAGAAGTAACGCGCTGAAGCGCCACCGCTGCCTCTCGACCTACTACGGATCTTAGGCGCGATGCGCGCATGGCCACCAATTCAGCTTCTGATCGCTCTGATTTTTCTCGGGGCATCAGCAACAGCTCTTTACTTTGTGATGGGCGGGAGAAATTCTCCCGCCCATTCAGGTATCCAGACATCGGTTCAAACCGAAGTCGAAGGCTCCATCGATCTTCAGATAACGATGGAGTCAACGGCACTGTTGACCGTTGATGCCCTATACTGGGGAGAAGTACGTCTGCCAATAGAGGCAGAACCGGGTAAATTTTGGTATCTCGACCACCGGGTTTTAGCGACTGATGGACCACTGCGAATTACTGGTGCGGTCGATGAGAATACGCTTCCATTTGCTCTACTGCTCGAGATTGATCTACCGGGAGAATCGACCCTGGAGACCATTCGTTGGATCGATGTTTCGCCGTTTTCGGTGACCGTTCATCCAGCCGGAAAAGAAAGGATCGAATGAACGCTGGGGACATTTCCACCTTAAAGGTTGAGGACCTTCACGTACATTTCCGTGACATCTGTGCCCTTCGGGACATCACCTTTGAGGCACAGTCCGGTCAAGCCGTGGCCATCGTGGGTCGGAATGGTGCGGGTAAAAGTACCTTTCTCAAATCGCTTGCGGGGCTAATTCCGAATGCGGCCGGTCTCATTCACTGGGACGGAAAACCATTCGACAAGGTGACTCGGCGCAAGGCGGTTGCCTATCTCCCACAGCGCGAAGAGATCGATTGGAGTTTCCCGATCACGGTTCGCGGCCTCGTCGAAATGGGACTGTTTCCACAGGTTGGGACGTGGGGCCGATTTTCAGCGATTCATCGAACTGCGGTATCGGACGCCATCATCAAGATGGGGTTGGAAGGACTTGAGAAACGGCGAATTGGCGAACTTTCCGGGGGACAGCAGCAGCGAGCATTTTTGGCCAGAGCGATTGCCGGGGGTGCTCGAATCCTTCTGCTGGACGAACCCTTTGCCGGACTGGACCGAGAAGCATCTCAACGGCTATCGGATCTCCTTCGCGATTTAGCCGGTAGCGGGGCGCTGGTATTCGCCTCGCACCACGACCTCAAGTCGATCCCCGAGACCTTCCCGCACACCCTACTCCTTCGTACCAAGCAACTATGCTTTGGGCCCTCCGCTGAAGTACTCACGCCCGAAAACATCAGCGCAGCATTTCAGTAAACCTCCTCGGGTTCGAGAGCACCGCGCGTACCTCAGATCAGCCAGCTCTTTACAGCGAGGCACCTAGCTCGTCCAAATCAGCGGTACCGTTGATCTTTTTCTAGGTTAGTGACGGCTTCCAGTTTGTAATCTCGGGATCATCCTGCCCCTCGCGGTAGGCGTAATCACGGCAATCGATTCTGCGGTTCACAAACAACTCGCGAGAATGACCGCCAACCGACCGGATTTTCGGAACCCGGTCAATCACATCAATGGCCAAGCTGAAGCGGTCGATTCCATTACTGATGGCCAACTCCATCGGAGTGTTAATATTGCCCTTTTCACAATACCCGCAGACATGAAAATTTGCCTGGCCCCTGCGCTTGTAGGTCAGCCGGTGTATGAGGTTTGGATAGCCGTGGAAATTGAAAATCACCGGCTTGGTTGCCGTGAACAGGCTGTCGAACTCGACGTCAGATAATCCATGCGGATGGCGACTGGGAGATTGGAGGCGGAAGATATCGACAACATTGACAAAGCGGATCCGAAGGTCAGGAAATTCCTGCCGAAGGAGTTCAATCGCGGCTAGTGCTTCGCGCGTCGGAATGTCCCCGGCGGAGGCGAGTACGACATCGGGCTCCACTCCTTGGTCATTGGACGCCCACTGCCACATTCCGATACCCTTTTCACAATGGCGAATGGCTTCCTCCATATTCAGATACTGGAGATGCTTTTGCTTGTCCGAAACGATTACGTTGACCCGGTCCTTGGAGCGGAGGCAAAAATCAGCGGTCGAGAGCAGGCAATTGGCATCTGGCGGGAAATAGATTCGCACATGTTCCGCCCGCTTATTCATGACAATGTCGAGGAAGCCCGGATCCTGGTGAGTGAAACCGTTGTGATCCTGTCTCCACACCGTCGAAGTGATCAAAAGATTCAGGCCTGGAACCGGTTCTCTCCACGGCACCGAAGAGGCGATCTCGAGCCATTTCGCGTGCTGATTCACCATTGAGTCGATTACGTGCGCGAAAGACTCGTAGGTGGACAGGATTCCCGACCTCCCGGTCAAAGTATAGCCCTCCATCCAGCCTTCCAACGTATGCTCACTGAGCATCTCCATGACCCGGCCGAAAGGCTCCAAATCACCGCCGTCGTCATCGACATCCAGCTTCTCGCTCATCCAGGTTTTCCCTCCGGCCTGGTAGGTGGCGTCGAGCTTGTTCGAGGTGGTTTCATCGGGACCGAAAACTCGGAATGAAGCCGGATTGGATTTCATCACATCCCGCAAATAATCTCCTAGAGGAGTGGTATTTCCAAATTCGGATTTCCCTGGGGAACCTACCGCGACCTGATAATTCTGGAACGGTGGAAGGCGAAGGCCCGATCCCCGCTTTCCGTTGGCATGAGGATTATTGCCCATACGGAAATCCTTGGGAGGGGCCAGACTCAGGATCTCTTCGCAGGGTGCACCATCTTCCTCGAACAGAGTTTCCGGTTCATAGCTTCGAAGCCATTTCTCCAAGAGTTCCAGATGCCCGTCATCGCGGGTTGGATTGCTCAATGGCACCTGGTGTGATCTCCAGAAACCCTCGACCTGGTGTCCGTCAATTTTGTGAGGACCCGTCCAGCCCTTTGGTGAGCGCAGGACGATCATCGGCCAGATGGGACGCTGAACTCGGTCTCCTGAATTGCGGGCCTCCTCCTGAATCTCACGGATTCGCTCGAAACAGTAATCCAAAGTCGTCGCCATCGCGTCGTGCATCGTGTCCGGATCGGACCCCTCGACAAAGAGGGGCTCATATCCGTAGCCCTTGAATAACCACTCAAGTTCCTGGCGCGGCATCCGGGCAAAAATTGAGGGATTGTTGATCTTGTACCCGTTCAAGTGAAGGATCGGCAAGACTGCTCCATCCCGGGCTGGGTTTAGAAATTTATTGGAGTGCCAGGAAGTGGCGAGTGGCCCTGTCTCGGCTTCTCCATCGCCCACGACGACCGCGGCAATTAATTCCGGATTATCGAAAACCGCCCCGAACCCGTGTGAAAGACTGTAGCCCAATTCACCCCCCTCATGGATCGATCCTGGAGTTTCCGGGGTGCAGTGACTCCCGATTCCACCGGGAAAGGAGAAGGATCGAAAGAGTCGTAGGATGCCCTCTTTGTCCTGAGTCACCTCGGGGAAGAATCGAGTGTAGCTCCCCTCTAGGAAATTGGGTCCCAAAACTCCGGGCGCACCATGGCCTGGGCCGGAAATGAACAAGACACTCCGCTCTTCGCGTTTGATCACTCGGTTGAGGTGCGTCCATATGAACGCTTGCCCCGGACTCGAACCCCAATGGCCCAGTAACCGCTTTTTCAGGTGCTCGATCTCCAGGGGCTGTTCGAGCAACGGATTCTCCCTCAGGTAGATCATCCCCACCGCCAAATAACAACATGCTGACCAGAATTTCTGGAGTGCGTCTCTCTCCCCCTCCGGCAGGGATTGAATGGTTAAGGTTGCGCGAGCCGGTCCGAACGGGCTCAAGGATTCAGCGGTGGCGGATGCAGTTTCCTTTGGCATGCGTTGACGTTATTGGGATTTTTCTCCGGACAACAAGGGTCCATCCTTCTGTGACGCGAAATTTACCTCCCTTAAAGATGCTCAATCCCAAAAAATCCCACCGAATTGAATTTTCTTTCCCAGCCGATTTACGATCGGTTAATGAGAGTGGAGGAACCATCGACAATCGGAAAATTCCCACTAATTCGATCGAAGGGGACCCGCCGCCCCACCCCATGGAAATGCAACGAACTCGCATGCAGGGTTGAAGTCCGTACGTTCCTTGTTCAAGTTGGGTCGTTTACGCAATTTTGCACCTTTCATTCTATGAAAACCAAGAAACAGGACGAATTCGAAGAACAGACTGACGCCGAAACTGAAGAACCAGAGGTCGTGGAAGAGGAAACACCTGAGACCGCTCCAGAGGATTCTTCGGAGGAACAATCCGAAACCGGTGAACTCTTGAAGCGCCTCAACGAGGCAGAAGAGTCGGCTAAGCAGAATCAGGAAAAATACCTTCGCACAGTCGCAGATTTGGACAATTTCCGTCGCCGCGTTGCGAAAGAACGCGAAGATTTACGGGACGTTGCGATCGCATCTGTGATCGAGGAACTTCTTCCGGCCATGGATAACCTCCGGCTTGGACTTCAGGCGGCGGACAATCATCCCGAGGCGAAAGATGTTGCCTATGGATTCCGCATGGTAGCCGACCAATTGAAGAAGACCCTTCAAACCTTCGGCCTCGATGAAGAGGAGCCTACCGGAAAAACTTTCGACCCCAACCTCCATGACTGCATGTCCCACGAAGCGCACGACACCGTGCCAGAGGGGGAGGTTATTCAAACCGTTCGCCCCGGTTATCGTCTCAAGAAACGTTTGCTCCGTGCCGCTTCGGTCGTCGTTTCCAGTGGCCCCGCCTCAGAAGACAAAGAAGACTAATTCGATTACAGACCCATGGCGAAAGAAGACTATTACAAACTCCTTGGTGTCGAACGTGACGCATCGGCCAGTGACCTGAAGAAAGCCTACCGTAAAATGGCGGTAAAGTGGCACCCGGACAAGAACCCAGGTAACGCCGAGGCTGAAGCCAAGTTCAAAGAAATTTCAGAGGCGTACGAAGTCCTCAAAGATCCTGAGAAAAAGGCGGCCTACGACCGTTATGGCCATGCTGCTTTCACTCAGGGCGGAATGGGAGGACCTCGCCCCGGAGGAGCCGGAGGGGGAGGATTCCATGACCCATTTGATATCTTCCGCGAGGTCTTTAGCGGCGGCGGTCGCTCCGCGGGTGGCGGCGGAGGTGGAGGCATCTTCGAAGACTTCTTTGGCGGCGGAGGCGGCGGCGGTGCCGACTCGGGCCTGGATGGAAACGACCTCCGGTTTGATCTCGAAATATCGCTGGAAGAAGCAGCCTCGGGCGTCGAAAAAGAAATTCGTTACCGCCGTCCCAAGCAGTGTTCCCACTGTAAAGGCGACGGGGCAGAACCCGGTTCGGGCCGAAGCACCTGCCCGACTTGCGGAGGCGCTGGCCAAGTATCGTCCTCTCGTGGTTTCATCAGTTTTCGTCAGGTTTGCCCAACCTGTAGCGGTGCCGGTCAGGTAATCGAGAAACCGTGCGGTAAATGTAACGGTGAGGGGCGTATTAACGAAACCAGTACGCTAAAGATTAAAATTCCAGCCGGTGTCGACACGGGGTCACGCTTGCGCTCGTCGGGCAAAGGGGAAGCCGGTATCCGCGGTGGCCATTCCGGCGACCTGTACATTGTTGTCCACGTCAAGGAGCACGATTTGTTCGAGCGGCGGAACGACAACCTCTTTCTCAACCTCAAGATTCCGTTCACTCTGGCGGCGTTAGGCGGGACACTTGAAGTTCCCACGCTGAACGGCAAGGGCTCCATCAAGGTACCCACGGGTACTCAGAGCGGCACTACCTTCCGGTTAAAGGGCAAGGGGATGCCACACTTGCGTGGCGGCGGATCCGGAGATCAGATGGTCAAGGTTGCGATTGATGTTCCGAAGAAGCTCAACAGCGAGGAGCGGACCGCCCTTGAGGCGTTTGCCAAAGCTTGCGGCGACGAAACCGATTCGTCTTCCGGCGGATTCTTCAAAGGTATCTTCAAATAGTTCCGGTGAGCACTCCCCTCCCCGATCCCATATCGGCGAAAGATCTGGTTGAGCGCCGTAGTGAATTGCGCCGCTCCGGTAAGAAGTTGGTCTTGACCAACGGCTGTTTCGACCTGCTTCATCCCGGGCACCTGTCCTATCTGGCCGAAGCGGCAAAGCTGGGAGATGAGCTATGGATCGGGATTAACGGGGACGCCAGCGTCCGCGCCTTAAAGGGGGCGTCCCGACCGGTACTGAACGAGCGGAATCGGTCCTACGCCTTGCGCAGTCTCCGCTCCGTAGCCGAAGTCTTTGTCTTTCCGAATCCCCGCTTAACCGACGAGATTCTGTTGCTCGAGCCAGACGAGTACGCCAAGGCGGGCGACTACACGCTGGAGTCTCTCAATCCGGAAGAACGGGCCGCACTTGAGAAGGTCGGTGCTGGGATTCATTTCCTGCCCTTCCTCGAGGGGTTCAGCACGACCGAATTGATTCGCAAAATCAAAGACGCCTTCTAATTCATACTGTACTCTTACGAACATGATCAAACTTAGTGCCAAAATCACGCCAGAGATGGTAGAGCCCCTCGAAGATTTTTTCTGCGAGGCCCTGTCACCATGGTCCATCGTACACCCCCGGCCCGAGGACGAAGTAACGTTGCACGGTTACTTCGAGGGCGAAGCGGAAGGACGCGAAGCGTGGCAGGAATTGCAAAAATCCTTTGCGGACCTCCCGTCCGATCCAGTTTGTGAAACCGTTCGCGATGAAGACTGGATGGAGTCCTACAAGCATCATCTTCGCCCGTGGTCCTATGGACGCTTGCAGTGGATCCCCGAATGGGAACGGGACACATTTGAGGTGCCGCAGGATTCGGCTGCTGTCTATCTCGATTCCGGCTTGGCTTTTGGTACTGGTAGCCACGAGACCACTCGTCTCTGTGCGCAGGCGCTCGTCGAATACGCCGATGAGAAGGGTTCGGATGGATCCGTGGTCGATGCTGGATGTGGGAGTGGGATTCTCGCGCTCTCGGCGGTAAAGCTCGGTTTTTCAGACGTACACGCGTTTGACAACGATCCCGAAGCGGTTCGCGTAACCGTTGAGAACGCGGAGGCGAATGACGAAGCCGACCGCATGTCTATTGCCGAGTCTGGCATCGAGGACGGCATGGCCGATCGGCAATGTGATCTGCTTTTGGCCAACATCCAGGCAAATATTCTTTCGATCTATGCCGACGAGCTCATCGGTGGCGTTCGGCCTTCCGGGTGGCTCGCATTGAGTGGAATCCTCGCTCACGAGGCGGATCAGGTCGCGGAGAAGTTTCAGGCTGCCGCATCAAACATTTGGAACGAGAAGTTGAACCCAGTCATCCGTCGAGATGGCGAGTGGTCGCTTGTGTTGTTTAAAAGGAGCTAAGTCTCTCGGTGAAGAATCGGCCTAGCGCCAGAAACCAGAACGGGGCCACCCCATGGATTCTCCGGGCTGTGGCGTTGCTTTGGGCAGTTTCTCCGCTGATGGCTGATTTAGAAGTCGCGACGCTCCATCCTTTCATTGGCGAAATTGCCCGTGAGGTTGGAGGAGACCACGTCGTCGTCTACGAATTGATCGGTCCGGAAGACAATCCCCACGAGTTCGACCCCGATCCGCGTACTTTTGCCCTGGCGGCGGAGGTGGATCTGGTCATGGCCTCGGGCAAAGGCATCGAAGATTCCTACCTGCAGAAGTTGGAGGATAACTTCGGGGAGGATAAAATCTTTTCCGTGGGAGACTGCGTCTACTCACTGGAGATTCAAGAGAACGGTAGATTCAACTCTTCCGCCGGCCCAAACGGTGAACACGGCCACGAAGAACATGATCATTCCCACGGGAATGATGAAGAAGCGATTGATCCCCATTGGTGGCATGATCCGGATAATATGAGGAGAGCTGGGTTCGCCGTCGCCAAAGAGATGGCGCGGATCGATCCCGCGAATGCAGCGAGCTACCAAAGCAACGCCATCGCATACGCCAAAGAGATGCGGCAGTTAAAAATGTGGGTCCGGGAAGAGCTGGAACAAATCCCCCCTTCTGAGCGTGTACTAGCGACCTCACACCTTGCCTATAGTTACTTTTGCAACGCATTTGGATTCGAGGCAATTGCCATTCAGGGGTACAATCGCGAGGACACCGCGTCTCCGCAGGAACTCGCTGAACTCATTGTCTTTTTGCAAAATGAGAATGTTGAGGTTCTGTTCCCCGAGTCGGGTAGTAACCCCAAGGCCCTGGAGACCGTAGCCCAAGAAACCGGTCTTCGTATCGGTCAACCGCTCAATCCAGATGGAAACGGGCTCTCACCCTCCAGTGGCTATGCGGATATGATGCGCTCGAATGTCTCCGCGATTGTCGAAGGTCTCACTCAAGAGTAAGCCGGCAATTTTCTCCGGCCAGATCGGTACAGGGCGGAGTTGGATCGGTCACAGGAATTGGATTGCTGACAAGGTTGTAAAATGGATGGATTCGACTTAATTTTGAAACCATCTAACCATAGGACCTGGTAAACTTGTTTCCCTCTTTTCCAACGATCAATTCTATCTACCAATGAAGATTGCCCCGAAAATCATCGCCCTCCTTTTCGCATCCTCTTCTGTGTTTTTCACCGCTTGCGCGGCCAAGGAGAAGGATACCTCGAAATTTTCAGTCCCCGAAGAATGGTCGGAGCAGTACGAGATAGCCACGCTGGCTGGCGGGTGTTTCTGGTGCATGGAGCCACCTTTCGAGGACGTCGAGGGCGTGGAGGCCGTTATATCCGGATATTCCGGTGGAGATGAGGTCGACCCGAGCTATCAAGATGTTGCCTACGGGCGGACCGGGCATACCGAAAGTGTCCAAATATTCTTCGACCCAGAGGTCATTACCTACGACGAGATCCTTTCAATCTATTGGAGGCAGATCAATCCGACCGATCTCGGAGGTCAGTTTGTCGATCGCGGTCAGCAATATCGCCCGGAGATCTTTGTTCATTCCGAGGCGCAGCGAGCGGCCGCAGAAGCTTCCAAGAAGAACCTCGAGGAAAGCGGTCGATTTGCGGACCCGATAGTGGTCCCCATTACTGAGTACGACACCTTCTATCCCGCCGAGGAGTATCATCAGGATTTCTACAAAAAGGATCCTAACCGCTACTATGGATATCGCCGTGGATCCGGTCGCGATAACTTCATCGAAAAATACTGGGCGGAATAGAATCCGCGATCAGGTTGGAAACGCTCTCTCTCGATTATAGATTGGAGAAGAGCTGCTTCCACTCCTCACGCAGACTGCGATCGTCCTCGGGACTCGTTTCAAGAATTAGTACGCGCACACCGGTGTGTGGGGCCGAAATCTGCTCCTTGACAAAGGAATCCGCCGCGAAAACCGTCGCCGGAATTCCATGGGCGAGACATAGATCCCGTATGTTCACCGATTGAGGGGTCAGGAAGTAGTCTTCGAAGACCTCTGCTTCAGATCGAATGGGCAGCTGTTCGAAGATGCGCCCTCCCCCATTATCGATTACGACAAACGTCAGATTGCCATCTACTTGGCTGGCTACCTTCAGTCCGCCCTCGTCGTGGAGAAACGACAAATCTCCCAGAACTGCATAGGTCGGCGCGCCGTTCGCAGCGATTCCCGCGGCCATCGAAATCAATCCATCAATTCCACTCGCCCCCCGGTTGGAGAAGATGCGGGGCCCGCTGGGTCTATTGGCGTACCAAAACCGCTCCGCGTCTCGCACCGGCATACTGTTGGCGATGAAAACCTGACCATCTTTAGGGATGGCCTGAGCCAACTCGTGATACAAACGGCCTTCAAATCCATTCGGCAATTGTTCCAACCAGCCGGTTACGGTTTCGTTCGCCCGACGGTTCGCATCGATCCAGTTCCCGCGAAAGGATTCATTGGCAAAATGGTCGGGCAAATCGCCGAGCTGATCCGGCGCTCCCTCGATCCACTCAAATGGCTTTCGCGCAGGATCGAGTCCAGTGGGTGAATGAGACCATTGCCAGCGTCGTCCTTCAAACTGAGCGAGCCATTGCCTAAGGCGCTTCGCTGTCGGAAGAATCCCTATTTGCAAGATCGAGGTAGGTACGAGCGTCGGATCACGCTCGAGCAGACCTCCCCCAATCAGGCCTTCGTACTGGTTCACGACCCTCGATTCAGCGCCCGGTGAATGGCGCAAAGGATTCAACACATCCGCAAGAATGGGCCATCCCAAGTAGTCGCTTATCCGAAAAATTCCGTCGGTCCATTCACTTGAACGTTCCGGGTTGGCTGCACCTACAAGGATTAAGCCCGGGCCCGCTTTCGACAGCTCCTCCCAGTCGTACTCGATTGGGGACGTTTCAATTTCACCGTCCGGCGCGGCAAGCGAAGAATCTGGTCTATTGCTTACTTTGGGCAAGAACGGTTCCCGGAACGGCAAATTGAAATGGACGGGCCCGGGATTCTTTCCAGTTGCCGCTTGTACACCCTCCCGAGCAACTGAAGCCAGGTACTCTTCGCCCTGGCCGCCCTCCGGTACATACGCATCTACCGCCCAGCGAACAAATTTACCAAAAAGCCCGACCTGATCGATTGTCTGCCCTGCCCCGCAGTCGCGTAGTTCCAGTGGCCGGTCTGCCGTCAAGAGCATCAGCGGCACTCTCCGCTCTGAGGCCTCAATCACCGCCGGGTAATAATTTGCCGCAGCCGTACCTGAGGTGCAGATCAGAGCCACCGGGCGGTGGGTGCAATCAGCCACACCTAACGCATAAAAGGATGCCGAACGCTCATCCAAAATCACCTCGATATTGGCCTCCGGGAAATGTTGAAGTGCGAGCACCAAAGGTGTGGATCGAGAACCGGGACTGATCACAAAATCGCGGATTCCCGCGGCGAGAAGGACATCTATAAATGCCAATGCATGCCTAGCGCTCTCCGTTGGCTCAGGAGGAGGGTCGATCGATTCATTCAAGTCCACTATCGTCTAAAGTTGCCCGTTTCTTCGCGGTCCGACAAGGATCATTGCGGATCTCAGCCCGAGGAAAAATGGGTATCACCTGCCATTTTTTGGGGAGCAAAACCAAGTGTGCCATAATGGCTCTACCGGAGCCGAATCCGCCCGTTCGTGTCTCTCAAATCGAATTACCCCGAAATGGTAACAATTGTGATGCATCAAATGTCTGGATTCTTTTACTTGCTGTATCCCAGTATTTTACGGATTCTAAAGCTGGTTCATGTCACTCTATTTGGCAAAAAAACACCCTCGTTTTCCTTCAAATTTATGGGCATTAGATATGCAATAGGGAAAAGGTATGAATACAGATTTCAATAAATTTACAGAGAAAGCCCGTGAATCAGTCGTGCAAGCACAAGCACTGGCGCGGGAAAACCAAAACTCGCAGATCGAGCCGGTCCACCTCCTGGCCACCTTGGCCCATCAGGAAAACGGAATCGTGCCCGGTCTGCTCAATCGTCTTCAGATTCCGCCGAGTGCAATCGTGCTCGCGGCAAACCGCGAGGTTGGCAAGTTGCCCAAGATCAGTGGCTCGAATGCACAACCCGGCCCTGGTACTGATCTGACTTCGGCCTTTGTCGAAGCTGAGAAAGCGGCATCGCGCCGAAAAGATGAGTACATCAGCACCGAACATTTGCTGCTCGGTCTTCTCGCGCTGAAACGTCCACAAACTCTGGCAGACCTCTTCGACAGTTTCGATCTGGATGCCAAACGTGTCGAGAAGGCGCTTCACGACATTCGTGGGGACCAGCGCGTGACATCGGAGAATCCCGAAGCGTCTTTTGAGGCCCTTGCGAAGTACGGCGAAGACCTCGTCCAAAAGGCTCGGGACAACAAGCTCGATCCGGTGATTGGCCGCGACGATGAGATTCGCCGTGTCATCCGAATCCTTTCCCGCAAGACGAAGAACAACCCGGTTCTGATCGGTGAACCTGGCGTCGGAAAGACGGCAATTGCGGAAGGGCTGGCCCAGCGAATTGTTCGCGGGGACGTGCCCGATGGCCTGAAAGACAGAACTATTTTCTCACTCGACCTCGGATCACTCTTGGCGGGTGCGAAGTACCGAGGAGAATTTGAAGAACGGCTCAAGGCAGTCCTTCAGGAAGTGAAGAATAGTGATGGTCGCATCGTGCTATTCATCGATGAGCTCCATACCATCGTAGGTGCGGGTAAGGCCGAAGGGGCAATGGATGCCGGCAATATGCTCAAACCCATGCTTGCCCGCGGCGAACTTCACTGCATCGGTGCCACGACTCTCGACGAATACCGCCAGCACATTGAGAAGGATGCCGCTCTGGAGCGTCGTTTCCAAACCGTGCTTGTCGACCAACCCACCGTAGAGGACACAGTTTCCATTTTGCGTGGTCTGCGTGAGCGCTTCGAGGTTCACCACGGCGTTCGGATCCAGGATAATGCTCTGGTCCAAGCTGCCACCCTGTCGAACCGATACATCAGCGACCGTTTCCTACCGGACAAGGCAATCGACCTAGTCGACGAAGCCTGCGCGTTGATCCGAACCGAAATGGACAGCATGCCCGGTGAGATGGATTCACTCAATCGACGGATCTTACAACTGGAGATTGAAGAAGCCGCACTGCGAAACGAGAAAGACGACGCGAGCAAAAGGCGTCTCGAATCTCTCGGGAAGGAACTCTCGGATCTCCGAGAATCCCTCGGCGGTCTGAAAGCTGAATGGGACAACGAGAAAAAAGTCATCAACGAGGCGCGTGGTATCCGAAAAGAAATCGAGGACACCCGTCACGCGATGGAAACAGCCGAGCGTCAATATGATCTCAACACTCTCGCCGAACTGCGTCATGGGAAGCTCCCTCAACTCGAGGCCAAACTCGCTGAATACGAGAAGGCGGAGTCGACGACTCACCTGCTCAAGGAGGTAGTTTCTGCAAACGAGATTGCGGACATCGTTGGGCGCTGGACCGGAATCCCCGTGTCCAGACTTCTCGAAGGTGAGCGCGAAAAGCTTCTTCGATTGGAGGATATTCTCCACGAGCGGGTGGTCGGACAGGAAGAAGCGGTTCAACGAACAACCGAAGCGATTCTTCGGGCTCGTGCGGGGATCAAAGACCCGAATCGACCCATTGGATCATTCCTCTTCCTCGGACCAACCGGGGTGGGAAAGACCGAGCTCGCAAAGACGCTGGCCCGCACGCTGTTTGATTCGGAATCCAATCTCACCCGCATCGACATGTCTGAATACATGGAGAAGCACTCGGTGGCGCGCTTGGTTGGAGCACCTCCCGGCTATGTGGGATTCGAGGAAGGCGGTCAGTTGACCGAAGCCGTCCGCCGGAAGCCTTATAGCGTTCTCCTCTTCGATGAGATCGAAAAGGCACACCCGGATGTCTTCAACATTCTCCTTCAGGTCCTGGACGATGGCCACATCACTGACTCGCAGGGTCGTACTGTAGACTTCAAGAACACGGTAATTATTATGACCTCGAATATCGGGAGCCGGTTCCTGCAGGAAGGGGTTAAGGGTGAACTCATTCCCGATGCAGTGCACGAAGCCGTCATGGCAGAACTGCGGCAGTCGTTCCGTCCCGAATTCCTCAACCGGATCGACGACACGGTCCTGTTCAAGCCACTCAGTCGCAAGGAGATCGGTTCAATTGCCCGCTTGTTGGTGGATGATTTGAATCGCCGCCTCGAGGATCAGCGGATCGTAATCAATCCAACCGAAGAGGCCTACGATTGGTTGGCAGATGAAGGATACGATCCAGTCTATGGTGCTCGTCCGCTCCGCCGCTTTATTCAACGGCAGGTGGAAACCCTTTTGGCCAAGGCGTTAATCGCCAGCGAGATCGTTGAGGGTCAGGCGGTTACCCTGGACCACAAGGACGGGGTGACGACCTTAACTCCTGACGGAGTCTTCGAAAAGATTACTGAATAAGGGGCTCAACACACCTTTACCAGGCCCGATCTCAATCACAGAGATCGGGCCTTTTTGTTTCAGTGCCCCCTTCCCTATTGTGCCCCTTCACGGTCACAATCCATGATCCCGTTCTCAGCGATAAATCTGGATGGCTCCAACCGCCAAAGAAAACGATACGACCCACTTTTCCATCAAGCGGATTGCACTGCTCGCTTTCCATGCTTAGCTGCAATTTATGGCCCCAAAAGCGAAAGCGATTCGACTCAAAGGAGTTCGACAGAATAATCTTAAAAACTTCGACCTCGATATTCCGAAGGGCAAGGTGACGGTCGTCACAGGGCTCAGCGGAGCAGGCAAGTCTTCGCTGGTATTTGAGACCTTGCACGCCGAAGGTCAGCGCCGGTATGTCGAAACCTTCAACGCTTATACCCGCCAGTTTCTCGAGACGATAGGACGGCCCGATGTGGACTCCATCGAGAACATCTGCCCATCGATTGCGATTGAGCAAAAAAATTCGGTTCGGACCTCGCGTTCCACTGTCGGGACGATGACCGAACTCTGCGATTTCTTTAAAGTATGGTTCCCTTCGGTCGCCACTTTACTCGATCCAGCGACGGGACTCCCGATCCACGATGATTCACCACAAACTGTTTGGCAGAAGATCTCGGCGGAACGAAATTTTCCAAAAACGATCATTGTCGGCTTCCAGATAGAGAAACCGGGAAACCTGGACTGGCAGGAAATCTTCTCCTCCCTCATTCGACAGGGGTACAGCCGCGCCGTGGTTCAAGGCACGATACGAAAAATTGCGGAGATGGAGCCCGGTGACATGGGTCAAGACACGAAATTGATCGTCATCCAGGACCGTCTCCGCCTGGAAAAATCCCAGCGAAATCGGTTCTTGGAGGCCGTCTCACCAGCTTTTCTCCACGGGCACGGAGAGGTAATGATCCTCAATGAAAGCGGCGAGATTATCCGCACCTTTTCCGAAGGCCTCCGATCTCCTGAAACCGGGCGTCAATTCCGGGCCCCGCAACCGGCGTTGTTCTCGTTCAACTCTCCGATCGGTGCGTGTCCGAGTTGCCGCGGGTTTGGGAGAGTGATCGGATTGAATCGGGAGCTCGTCGTTCCCGATCCTTCGCTCACCTTGAACGAAGGTGCGATTCGTCCGTTTCAGGGGAAAGTCTACTCGAATTCATTGGAGGATCTCCGCCGTCAGGCCCACCGAATTGGCCTGCGCATGGATATCCCCTGGTCGGAACTCTCGGATGCCGAGAGGGACTTCGTTTGGAAGGGAGATTCGGACTACCCCGACGCGAAAGAAGATGCGTGGATTGACCGGTGGTACGGGATTGACCGCTTTTTTGCATGGCTGGAGAAGAACGTCTACAAGATGCACGTGCGTGTATTCCTTTCTAAATACAGGTCCTATGACACCTGCCCTGAGTGCGGGGGCCAGAGGCTTGGGGAAGAATCTCTCTGCTGGAAATGGGAAGGCTATACCCTCCCCGACCTCTATGAGATCGAGGTCGGAAAGCTCCGAAAACTCATAGAAACTCAAACCCAAACCGGCGATTCAAACGACATTCTAGGCCCAATCCTGCAACGTCTCCGGTTCCTCGATGACGTAGGCTTGGGCTATCTGACGTTGAATCGTTCGACTCGCACACTCAGTGGAGGGGAAACCGAACGGGTCAATCTGACTACGTGCCTCGGTACCTCCATGGTGGATACACTCTTTGTATTGGATGAGCCCTCCGTAGGACTTCACCCGAGAGATATCGACCGGTTGGTCGACATCCTGCGAGGCCTTTCCGCCCAAGGAAACACCGTCGTCGTTGTAGAACACGATGAACGAATTATGCGGGCGGCGGATCGCATTATTGAAATTGGTCCCGAGCCTGGGCGAAAAGGAGGCGAGGTTGTCTTCGAAGGTACACCCGCTCAGATTTGCCGATCCTCTTCCAGCCTCACGGGACGATACCTGGCAGGTGATCTCGGCGGTTCGGAGAACAGGGAGACCCGACCCGTTGAGATGGACCAGCGCAAGAGTGCTGCCTGTGGTCGACTGTCAATCTACGGGGCATCCCGTCACAACTTACAGGACGTCACCGTCCATCTGCCGCTGCGCCGCTTCGTAGCAATTAGCGGGGTGTCGGGATCCGGGAAGTCGACTCTTTTGCAAAAGGTAATCCACGATGGTCTTCTACGACAACGGGGGCTACCTACCGACGACCCAGCGACCATTCGGGATATTGATACGTCCGAGCCGATCGGCGAAATCGTGCGGATTGATCAAAGCAGTCTGAGCAAGACTCCTCGATCAAATCCCGCGGTTCTGACTGGTGCATGGAATGAATTCCGGAAAGCGCTCGCTGCGACCGACCAAGCCGTGAGCTCTGATATGTCGGCCTCTACTTTCTCATTCAACACCGGTGAAGGGCGTTGCGACCATTGTCAGGGACTGGGTTACGAGCAGGTCGAAATGCAATTCCTATCGGACCTCTATCTTCCGTGTCCGGTCTGTGATGGGCGTCGATTCAAGCCTGAGGTCCTTGCCATCCGTCTGGAGGATTGTTCTGTGGACGAGATTTTGAAGATGGAGGTCAACGATGCTCTTGTCCGTTTTGCGGATCGGCCGGCGATCGTTGAGCGATTAGAACCCATTCAACGGGTCGGGTTGGGCTATCTCCCTTTGGGACACCCTCTCAATCAACTTTCCGGAGGAGAATCGCAGCGATTGAAATTAGTCCGCCACCTCGGCAACGTAGGTAAGAAGGCGAAGAAATCCGGTTCCCAATCGGCGCTTATTTTGATCGATGAGCCCACCACTGGACTTCATCGCCACGACATTGCCAATCTGCTGGGAGTGTTCCAAGAGCTCGTCAAAGAGGGAAATAGTCTTGTCGTCGTGGAACACCACCCCGATGTCTTGCTGGCTGCAGACTGGATGATCGAGATGGGACCAGGAGCAGGCTCCGACGGGGGAAAAATCGTGGCAGCCGGAACGCCGATGAGTATCGCTCAAGGGGAGACGGAGTCGGCACCATTTCTCCGGGATGCCCTGCGGCAAAATACCTCCGATGATAACCTGGTTTCCTTCGACAACATCGATCGGGATCTGCCGAAAGTGGCCGAAGAAACGGTTGCCTACGGAGAACGGCCCCGATCGATATCCGTGCAGGGTGCTACCGAGCACAACCTATTGGACGTTAGCGTCGATATCCCCCACGGGAAAACAACCGTCATTGCGGGAGTTTCTGGGAGCGGCAAATCTACGCTGGCCTTCGATATTATTTTTGCCGAGGGCCAACGCCGATTCATGGAATCCATGTCGGCCTACGCGCGGCAATTTGTCGAACAATTGCCGAAGCCGGAAGTCACCCGCCTCACTGGCCTCGCTCCTTCTGTAGCCATTGAACAACGAGTAACTCACGGCACTTCGAAATCAACGGTAGCGACCATCACTGAGGTTGCCCAATACTTGCGCCTTCTTTTCGCGAGAATCGGGGTGCAGCATAACCCCAAAACAGGAAATGCGGTGACGAGCCTACCTGAAACCGAATTGATTCGGCTTTTCGACAAGGCCCGCAAGTCAGCATCCTCCAATCAGCCGACCTATATTGGTGCACCATTGATTCGCGGACGGAAAGGCCATCACCAGCCGATTGCGGACTGGGCGGCGGCCCGAGAATACCCCTACCTGATCTGCGATGGGATTTGGGTCGAACCCACTTCATTTCAAAAGCTGGATCGCTATCGCGAACACGATGTCGACGTACTATTGAAGGATCTTACCGGAATGACGAAACCGGCCGCCCACTCATTGATGCGGGAAACGCTGAAATTGGGCCAGGGCACTGCTTTCTTACAATTCGGGAAAGGCGGACAGCGACAGCACTTCTCCCTCTCCCGCGTCGACCCGGAAACCGGAGAGACCTTCCCTGAGCTCGAACCAAAGAATTTCTCGTGGAACTCACCCCGCGGCTGGTGCCCGAACTGCAACGGCCGGGGAACAATCCGCGATGAGGCCCCCGAGGGCGGAGACGAGCCCGTGTGCCCGGTGTGCGACGGCACACGGCTTGGCGAACAAAGCCGTCATGTTTATCTGGAGACAGAGAAATTTGGGAGCGTGAACCTCCCCCATCTTCTTTCTCTCAACGCACCCTCTCTGATCGAGACCTTGCAGGATGTCCAAGGGAGCCGCCGGGACAAAGCCATCCTGAAGGAGATCCTCCCGGAAATCCGGGAGCGGCTCGATCTAATGGACCAGATTGGCTTGGACTATCTTACCCTCGATCGATCGACGCGCACGCTATCCGGCGGAGAAGCGCAACGGATCCGTCTGACATCACAGCTCGGCTCGAATTTGACGGGAGTTCTCTACGTTTTGGATGAGCCCACAATCGGACTTCATGCCCGTGACAACGACCGACTTCTCCAATCAATTGAAACGCTCAAGCGGCGTGGAAATACAGTTCTGATCGTCGAACACGATGCCGATGTCATTCTCAATGCTGACCGAGTGATCGACATGGGACCCGGGGCCGGAATTCATGGTGGTAAGATCGTGGCTCAAGGGACGCCTAAGCAGATCATGAAGTCGGTCAACTCAGTGACGGGCAAACACCTGGCTCGAACCGGCGTTCATCCCCTTCGAGGAGAACGCAAAAAGGTCCCCGCATCTGCGAAAGATTGGATCCGTCTCGAGGAACTGTATCTGCGCAATTGGAAAGGTGACTCTGTGGCGATCCCCCGGCGATGCCTTACAGCTGTTTGTGGGGTGTCGGGCGCGGGGAAATCCACCCTTGTCCATGAGGCTCTCCACAGATCCGCCGCAGCAGCGGTCCAATCCGGAAAAGCCGCTTTGAGCGTAAAAGCTCTGAAAACGGTTTTCGCAGGTTCGCAGAGTAAGGTTCCACTCAAGAAAGTGTCCGGCCTCGCAGGAATTCGAAAAGTAATTGAGATTGATCAGGCCCCGATTGGTAAAACCTCCCGCTCAACCCCAGCGACCTACATCGGAGTCTTTGATCTGATTCGCAGTTCGTTCGCCCAATTGCCCGAAGCGAAGATGCGCGGAATTGACTCAAGTGGATTTTCATTCAACACCAAGGGAGGACGCTGCGAGAGCTGTAAGGGAGCGGGAATCCGAAAGCTGGAAATGAATTTTCTGCCCGATGCCTCAGTGATCTGCGAAGAGTGCGAGGGAAAGCGCTACCGAGGAGATCTGCTCGATATTCACTGGAGAGGAAAATCGATTGCCGATGTCCTGGCGATGTCCTTCGAAGAAGCCGCTGATTTTTTCTCTTTCGATCGCCGGATCCAGGAAAACCTTTCCCTTATGGTCGAGACAGGGCTCGGGTACCTCCGTCTGGGGCAACCCTCTCCAACCCTCAGTGGAGGCGAAGCTCAGCGGCTAAAGTTAGTCAGTGAACTGGCGGGTAGCGCTACCGGACCAAAGGGTTCCGAAAATCTCTATCTACTAGAGGAACCCACGATCGGCCTACACCTCAAAGATTGTGAGCGACTCACCCGCCTCCTTCACCGTTTGGTCGATGAGGGACATACCGTTATCGTGGTTGAGCATCAGCCTGATATTCTGGCCGAAGCGGACTACCTCCTCGAAATCGGACCCGAGGGTGGCCACAGGGGCGGAGAATTGATCTTCAGCGGAACTCCCGAGGAACTCGTTCAAGTGCCGAAGAGTCCGACCGCGGCGTGCCTGCGCCCTCTTCTGCGTTCTACCCGATCGGTGAACTAATTGGCAGACACTGGTTCTCAGATTTCATCAAGCCCTCTCGAGGGGTAGCTCCCTCCAGAACTTGGCCTCAGGCGATTCCCGTTCCAATTCGAGCCAACGAAATCAATTGTGGCATCCGCATCCACCGCCCCCGCAGCAACCGCCACTGGAAGAAGGGCTGGGTTGAGGATTGGAGGACCCCCCGGCTCCGCCTACGGCAAAGGCGCCATAGACTTTGATCAATTTCTCGCCGGTTTCGGGGTGTTCGGTTAGGGGCTCGTCAGACATCTTCTGCTGAAACTCATAACGTTTTACGGGCTCGCCCTTCTTGTTTGGGACCGTTTCGTATTCGTAAGTAGGCATGGCATTTCTCTCGGATAAGGTTTGATTATTCTACGGCTTCAGCGGTCACAATCTTTTCACTAGCGGCCTGCTGAACGGGCAATACAGGATCATCGGATCGGCTGCTCCGGAACTGATAGCGATTCAGATCCGCAAGGGACAACTGGTCGAGCACCTCTTGAATGTTGAGGGCGGGTCCTTCCTTGGCGACCATGGAGTCTTTCTTGGCGTCGTGATGAAGAGTGTTGAATTTTATGCGATCCAACTCGTCCTCCGAAAACATCTTATCGTCCTGACGAAAGGCAATAAAATCGCGTTGTTCAAAATCCAGGTCGGTTGTGTTAAAGCGACTCGATTGGTAAAGATTGGTCGTTTCGACCTTAAACTGATCTCCGGAAAATCGGCTATCGTAGGTGTCGTAATTCGCCGTATTGAACTTTTGGTTCTTCCACTTGTCACTACCTTGCGGGGTTGCCATCGTAGTCGTTTCAAAGCGTTTCCCCTCCAACCGGCTGTTTCTCTTCGTAAAATCCCAAGGACGCACCTGTCCCGAGGCAACTCCCAAGAGTGACATGCCGAATCCAATAAGAAAAATGTGACGCAATCGAAGCACGGGCTATAGTCAAAGTTGATTCATTCAAAAACGCAAGAAATCCATCTGAGATCGTACCGAGGATCCCCCTTCCATAGTTGCCATTGGAATATCCTCTTCCTCTGCTTATCCAGATCCGAGCGCTTCCAGGATTTGAGATTTCCCACAGTTACCATAGAGTACAAGTATGTCCGATTCCGAACCGCCTCTCACGATTTCCCACGATCCGTCCCAACAACGTTTCATCGGTCCCCAGGGGAGCCAACTCTCCTACGAACTCGGCCCGAACAGCGAGATGATCATCAACCATGTCGGAGTGCCAACTGCTTTACGCGGCCGCGGGATCGCCGCTCAACTGGTCGATGCAGCGTTGCTCGACGCCCGGGAAAATGGGCGAAGTGTCGTGCCTGTCTGCAGCTATGCATCTTCGTATATGAAACGCAAAGGTCTCCTCGATCAGTGAGGCCGTTCAGCAGTTACATCAGAGAATACCCTCGATCAGAATGAACCATTCATTCTGTTGAGGGCAGCCGATGGCTGTCTAGCTAATGGAATCTCCCGAAGGATCGGTAACTCTCGCTACCAATCCATTATCCAGGTGTATCGTTCCCCATTTTCGATAAACCGTCCGGTGGAGAGTTGTCCGTCGTCGATTATTTCATCAACTCGTATCATAACAGATTCCTCACCGTTCTTTCCATAGAGGCTAATGCCAGCGACCACTCCGACTGCATGATTCTCCCAATCCCAAGTATCTTTAGTAATGGCAGGCTGACCAAACTTCTGCAGCTCCTTCGACAACTCGCTCGGCACCTCTCCTTGCTGGCAATCTTCCGGCCAGACACCATATTGCATTCGGTAAATCTCAAACTCCGCGCTGAATGTACGAAGATCATTCGCGATTCTCGAAGCATAGGATTGTTCTTGGGCGAGAAGAAAAGTCGGAATTGCGATCACAGCAAGTAGTCCGATGATGACTACTACAACCATCACCTCTATTAGAGAAAACCCGTTTTGGGCGGATTTAATTCTCGGGAGGTAAAGCATATTCTCGAACCTAGGGTGTAGGTAGTAGAACCTAGGTTTTTACGAATTTCAATTACAATTTACACTTCTACAATATGCCTTAGGTGTAGAAAATTCAGTCGCTCTCCTGCATTGTTTATTATGCTCCAATTTATAACAAAAAAGCAATTTCTGCACCAAAATAGGAATTTATACTGACTATTCCAGAGCACACCCATCCCTGTCTCCCCGATTCGAATACGGATTTCCTCCATTCGATCACTTCACTCAAGGAAGTCATCGGCTCTCAAGACGGGAGAAACGCCACACTTTCGAACTGTCCTTGGACGATTAATCCTCGAGGCTAAACCGCGATCGAAATTCAAACAGGTCCAGACGTCGATCGAGCCGGGGCGTCACGCTGCCGGCGGCCCGGGAGCGGTAGAGGTCTCCAATATCCAGGTCCGTGACGAGGAGCATCTCGACGTTGCTATCTGCCTGTGCCTGGATGCCGTCTCGGGCGAACTCGAAGTCGGAGGGAGAAAACACCGCCGCCTGCCCGTAGTGAATGTCCATCGCCGGGACCGATGGAAGGTTCCCGATAATCCCACTCGTGACCACATAGACCTGATTCTCGATCGCTCTTGCCTGACTGCAGTACCTCACACGCAGGTACGCCTGACGATCATCTGTACAATACGGGACGACGAGAACCTCAGCACCTTGGTCCGCCAAGTAGCGAGCTGCCTCTGGAAACTCTGAATCGTAGCAAATCAAAATCCCAATCTTCGCCTTACTCGTTTGAAAAACCCGAAGGCTCGATCCCCCGCTGATCCCCCAATAGCGTTTCTCCGCCGGGGTTATATGAATCTTGGGTTGTAATTCAAAGGAGCCGTCCGGGAAGATGATGGGGCTCATGTTGTATAGAAGCCCGTCTCTTTCCATGGGGTGACTTCCAGCGATAATGTTGACCCCGTAGTCCTTCGCCAATGACACCATCAAATCCATAAACGGCTTCTCCATCTCAGCCAAACGCCGGATACCGTCGAGGGAAGGCAGTTTTCGCATTCCCTTCTGCGAGAGAAGCTGGACCGAGAAAAACTCCGGAAACACGACTAGATCGGAGCGGTAGTCAGCCGCTGTTTCGACAAAATACTCTACTTGATTGGCAAAATCCTCGAATGAGTCTACTGCACGGACCTGATACTGCACACTCGAAACCCGCATCTTTGCCCCGTCACCGTCCACTGGCTTGAATTCAGGATTGAGCCACTCAATCAGCGTTGCAGTGTTTGCCGATCGCGGATCTTCCATGTAGTTCCGCAGAATTCCCCGGACGACAAAACCTTCCCGCATCTGAAATGGAAGCACCGGATCTTTGCGGACACCCTCTTCTACCTCTCGAACGTACTCTTCGGGGGTTAATTCATCCGCAACTTCAGAATAGCCCGAAAGGCGCCCGCCCCCAAGGATTCGGCGGAGATTCAGCTTTTGACAGAGTTCCCGGCGCGCGCGGTAGAGAAGACCTCCTACACCTTTTCCCTGGCAATCGGGATGCACAAACACTTCCGCTCCGTATAGTGTATCTCCCTGCGGATTGTGGTTGTGAAAATAGCCAGCGTCCGTGATTCCCGAATAGGTATGCTGCCGGTAGGGATTCGGGCCCATTTCTACTATGAGTGAAAAGACTGCGCCCACGATCTTTCCATTGATCTCGGCGAGGATCTGACCATCCGGAAACACCGCCTGATGATTGCGCAACTGGTCTTCGCTCCACATAAAACCTTCCTTGGCAAACAGTGGGTACACCTGGGAGCAAACCTCGATCAACTCCTGGATATCCCGCAACTCAGCATTGCGCACAACAATCAGTTCATCCGGGGTTTCATGGCGTTGTAAGATCATGGCGGAATCTAATCTGTTTTTCCAGAAATTGTCCATAGATCCGAGAGGCGAAATCGATAAATTTTTCTAATCTCCTCAATAAAATTACACACTGAAAAACCAGTGGGATTTGAGGCGACAAAGGCCTTAACGGCGTTCGGATTTCGTTTGGCGTAGGGTTCAGTCTTGACCCGCCCCAACCTTCCTGAGATTTCTACAATCGGAACGCTACTGTTTCGAGAACCACATAATTCAAATAGGTTATGACCACCATTACCGACATTCGCGCACGCGAAATTATTGATTCCCGCGGGAATCCCACTGTTGAAGTCGACGTTGAACTAGAGTCCGGTGTCATCGGCCGCGCTGCAGTTCCTTCCGGAGCCAGCACGGGTGAAAACGAGGCTTTGGAGCTTCGCGACGGCGCTCTTCCTGCCAAGGACTTCCCTAAGGGTTTCGGCCCTAAGAAACGTTACGGCGGCAAGGGCGTAACCAAAGCAGTTGAGAACGTACACGAGAAGATTGCTCCTGAGCTCTTCGGGCTAGACGCCTGCGACCAGGTTGGAATCGACCGTGCCATGCTGGAGCTCGACGGAACTCCAACCAAGAGTAACCTCGGCGCGAACGCTATTCTCGGCGTCTCACTCGCAGTAGCCAAAGCTGCTGCCGAAACCCTCGGAGTTCCACTATACAAGTATATTGGTGGCCCCAACGCGAAGGTTCTTCCCGTTCCTATGATGAATATCATGAACGGTGGTTCACACTCCGATGCGCCGATCGACATTCAGGAATTCATGATCATGCCTAAGGGTGCGAGCAGTTTCCGCGAAGCGCTTCGTATGGGTTGCGAGATTTTCCATGAACTCAAGATCGTTCTGAAGGCTCAAGGTCTGAGCACCAGCATCGGTGACGAAGGTGGTTTTGCTCCTAAGCTTGCTTCCAACGAAGCTGCCCTCGAAGCAATTGCTGCTGCGGTTAAGGGCGCTGGCTACAAGCTCGGTAAAGAAATCTTTATCGCTCTCGACGTCGCCTCATCCGAATTCTTCGACAAGAAAAAGAAGAAGTACGTATTTTCGAAGAGCGACGGATCGAAGAAGAACGCCAAGGAAATGGTTGCCTTCTACCAAGACCTCCAAAAGCGCTACCCTATCCTCTCCATCGAGGATGGTTGCGATGAGAATGACTGGAGCGGCTGGAAGACTCTCACCGACGAACTCGGTGCGACGACTCAACTCGTGGGTGACGACCTTTTCGTTACCAACACGAAGTTCCTCAAGAAGGGAATTGATCTCGGTGTTGCCAACTCAATCCTCGTGAAGGTCAATCAGATCGGATCGCTGACCGAGACCCTCGACGCGATCGAGATGGCCCGTGAAGCCAACTACACGGCTGTGATTTCGCACCGCTCGGGTGAAACCGAAGACACCACGATTGCCGACATCGCTGTTGCGACTAATGCCGGCCAGATCAAAACTGGTTCGCTCTGCCGAACAGACCGTGTCGCCAAATACAACCAACTACTTCGTATCGAAGAAGAGTTGGGCGAGCACGCAATCTACGGCGGGAAGATCAACTTCTAAGGAAGTCTTCTCTCTTCCATTTTATCAGGCGGCTCTCTTCGGGGAGCCGCTTTTTTTGTTCCCCTTCGAGCGAAGTACCAGCTCGCTCGGCCCTTCGTGAAAAACTGGCGGAGCTCCACCTACCGGCGGCTCGGGTATTACAAGAGCTCGCCGAAAAAAAACTGCGGAACACGGTACCGGCAAAGATGGTACAACCCAAGTAGGCCTCCTCTCGGCCGGGAGCGCCACCCTTTTGCCCCCAACTGCAGACCAGATCGTGTGGCTGCAGCGAGTCGTTCGCCTATTGCGGAACGGCCCGCAAATAGAACGGCCTGGTATTATTTCTTTTGATACCAGTTGCCCTTCGCATCCTGCAACCAAACGCCGGGGGCGGAGGTTTTGGCGAGTTGGGCAGCCCGTTGCTCCTGCACTTTAGAAACTGGTTGGCCAGTTTGCTTAGCGATCGCATTGTAGACCGTCATCCGGTCCTTGTTCTCAGCCTCTACCATTTTTCGCTGCTCCGGCGAGATCGATCCGCGAATCGAGAGCAGTCCATCCTTCGATTCACCAATGAGACCATCTTCTTTCAGGTCGTCAATCGCCGGAAGCCGCTCTGCCATCTGATTACGGATCTGCCCGAGATCCTGTGAATGCACTAGAGGTGCAAATACAAAGAGAGAGAGGAGAAAAATAGTGATGCGTGGAATCATAGCTTTCACGAATTTGGGTTTTCGTTGGTGGAAATAACTTCGTCCTCGACAATAATCGTCTCCGATGCGGTGTCGAGTTCGTCGAAAAAGTTGTTCAGCTGTTCCTCGACTTGGACATTGACCTCTACCGTGATGTGAACGGGTTCAACGCGGTGAGTAATCTCATGATGTGTCGAACACGAGGTAAGAACCATCACCGCGGAGGTCAAAGGAAGTAGGAAGAAAGCCTTGGGCATAGAAGGAAGCCTACGAAAAGAATGGTCCAAATTCAAGGCGATTGCCCTCCTCGACCCCATTTAGAGACCAGAAAGTGAGATCCGCTTCCCCAGAAGGATGAGCTGATAGATTTTCTCGAAAGGTATCTGGAACTTAAGGTCGAGATTGATCTCGGGGGCCTTGATATTCGGCACCTGGGAACTGCCTTGAATCCGGATGAATGTATTGGGTTGCCCCGTTCGCAGTGCGAAGACTTCCAGATGAAGCGATTGCAGGCGCAGGTCGCTCACGGCCTGGACGAGAATATCCGATTGCCCACCTCCAATTGCGCGGCGCAGCCATTCTTGATCGGTAAACTTTATTGAAGCCTCCTGCCCCGTATCCAGATCGAGGCCGGCTTCCATTTTGGTAAATTTACCGTCGACTGCGGCGAGCCGAACTCTTCCGCTCATACGGCCTACCGCTTCTATCTGGTCAAGCCCACAGGCATCGGCCAGCTTTGCGAGGTCAATCCGCCGCACGTGGAGGCCAGCATCGAAGTTACGTCCAGATTCCACTAGATCCAAGTGAACCGGGGAATCGAGTTCCAATACACCGCCCAAAAGATTCTGTTCCAGAGTTTGTAGGGTAAACTGTCGTCCGTCGCGCAGTTCCCATTCGACTTCGCCCGGGCCCGAGCTGAATCGATCATAGCTAAGACCGTCCCAGTAAAATTTCTGCAGGCCCAAAGTGCGAAAACGGGGAAGAATTTCGATTCCGATTTGTCCTCGGAATCCGTGTACAATCCGAGCCACGGAATCCAATCCGAAGGTCCCATTCTCGATAGAAACGATTCCTCCCAAAGAAAATCGCTCTCCCGCTAGCCTCGATTGCATCACCATGGCGATCTCTCCCCCGAGGCTGATCCCTACTCCATCGCCACCAATACCCGAAAGCCAACCGATCTCTGAAATACTACTGGGTCCAAATCCCATCCATCCGTCTCCCGAGATCGGTCCGTGATTCCGAACAAAATGGACTCCTGAGAAGGTAATTCCTCCCGTCTGATCGATCGCCTCGAGATGGAGATCCCAGCCATACTTCCGGGGAAGCGCGTTCACTTCCAGAGAAAGGGAATGCCCGTCACTGTCTGATGAGATCGTAGGTATGCCAAAATTCCGCAACTCGGCTCGTAACGTCCCACCGACTTCGCCTCCGTTTTCCGACTCAACCAAACTCAATCCAAAATCTAACTGCCCGCCTTGAAGTGGAATCGAATCCATTTCCGGCCCCTGCGCCCAGGCAATCCAATGCCCGACGTCGACCGTAGAGAGGTAGGCGTCGACTTCTTGCAATTGGTTTTGGTCGTGTCTGCCCAACAGGTGAATACGGGTTCCAAAACCTGGAATCGCCCCCGCCGCTTCAATCCGATCTTCGACGGATCGAACAAAAAGAGAAGCCGCCATTGCTTCCCGTTTCCCCCAATTGAATCGAGCCGAGTCGAAAATTAGCAAATGAAAGGGAAGACCGGGGATTTCGGGAAAACGAAAATTTTCCAATCCATCCATTTTCTCTTCGGGCTTCTCAGTGTTGTTTTCCCGCAGATCGGACTCCCCGCTCGCGGGCATCCAGTCGACAAATAAACCCGAGATGACAATGTTCTCGACCGATCCCCCGAGGAGAACGGGAACGCTATAAGCCAATCGCAAACTTTCCAAACCGAGAACTCCGTCCGGCCAAGCCATCCGCAACCCGGCCAATTCGCTTGAGTTAAAGCCTACACGGAGACGGTCAATCTCCGGGCTCTCAAATCCGGCCTCTTTGATACTCCGCAGTATCACCCTCTCCGCAATCACTGGAAGAAGGAACCACGTACCCACTAGCAGCAATCCAAAGGTCAGTAAGGCAATGATCAGAAGTCGTTTCATTCAGTGCCCAAGTCATATCGATTCGGGATCGACCCGACAAGAATAGGATCATGGCGGGCATCAATCGCCTGCGAAGAATCTCTCGTCAAAACGCAATCGCAAGGACATGATTGGAGCCATGACTTCTGAAGATTTCCGCATTCGCCCGATGCAACCAACCGAGATCGCTATCGCTCTGAGCTGGGCAAATCGCGAAGGATGGAATCCAGGCCTCGATGACAGGACCGCCTTTTCCGCGGTCGATCCCACCGGTTTCTGGATCGGAGAAATCAATGAAAAGCCAATCGCAGTCATTTCCGCTGTCCGATACGGAGCTTCTTTTGGGTTCCTTGGCTTCTATATCGTCGAACCTTCCTTCCGAGGGCACGGGTATGGTATCGCGATCTGGAACGCAGCAATGACGCATCTGGGGACTAGGGTGATCGGACTTGATGGAGTGGTTGATCAGCAGGAGAATTATCGAAAATCCGGTTTCGAACTCGCCTACCGCAATATCCGGCAAAGTGGCGTTTCCAAGCGTACGAATTTTGCGCATCCATGTATTCGTCCCATTAGCACCGTTCCAAAGCATTTGATCGAGCAATTCGATCGAGAGCACTTCCCTGCGGATCGTCTGGAATTCCTCCGCCGCTGGACTGCTCTGCCACACTCCTATGGCTGCGCTTACTGTGAGGGGGAGCAAGTCACCGGATACGGCATAATACGCCAATGCGAACAGGGATGGAAAATCGGTCCCCTTTTTGCACGAAATCCAGATGTGGCCGAATCAATTCTGCAAGCACTCCTAGAGGAGATACCGGCCGGTGACACCTTCTACCTGGATACTCCCGAGCCCAATCCGGCCGCGCTACAAATGGCAACAAACCATCAAATGACTCCGGTATTCGAGACCGCCCGTATGTATCGGGGGCCTGCGCCCGCAGTAGCGCTAGACGGAATCTACGGGGTCACCTCGTTCGAGCTGGGGTAACCCTGCCCGTTCCTACTTCTGATACCAGTCGCCTTCTTTATCCTGCATCCAAGTACCGGGAGCAGAGATCTTCATCCGCTTCGCAGCATATTCTTCTTGGATCTTTTCGACTGAATCACCGTATTTCTTTGCCAAAAGCTGACAGTAAACCGTCCGGTCCTTGTTCTCCTGTTCCACCATCTTTCTCTGCATCGGTGAGATATCTCCACGAGGTGCCAATTGACCGGTATTGGTGATTCCAACCAGCCCCTGCTCTTTTAGGAGAGAGATTTGAGAAACTCTGGACTCCATTTCATTCTGGAGAGAGCCCAAATCAGCTGACTGCTCAGACAGTCCCGCAACGTCCAGGTTTGGGTCCGACGCTTCATCGGATTGTGAATACAAGCAAGATGCAAGTGAGACAGTGGCAATGCTGATGATCTGGGAGAATTTAGCTGCTGATTTCATAGTGATGTTGGATTGGGATACTATTGGAAAAGGATTGGAGTAAGCGGGTATTTATTCACCTGAGACTTAATCCATGTCGGAATAGACCCGGTCCACGCTTTTCTCGACTTGGGAGTCCGCCCGACCGCTCTGCGTACCGGGTGCAGCGGGGTACTTGGTGGATCCTCCAGACTGGCAGGAAACCGACGATAGTGTAAACGCTGTGAACAATAAGAGAAATAGCACACGGGCCATTTTTACATCGTAGAAGAGACAGTTAAGACTCCGCAAGCGCTATTCTTCGATTCATTTCCGCCCGAGCGCCTATCTCCTTGCCATTGGTCATTGGAGTGTCATATATGGTTCATGTCCCATATATGGAACTCCGCAACCCAGAAATACTAGCCCACACCGAGTCACCGGCACCCGCACTCCTGCGCGGGATCGCGGTCCTCCAGTTGCTCAATCAGCAGACAGCTGCGTCTCTCGAAACTCTGGCCAATCAACTGGAAATTCCCAAAGCCTCTCTCGCCCGAATACTGGACACCCTGGAGACCGCAGGGGTCGTCGCAAGATTTCCGGATAAGCAATACCGTCCTCTATGGTCTCTGGAACCATTAGAGGCCGGCCCTGCAGCTTACCGGCGTCTCATCCAAGGACGGATGCCGGAATTGTGTGAACTTACCGGTTGCACCGCGGAGTGGTATGAAGTCACCGAGGGCGGTTTGCGGCTTGTTCTCCAGCACCTTCCGGATTCGGAATTGTGCGTAAAAGCCAAACCAGGATTCATCAGGACATGGAAAACCGAATTCGAGGCCGTCACTCGCGTAGGCCACGCCTTCTGTAGCCGGGCACCGGACATTTCGTCGATCCCGATTTATCTGAAGGATGGCGAGCTCGGTCGAATTCACACTCGAAAGATCCGTGAGCTGATCGCCGCAACTCGTATCGAAAAAGCGACATACGACGAATTCTTCAATTCCAACGGAGTCCGTCGGTTTGCCGCCGCCGCCCTCGATGAGAAGACAAAGCAGCTGCGCGGGATTCTCGCTCTCGCGGAGGCCTACAATTTTGGGAAACAGCCAAATCCCACAACAAAACTCGAACACCTAAAAAGAACCCTCAGCTCTTAGAACACCTATGAGAATTCTATACATCGATATCGATAGCCAGAGACCGGATCACCTCGGTTGCTATGGCTACCACCGGAACACAAGCCCCGCAATCGACCAGATCGCAAGCGAAGGAGTTGTGTTTGAACAATGCTACACTCCGGACGCTCCTTGCCTCCCCTCTCGGACCGCATTTTATTCCGGGCGATTCGGAATCCAAACCGGTGTGGTCGGCCACGGCGGCACGGCCTCACAGCCGAAGGTCCAGGGGGCAGACAGAGGATTCCGGGATTATTTTGACGCGCGGGGTTTTGCCGGACAGCTGCAGAAAGCCGGCTACCATACCGCCATGATTAGCCCATTCGGACAGCGCCACTCGGCCTGGCACTTCTATGCGGGATTCAACGAAATCCACAACACCGGACAGGGAGGCATGGAGTCCGCCGAGGTCGTACAACCTGTCGTGGATAAATGGATCCAAGAGAACGCTGAGAAGGACAATTGGTATTTGCACATCAATTACTGGGATCCGCACACCCCCTACCGGACGCCCGAAGACTTTGAGAACCCGTTCGCAGACGAGCCTCTTCCCGAGTGGCTTACAGATGAAGTAATCGAACGAAACAATCAAAAGGTCGGGCCGCACTGTTCTCATGAGGTCGGCATGTACCATGGCGACGAGAGCCCCCGCTACCCGAAGCATCCGGGGAAGGCTACGGACCGCGAATCTCTCCGCCGTGTCATCGACGGTTACGATATGGGAGTGCGCTATGTCGACGACCAGATTGCCAAGATTGTCGCTGACCTTAAAAAGGCAGGTACCTATGACGACACGATGATCGTGATCTCAGCCGACCATGGTGAAAATCTCGGGGAATTGGGGATCTACAGTGAACATGGTACCGCCGATCAGATAACCTGCCGCGTACCGCTCATTATTAAGTACCCTGGCGGATCGAGCGGGACACGGAACACGAAGTTTCACTACAATCTCGATCTGGCTCCGACCCTTATGGATCTCGTGGGGCGGGACAAACCGGCAATCTGGGATGGTGAGTCCTATGCGCCCGCCCTACTCGAAGGTGAGGACGTGGGACGCGATGAGGTTACGATCAGCCAGTGCTGCCACGTGTGCCAGAGGTCTGTGCGTTGGGGTAAGTGGCTCTACATGAGAACCTACCACGATGGATTCCATCTCTTTCCGCAAGAAATGCTCTATGATATGGAGAATGACCCCCACGAGCAGAATAATCTCGCCGAGAGTCATCCAGAACTCTGTCACGAGGGGCAATGGCGTCTCTCACGCTGGCATGACGCGCAGATGCAAAAGATGTCCCGCTTTGCCAGCGATGTAGTCGACCCGATGTGGACCGTTTTCAAAGAAGGCGGCCCCAATCACGCGTCTTTTGGTCACGGGCAACCCGGAATCAAAGGCTTCGAAAAATACCTGGGGTACCTGGAAGAAACGGGACGAAAGGAAGGCGCCGCTGAATTGCGTGAGAAATACGCTGAGCAGGTGGAGTACTTTTCGAACAAACGGTTCTAAGAGTTCCCCGAACTAATTGAATCGACGACTTTCAAGGGTCGGCTCTCCCACGGGCCGGCCTTTATTTTTGGAGCCGTTGCAAGTGATCGCCTCAACCCCGCTGGCTGGTTCCGCTCCCACCCGCCTACGATGACCCTTTCGGAAACGACTCATTCTCTATACACGGAGAGTTAAATAGCTTACCTATCTCGACTCCCGGTTTGCTACGAACTCGAATCGGGCTTGATTCTAAGACCTATGATTCGGCTTCTCACCTTCAGTCTCGCGTTGCTAGGCCTTGCCCTCTCCACAGCTTGCCAATCTCTCCCGAGCGATCCCCCGCCCACTGTTGAGGCGGTAGAGCTGGACCAGTACATCGGCCGGTGGTACGAGATCGCCCGCCTACCCGTCTTTTTCCAAGAAGAGGACGAACGCGCGATGGCCGACTATTCCCTCCAGAAAGATGGAACCGTCGCCCTCGTGAATACAGCCATCGAACCAAATGGATCCACACACAGTGTCACTGGATCCGCGGTTCCCGTCGAGGGGTCGCAGAACGCAAAATTGAAGGTTACGATCGACAACTTCTTTGCCAAACTTTTCGGCTCTCCACCAGATTATGGGAACTACTGGATCTTCGCCCTCGAGTCCGACTACTCCATTGCAATGGTGGGCTCGCCAGATCGTAAAACTCTCTGGTTGCTGTCTCGTCAACCGCAGATCCCGGCAGAGCAGTTGGACCAATATATCAATCGCGCCACAAATTTAGGCTTCGATACCTCGAAATTGATTTACAATAACCGCCCGTTGTAAGGTCGGTTCGGTAAGGTTTAGTCCGTATTTTACTCTCCTGCTAAGGAGACAACGACTCAGGGGATTTCCGGCCGATCGAAGCTAATCTCTCCGCTTTTTAGAGAGTGAACCGCCCATCCTTGTCAGGGCGCCCTATTGCCGAAGCTTCGGGCGACAATGATCGAATTCGAGGCCGGTCGGAAGACGAAGGATACAAACCTACCGCTGTCTAATTGGCGGAAACGCCGCGTGCCGGGCCGTTTAGCACATAAGAGACCGGCAGACTGCGGCACCGACACCTGCAATAAAAAAGCAACGGATCGGGATCCGTCGCTTTTGTAAGAATTCGTAGGCCTGTCTCTTTTTCGGAGATTCCTCCCACCATGGCGTTCAGAGCCATGATGGAGAGGGTCCGATAAGTTCATTCCTTCCTGACGATTGTCAGGGAGGAGAATTAAAGCCCGACTTAGTTTGCAGGTACTAGGCGTACGTTGTCGATGTAGAGAGGTCCGCCCATCGGTCCATTCATCCGAATGTAGAATCCGGCGAAGTTCTCGAAATTCGAGCCGCTCGCTCCATCTGTCAGGTCCGACAACGGAATGCTGATCTCCTGCCAGCTGGTGTCGGATCCGTCCAACACCCCTGGAAGTGCAATTTCAATCGTCTTTGGCGAAGAAGCCATGGTCAGTGCGCGAATTTCAAGATCGCCAACACTCGCGGAGGTCGTCCGTATGGACATGACCAAGTTCCAATCCGAGTCTTGGTAGTTCGCAAACTTGATCGTCGCTGAGTCGCGCTTAGTACGGTAATTCGCACCACCGCCTTGGCTTCCCTTGGTCGTGATCTCAATCGCATTGGATCCATTGATACCTTTGCCCTTGGCAATCTTGATCTTCGCATCGCGCCATCCACTCAGGTACCAACCGCTGGGGTTCTTCTCCGAAAATACATTCAGAGGCTTGGTCTCGAGCAGGCGACCTTCTTTTTCGATCAACGGCTGAAGAGGGCGAACCTCTGCGAGCAGCACTTCCGCGTCGCGCGTATCCTTCTTGTAGCCTACGCCGTCCACGGTAATGCCTTCTGAATCCAACGGGCGAATCACCGAATCGATGATCGTATAATTCGGACCGGAAAGCTCTTTCCCTGCTGGGAGTTCGATGAGCGAATCTTTAACCGCGATGCTCATTACCTTCATCTGTTCTGGAGTCACACGCCAATCATTCAAGGCGAGAGGTTTCGATGAATTGACAAAGCTTGATCCGATAATCCGAACCTTACCCTTGGTCCACAATCCAACGTAGTCGGAGTTGCCGCCGCGTTTTACCGGGTCTGATGACAGGCAGTTCCACAAGAGAGGTCCTGGTGCGGCACTCCAAAAACGATAGTTCTTTTTGTTATCTTTGGCGATGCAACCGATGAGAAGAGGATTCGCAGACTTGTCGTCCCAGCCACCGTCAGTATTTCCGTAGGACTCACAGCGAATGTAGGTCAGGTTGTATGCGGTGCCTTCGGCACAGAATCCGTCTCCATTCCAATAGCTGTCACCGTTCACGTGCCAATTGTTGCTAGCAACGCAGTCAATGAAAGTAATGTCGTGGTCGTACACGTTCGTTCCCTTGGCGCCACCGATTACGTTGAAACTCATGGGGAAAGGTTCTACATACCACTCTTTGCCCCCGGCATCTGCGGTGCAGTTGATGACCTGGATGTCGTAGCAGCCGTCACGAAAACGGAATCCGCGCTTGGTGTAGTATTTTACATCACAGTCGCGGATCTCAATGTCGTGCGAACCAATTTCCGGTTTGGCGGCCATCGCCCCACCACGAAAAACAAATGCGTCGCGGGTCTCCTGAACATCGACGTCCAGAATCTTCCCTTCCGAAACCCGACCGGGTGTCCGGGTCTCAAAAGCACTACGCACCTTGCGTGCTTCAAAATTTTCAAAGACCCACCCAGTGGATTCAGAAGAAAGCTGGATCAGGGTGAAACCCTTGCTTTTGTCCTCTTTCTCCCAGCTTCCTACAAACACAGGGCGTTTGCCATCTTGAGTGACGCCTTTCAGCGTGATCGGATTTTCTGCGGAAGCAGATGCGCTCAACTTCATCCCCCGCGCCTTATATTCTCCTCCTCCTAAGAAGAGTGTGTCACCAGGTTCGAGTTTTCCCCATGCCTGCTCTAAACTATTATCTGTCGCAGAATAGGACAGTGCATTCTCCCAGTCCGCGCCGCTCTGGGAGCCGGCGCCGTTAGGCAGCATGTAGAGGTCAGCTGCAGATGCCTGCATGCCGAATAGAAATGCAGCACAGAGCAACAGACGATTTTTCGGTAAATTTCGCTTCATTTTTTGGGTCTTTTTCGGGATTAAACGCTCTTTATCTAAACTCTCCTGCAATAGTTCAGCAGTAGTTCAAATTAACCTATTAGATACAGGGAGATGTGCCTTCGTGAAAAGTCAAAAAAGTAGCTGAGGCGTCCCGCCTCAGTTCCAACGAGAAATCAGTGTGATTCCGGAACACCCATGAACATGCGGGGCATAACGTAGCTGAGGCGTCCCGCCTCAGTTCCAACGAGAAATCAGAAGCGGGACGCATCTGCTACTTTCCCCTCCGACGTGGCGGATATCATGGAAGTGGTACTCCGGGACACCCATGAACATGCGGGGCATAAAGTAGCTGAGGCGTCCCGCCTCAGTTCCTCGGAGAAATCAGAAGCGGGACGCATCTGCTACTTTCCCCTCCGACGTGGCGGATATCAGGGAAGTGGTATTCCGGGACACCCATGAACATGCGGGGTATAAAGTAGCTGAGGCGTCCCGCCTCAGTTCCACCGAGAAATCAGAAGCGGGACGCATCTGCTACTTTCCCCTCCGACGTGGTGGATACCAGGGAAGTGGTATTCCGGGACACCCAAGGACATGCGGGGAATAACGTAGCTGAGGCGTCCCGCCTCAGTTCCAACGAGAAATCAGAAGCGGGACGCATCGGCTACCTTCCCCTCAGACGTGGGTGGATATCCGGGAAGTGGTATTCCGGGACACCCATGAACATGCGGGGCATAAAGTAGCTGAGGCGTCCCGCCTCAGTTCCAGCGAGAAATCAGAAGCGGGACGCATCTGCTACTTTCCCCTCCGACGTGGTGGATATCAGGGAAGTGGTATTCCGGGATGCGTGGTATTCCGGGACACCCAAGGACATGCGGAGAATAACGTAGCTGAGGCGTCCCGCCTCAGTTCCACCGAGAAATCAGAAGCGGGACGCATCTGCTACTTTCCCCTCCGACGTGGTGGATATCAGGGAAGTGGTACCCCGGGACACCCATGAACATGCGGAGAATAACGTAGCTGAGGCGTCCCGCCTCAGTTCCAACGAGAAGTCAGAAGCGGGACGCATCTGCTACCTTCTCCTCCGATGTGGGGGATATCAGGGCAGTGGTACCGTGGTACTCCGGGACACCCATGGACATGCGGGGAATAAAGTAGCTGAGGCGTCCCGCCTCAGTTCCAGCGAGGGATCAGAAGCGGGGTGCATCGGCTACCTTCCCCTCAGACGAAATGGCGTTCGGGGCACCCCGCCGCTACTACCCCTCCCTCTTCAGAAACCATCCCGGCGGGGACGACGTCGGATTAGTGAGGGGACTAGCCCTATCGCCAGGAGGAGTGCAAAGGCAGAGGGTTCCGGAACGAAGGTTAGCGTTCCCATTCCTGCTTCGAAGGAGAAGCTGGCCCAAGTTCCCGAGAGTGAATTCTCGGTGCTATTGATCAGCTCGAGGGTCCATTGTCCGACTGGATTCTCGCCCCAGTACGCATTGCTCAGAAAACTCCAAAACAAGGTGTCGTCCTCCCACGAACGTCTTTCTTCTGCCTCCTCTTCGGGGATGTAGCGGTCGTTGTAGAAAAGCTGATTGGTAGTTCCTTCCGGTGAGGTCAGAATCGCCGAAAGGTCCCCAACGATTGTTCCTTCTCCGGCGACATAGTCATTCCAATCGTCTTCTAGTCCGACAACGAACAACTCAATCAAAACATACTCAAGGGGTTGAACAATTGACTCGTCCATGACCACGTCGAACGTTTCCTGTATCGTATCATCGCCCTCATCCGCAAAAGATTTTCCGACAATCTCGTCATCCCCCTCGTACACCGTCTGGACCGACATGGACTCCACTTCGGATGCGGCTTTGGTGAACGCACCGGCATCGATAAGCCCGAAACCGTAATTGTTGTTAAAAGAGTATCCAGCCCCATTGGTAACCCACCCTCCGGTGTCCGAACTGTCATCCGGATCCACCTTCACACTGGTTCTCGCGAGCAGATGCTTCGCCATGCGCGCATTCATACTGGGATTGGCCTCCACTCCCAGCGCCATGATTCCGGAGACCAGTGGAGCTGATGACGAGGTCCCTCCGAAATCACTCGTATAATTGTATCCGTCCGGAAAATCGAAGATCACATCGGGATCTGCCGGATCTTGGTTTGACCCGTTGGATTGGCCTGTACGATCAGTGGTAATGATCCCGAAATACAGATCACTTGAGGGGGCAGTCACGGTAAGGTTTGCACCATAACTACTGTAATAGGAATAGGTCCCGCTTGCAGCCAAAGCACCCACCACGATGGAATCAGGGAGGGTCAGCTCCAGTATCTTATTCGAATCCGCGGTCGGCCATGGATCTCCTGCATCGGCTCGCTCGTTCCCGGCCGACCATACGTGAATCACCCCATGGCTCGCGCTCTCCTCCAGCGCACCCACAACGAGCTCGTATTGATCCTCCACGACGAACCCTTGATCGGGTCCGTAACTGTGATTTTTCACGCGCACCGGTACGATCGACCAGTCCGGTGCCGCATAAGGGTCTGGGTTTCCCAATTCATCGGTCTGCCCCTGATACAGAATCGCCGCTGCGTGAGCTTCGGGATCTGTCTTACCGTCCGCGAATTCATCGACAATAAATCGCAGTGCCGCCAAATTCGCGTACGGCGCCGCGCCCGTACCTCCGACACCATTCCCTCCTCGTGCGGCTGAAACGCCTCCCACGGAGGTCCCATGGCTATCGACATCCACCCCTCCTACATCCGGAGTCCCGCGGAAATTATTTGCGAGATTTTCTGCCGAAGTCATTGAAAAATCCCAACTATACGCATTGGAAAAGTTATCGATCAGGTCCGGATGATTTCCCTGCATCCCGTCGTCGATTATCCCGATCGTGACTCCCGCGCCTGTCCATCCCTGCTGCCAGGCGCCCCATAGATTCGCATCATACCCCTCATTGATTCCATCGATCGGGAACTGGTTTACCAGATGCCATTGACCGGGCGCTTGGTAAAAATCCCCGCCCTCCTCGTATTCGAATGGATCAAAGTAGGGATCGTCAGGGGTGAAGGGCGTTTGCCCGCTCAAGGTCGAAAGACCTGTGAGGATGGCGAATATCGGGAGTCGGATCGTCATAGGAAAATATTCGGTTGCGAGGTCAGCACGTTGGCGTGTCAGAACCTATTTTTTACCCAGCCGATCCCAACATCAGATCGTCCGGGAATGCGAACAGCAAAGAGCCACCAGAAGCCTGATTGTACTATCTGGCGAGGACAGATTCTATTTTGACCGAAACCTAACAGGGAAGGCCTCCCCTACTGTTCACACCCATGTAGACTCACTGTACGATCGAATGGCTGATGACTTCCCTGTTCTACTCGCAAAATCGACCAAGATTCGGTCTAAAACATCGCTCAGGGAAAGGTGCTCCGCGAAGATCACGTCTCGCTCAGCCAGCGGAGTCTTCAGTTTCTTGATACTTTTTGAATCGAAGGAATGCTTGAAGGAGAGAGTCCGTCAGAATCGGCTTACTCACGTAGTCATTCATGCCGGCATCCAGGCAACGAATCCGGTCGCCCTCCATTGCGTGGGCGGTGAAAGCAATAATGTAGATACCATGGGTGACGCCCCTTTCCTCCTCAATTTTCCGAATACTCCGGGTCGCGTCGTATCCTTCCATAATTGGCATCTGGCAATCCATGAGGATCAGATCGTAGTCATTCGATCTAAAGGCCTCTACGGCATCGAGACCGTTCTCCACGATATCGGCTTCGCACCCCAGTTTCTTTAACTGAATCTGAGCAACTCGTTGATTCACCCGATTGTCTTCGGCGAGTAGAATCTTCGCGTCGAACTGTTCAAGGACCCGAGATGGTGCCTTCCGCCGCTTTGCGGAAATTCTTTTCGATTGTTTCGGTGAGTGCTGCCTTAGCGAATTGTACAGCCGGTCCTGGCGAACCGGCTTCTGGAGACACTCTTCAATTCCTACCAAATTCAATTCACTGCGGACGACCGGACCGTTGAGCGAGGTGAGCATCACCATCGGAATATTTTGGAGTGTTGAAATTTCTCGAATCTTACGAGCCAGCCCCATCCCATCCATCTCGGGCATCTGCATGTCGAGTACGATCATATCGAACCGATTGTCTTTCTCGAGCACCTTCAACGCCTCACCTGCGCTGCCGGCGCTCTCCGAAGCGACTCCCCATTTCTTGAGAAGAAGGGTCAGAACATCTCGATTCGTCTCGTTGTCGTCCACGACCATCATCCGCAGTCCCTGCAAGTCTTCCCGCTTGGTCGCTGTCCGCCCCAATTTCGCAGCGGGTAGCGGAAGCTCAAACCGTATTCGAGTGCCCTTATCCACCACGCTTTCGACCTCAATCGAGCCTCCCATCAACTCAAGGAGACGCTTGCAAATTGTGAGACCGAGTCCGGTTCCACCATACTGTCGAGTGGTAGAGCCGTCTGCCTGCGAGAACGCTTCAAACAACCGCTTCTGCGCGGCCGCTGAGATGCCAATCCCGGTGTCAGTGACCTCAAACGAAAGCGATGAATTGTCGCGTTTCACCGAATCCACACGCAAAAGAACCTCACCCGATTGCGTGAACTTGACCGCATTTCCCAGTAGATTGATCAGAATCTGACGCAGACGACCCGGATCACCCGACACGAAAATTGGAAGTTCTGGTGCAAAGGAGCCAATGAGTTCCAGACCCTTCGATTGCGCGCTTTCCGCGATGATGTCCAGTGTCTCCTCAACAAGTTCCTGGAGATTAAAATCGATGGATTCGATCTCAAGTTTACTGGCTTCGATCTTAGAAAGGTCCAGAATGTCGTTCAAGATCGCCAGGAGGGACTCCGCACTGTGCTTGACTGTGGATGCGTACTCACGCTGATCATCGGATAAATCGGATTCCAGTAGATGGTGGGTCATCCCAATCACACCGTTCATCGGAGTGCGAATTTCATGACTCATGTTGGCCAGAAACTCTGATTTCAAACGCGCGGATTCGAGGGCAGTCGCCTCTGCATTCTTCAATTCAGTGACATCCTGATAACTGTATAGAATTCCATGCACCGAACCGTCGGCACGCAGAAGCGGCACCAAACTAAGCGAGAGCCACTTGAGATTCGAAGCTTTAGGAACCGCTTCAAGAATAAGATTAAACACCTGCTTTCCGTTCTCGAGTACGTCGAGCTGGTAGGGTTTCAACTCCTCTAAAATCTCCTTAGGGATGGGCAGATCCTCCAATTTCGCGCCGTGGATCTCACACACGTTCATGTCGATCATGAAACGGTGATTTGAGTCCTGGATCTCACCGACCTCATTTGTCCAAAACACCCTCTCCGGCAAAATGTTGAGTATACTCCTCAAGAGACGTTCTGATTCATCGGCATCTGCCTTACTGCGTTCCAGTTCGGACGTTCGTTCCTTCACCCTCGACTCAAAGAGCACATTCGCACTTTCCAATTCAGCCTGTCGCTGCGCTGAAATCATCATCTCTCCGTGCGATTGCCGAATGGAGTAGTAGAGAAACCAGCATTCGAAGGCGACCCATCCGGCATGTTCAATCGGTCGCCAAATCGGTGCACTGAATACGCCAAAAACTGATTCCGGCCAGAAAACTCCCCGAATAAAATGGTCGAAATAGACAACAATCGCTCCCGTGAGCAAGACCTTCGGATCGCGATAGAATGCGAGAAACGCAAGGGAGCCAAAAATATGAAAATGGGTTTCGATCCTCCCGCCACAGAGATGGATCAACAAGGCTCCCATAAGCATCTGGGCGACCGCCATAACATGACGGGTCATCGTCTCCCCCGGGTGCCTCACAGCGAGCCACACAGGATAGAAGGAGATCAAGCCACCGAGAAAAACGGCAGCCCAGACGTGGATGTGCACCGAGTACTCCACCCCTTTCCATGTAAGGGGCGAAACAGTGAGGGCAGCGACAACACCCGCCACCCATTGAAACAGCATCAACCAAACAAAGAGCCGATCCGTATGGACCCAAATGCGCTTCGACTGTTCATAGAACAGCTCATCCGCACGGGAAGGAGTAGTCGCTTTTCCTCTTTTCATCTTACGACTCGTGATGGGTCAAAGTAAGCGCGTCCTCAGGAGATACCAATGGACATCCAAAAACTGGAGTTTCGCTGATCCCTTCCCCTTCCTCAACCCACTTTTCTATCGATAGGCGTCCGATATTATCTCCGAAATGGCCTCGGGCCGCTGTGATTCCCCCGCTAAAGACAAGAGCCCCTGCCTGATCGTAGACCAAGGTCGCGCCGGAGGTCTCCGCCCCAAAAGTCGCTGCGTCTTCTCCGTTTTGATCAATCGACACTGTAACGCCAGAAATATCCTGAGCGCTCCTCCAGAGATCACCCTCTACCCATTCCTCCGACTCGCCTTCGGGCAAAACAAATTTCACCTCAGCCCTCAGTTGGCCTCCGGTGCGCCGCATCAAGACTGCTAGCTCTCCCAGGGTTGCCCGGGAACAAGCGCACTGTGGATGGAGGAACATGACCAATCTCATCGAATCCTGAGCAGGTTCGATATCGCTACCTGGCCAACTCGAAGGAGCCTCATCGATTCCTCCCGGCCGATGACTATACATCGCAAGCGCGATCAATCCTGCTCCGACTAAGGCACCCCAGATGGCACAAAAAACGATCGGACCCGGCCGGATTCTCGATTCCTTCACCGAGTGACAATCTTGTAACCTAGGGTGATCCATCCCCTGACAATCAGTACGGATTTTGGCGAAGATCAACTATTAAAGGGAATCTCTACCCAGAGCAGGAATTGGGGCACCGACCTTGGCGATAGGGGATTTGATCAAATCAGAGCCAGTTGTCGTAACTCCCGTTCCCAATCGGTCCGTTTTTACAGACTAAACGTCGATCATAACGATATCCGTTTCGGAACGGACGCAGGCGGTTTACCGAAAATTTTACCTGCCAGAAATCACTTTCAAACGGCAATTCGGCCATCGGCGCACTAGCGCCCCATCCAACCACCGTCGACCAATAGAACGGTTCCGTCTACATAGTTGGAAGCAGCAGAGGCCAAAAAGACAACCGGACCCTTAAAATCATCCGGATGGCCCCATCGTCCCGAAGGGATCCGCGACAGGATCTGCTCTGAGCGACGAGGATCGTCCTGAAGTGCACGGGTGTTGTCGGTCGCAATGTAGCCAGGGGCGATAGCGTTCACATTCACTCCGCTACCCGACCACTCGTTCGCGAGGGCTTTCGCCAATTGACCAACTCCTCCTTTACTAGCGGCGTAGCCCGGAACGGTGATCCCACCTTGAAACGTGAGGAGAGACGCGGTGAAAATGATCTTTCCACTCCCCCTTTGAACCATGCTGCGACCCAATTCACGGCTGAGGATGAATTGGGCGCTCAGATTTGTTTCCAGAACTTTATCCCAGTACTCGTCGGAATGATTGATAGCAGGTTCTCTTAGGATCGTTCCCGCATTGTTCACCAGAATATCAATTCGAGGATGATCTTTCTTCGCCTCGTCGATGAAACGGTAAAGATCCTTGCGAACCGAGAAATCCGCAGAGTAGCCCGAGAATGAACGACCCAATTTCTCGATCTCGTTACCAACCTCGCTCCCTTCTCCGGGCAAAGTAGCGCTAACACCCACGATGTCGGCACCAGCTTCCGCCAGGGCCACAGCCATGGCCCTGCCAATTCCCCGCTTACAGCCGGTGACCATTGCGGTCTTCCCCGACAGATCAAATAAAGAATTTATTCGATTCATAACAATATCTCACCCCCATCATCTGTCACTACTTCCGGCAATCAATCAGGACCTTCATCGCGTTCTGCGAACTGGCCAGACTGTCAAATGCTCGTTGAATCCCTTCGAGTGGAACCACGTCTGTAATCATCTTCCCGATCGGAAGTGCGCCGCTCGCAATCAGAGAAATCGCTTCCTCGTAGTCCTCTTTCTCATAGACCCTCGCCCCTCTCAACTGGAGCTCCTTCCAGAAAAATTGAAACAGATCAATCTCTGTTGGTGTAGGATAGATCGCCACAACCACCATGCGCCCGCGAATCGATAGCAGCTCGGTCATCGAAAGAGCAGCCGCTTTCGCACCGGATACCTCGAAGACCACATCGGCGCCTCGACCCGATGTCATTCTCTGGCAAAGTTCGGCAAGGTTCGTCTCGAGAGGGTTCACCGCTTCGATGCCGACACTTTGGGCGAACTCGATCCGGGTGCGATTGAGTTCGGAAAGAACGACCCGTGCTCCCCTCGCTTTCGCGACCAGGGCGATCAGGATGCCAATCGGACCACCGCCTAGGACCACTACCATCTCGCCAGACTGAACTTCTCCGATACGAACGTCGTGACAAGCAACTGCCAGAGGCTCTGTCAGCGCAGCGAGCTTCAGATCGGTGCCCACAGGAATTTTGTGTAGGGCAAATGCCGGTACCGTCCATGAGTTTTGGAATGCCCCAGGAGAATCAATCCCAATAAACTTCAAATCCTTACATATGTGGCTATACCCCCGATCCGCCTCGGTTTCCAATCGATTGTCGAGAGGCCGTACAACAACGGGATCGCCGACCTCAAAGCCGTGAACCCCCTCACCAATTTCGGCGACAGTTGCGGAGGCCTCGTGACCGATGGATTGCGGGAAGTCGACTCGCTGGTCCATCGCACCGTGGAAAATATGGAGATCAGTTCCACAGATACCGCAGTAGGCAACATCCAGGCGCACCTCTCCGACTCCCGGGGCAACCGGATTGCTGGATTGAACCGAAAACGTCCGGTTTCCTTCATAGTAGCTCGATTTCATTTGGATATCCTTATCAGATTATAGTTTGGCAAAATGCCATTTACCGGATTCGGCACTCGAACAGGTGTAGCTTCTCTGCGCGGATCCTGTTTCCACGAGAAACCGGTCGTCAGATTCAATTTTAATTCGATAGTGTTTCTGCCCGGTCGGGTCCTCAAGCACCGCGGCATAGCCCGGTTCCTTTCTCAGGTGCCAACCGGCAATCTGTCCGTAGTCATCTACACAAATCGCATGAACGGAGAGATGCAGCGTTTTTGGATTTCTATCGCGAAAGTGCAATAGCATTCCGCTACCGGGTCTCCCCTCACCGACCTGGCCGGGAAGTGGGTGGTAGGCATCATGCACATACGCGTGCTCTGGACCGATCAAGGTTCCTTCTCCACAATGAAATACTTTCATTCCGGCGGAACCGCGGCGTGCGACAAATCGATCCGGAGGAACTATATTTTCCTCCAACTGTCCATCGCGATCATTCAAGAGGAAGTTCCACACTGTAGAGACAGGCTCCGAAGCACGTACTCGATCGACGAGAAATAAAACGTGAGGTCCACAAGATACCCAGAACCGGCTAAACTCTTCAATTGGCTCTCCATAGGCTCGAGCCGCATCACAACCCATGATGCTCACGTCACCATCCCGTTCGAGGAGAAGACGGTCCCCTCCCCGATCCACCGGAGGCTCAAGTTCGCCCGTCTCCAAATTTATATGACGTTTGGTAGAGAACCGTTGATCGACTACTTTTCCAGTGGAAGAGACAAAGAAATGACAGGTGTTGTGAGTGTAGGTCTTCATCTCTACCTGAGAGTGAATGAGATTCCTGTAACAGGAGTGCCCTGGGTCAACCAAGAGACGCTCCCGGTTGTGAACGAGGATGAAACTGTTCAAATCTTGATGGAAATGGTTCGGACCGTTTTGGAGTTGATCCACTCCTTTTACAGCCAAAATGGTTTTACCCTCCCATTGGTCCCGGGTGATCATATCTCCGCAATCGAAGCCTACTGTGAGATCCACTCCCGCATCTGGCGGCGAAATTTTGTCCGCCGAGGCTGCCAGCAAGGGGATCGATAGAAATCCAAAATCCGACACAAAGCCGAAGCTGGCTCGGTCGTGAACCCCGGCGCTCGTCAGTGGCCGATAAGACTTCTCAAACACCCACCGTGCGAGACCTGCTTCCTTCGGAAAGTCGTCTTGCCCACGGACTGCCCAATGCAACAAAAGATCAGCTGACGGCCGAAAGACAGCGGCCGAATCATTGAAGTTGGCACTCCTCGGGAGGGGGCAACTCCCCCATCCTGAGAGAGGTTTCTGATAGAAGAAGCTCGCTGCCTGCCAACGGCTCATACGAATCATCGGTGCGAGTGACAACCGGGAACGAAGCTCTGGACGGGATCGTACGAGAGCCTCCCAGGTCAACATCAGAGGATAGGCCGAATAATTTGCGTACTGGAGCGATTCGCCGCTTGTGCCGTCTTCCTGGAACATCTCCGCGCACTGCTGATAGACTTCTACCGCGAACTGAATGGAGTCTTCATCGTCCAAAACTGCAGCCGCCACGGCCACACCTGCGGTCAGCACACTGCGCCAGTTCATGAGGCGGTTTACTTTTCCAAGCCAACTCTTGCAAAGTTCGATTCCCTTTTCTTTGAGTGCCTCCCGGATCTCGCTGATCTCACTCTCGGTAAAGATATGAGGGGCGAGGTCGAGAACCACCGCTACAGACCACGAAAGGTGAGCCGTTTCGAGATGGCCTTTCCGGTCCGAGGGATCATGGTCGCGAAACCACGGACCGACCCAGTCCTCGATCGGACGACGCACCACCGAGAGGGTGGCGGATCGAAGCCACCCCTCTATCCGTTCGTCTTTCTTAAGATTCACCGCCAGAGCTGCATCCGTAAGAAACTCCGACACATGGTGCCACCACTGCGTAGTGGTTCCCGGAGGACTCAACGAAGGCCATTCCGCACGGGCTTTCACCCGTCCTTGCAGGGACCAAAGGAGTTCTCGTGCAACGGGATCGGTTCGGCGAATTGAGTTGAACGCCTCCCGTTCGGATTCGTTAAAGAATTGGCTCATTGTCAGGTTGATGGGGCTCCTCTATCGATTCGTAGCGATCTACCGCTGTGCAGTGAGATCAATGTCCTTGATCAGGACACCGTCTGGTTGCGAGACAACAAAGAGGATGGCGTTTGCGACTTCCTCGGCCTTGAGAAACTTACTTCTGTCGACATCCCGTCCATCCCAGTAGGCGGTATCCACCGCGGACGGAGATACGGTTGACACAAGGATGTTATCTTTCGCCACCTGTTGTTGGAGTCCGGAATTGTAGCCGTTGAGCCCGTGCTTACTCGCACAATACAGCGGTGCACCAGGATTGGCTACCTTGCCGACGATCGAAGACACATTCACGATATGGCCGAATTGCCTCTCTTTCATGCCGGGCAAAACCGCCCGTGTGCATAGAAATACGCCAGTGATGTTGGTATCAATGATCTTCCGGTAGTCCTCGAGGGAACAAGTCGACAGATCGGTTGCAAAACCAACCCCTGCATTGTTGATCAGGATGTCGATCTGACCGAATTTTTTCTCAATCTGATTGAAGGCGGATTGGACTGATTTCTCGGAAGATACATCGGTCGAGATGCACAGCACCTCAGCCCCGAGAGCCGATACTTCGTCGGCAACATCTTTCAACTTCTCTGCGGTTCGCGATAGAAGAATTACCTTACTCCCACGCTCGGCAAACTGGAGGGCTGCCGCACTACCAATTCCGCTGGAGGCACCTGTGATAACGATAACTTTATTTGTGAGATCTTTCATGATTTTTTTGGGTTTCTGTAATTGTAGTTGAGTTAAAATTTCAGGGTTAGAAATAGCCGCCTTTGGCGACGATCTCCTCCGTCGACATCCCGTATTGGACCCAGCGAATCAGTTCGCTTTCGCCCGCGACAATCTCTTCCGCCCGGAGGAGTACATCGTAGGCGATATCCCGTGGAATGATCAGGGCTCCGTCAATATCTCCAAAGACGACATCCCCCGGGAAAATATCGACTTCTCCAATCCGCACCGGGATCTCCCAATCAGTGATGCGAAATCGACCGAGCATTCCATTTGAAGTGCGATATTTAACGAAGACCGGAAAATCCTGGGATAAAACCCGATCGGTATCGCGCACTCCTCCGTCGACAATCGCACCTCGGCATCCACGACGCTTTGAAGCCATTGTCATCACCTCTCCCCATTGGGCAGACTCGTTGTCGTCGCTGGTATCCCATACGACCACATGGTCCCGGGGAATCGATTCCAACATCTGAGCCCGTTCCTTCATCTCGTCTCGAACCAGGAGGCTCTTGGCCCCTTTAATGGTAAAAATGGGTCCTGCCACCTTCATCCCGTCAAGCAACGGAAGGATATGATTCGGTAGCGTTTGGTGGGTGAGATTCCTCTCCCGCAGGACATCATTGACCGCCGCGGTGAACAGCGCTTCATAGCGCTCGCACAGTTCAGCAACCGAAATGGGAAACTTCTCCAATTCACGATCTTCCGATCTCGACTCCCGAAAGGCGTCGAGATTCATACCCGGGATTTGTTTTTCGTTATTCATCTATCTTTAACTCCGAAGTATTTTCAATGCCAATACGGGATGCCTGACCGAATGCTAGCACATACGGACCAAACGCGTGAACATCATTTCTGACCGGAGCCATCGCCCGGTACTCCAACTTACTCCCGCCACCGGGGCACAAGCAGCCGCGACAGGTGTGAAAAATATCCAGGTCTTCGGTGATGTAATCCAAAAGCCCAGATAATCCCCGCGTAAAGGCCGTTCTCCACTCAGGTTTTCCAATCCCGGCTTCGAGGCAGCGCCCTACGGCGTAGAGCAAGAGTCCGGATCCCGAGGTTTCCACGTAGGATCCGCGGCTATCCAGATCCGACATTTCCTGATGCCAAAGTCCGTTCCTATCCTGATAGTTCAATGCGCTATCGATCAGGTCTAGCAGCATCTCTACCGAGTGCTTTTTCAATGGATGCCCGACCGGCAGTTCGAGCGCCAGTTCAGCAAGAGCGTACGCCCCCCAGCCATTTCCTCGACTCCAGTGGTCCTCCGACAGTTTCCCGGGTCCGTTAAAATCCCGGGATTGATGGAGCAGTCCCGTCTCCGTATTCCGGAAAATTTCGACCATCTTACTTGTCTGAAGGTACGCTTCACGTAGGTAGTCTTCCCGACCCATCGCAACTCCGGCAAAAACCAGGAAGGGGGTCACCGCAAAGGCTACGTCGATCCAGATCTTCTGCTGATTCGTTCCGCGGACCATCGTTAGGATCCCGTCGGAACTCCTCGGCGCCACGTTGAGGATCTCATCGGCGTAGTGTTCAATCGTGCCCAAGGCGTCTGGCAACAGCCCTTCCTTGAACAACCAAGCAGTAGCGTTGCCTCCACAATAGTAGTTCGGGAAATTGGCGTTCCATTCCCTCTCCCCGTCTGCGTAGGGAGCTACCTCTGCGACGATGTCCCTGCAGCTGTCAACGTCAGCATCGGCCTCGGTGGCGATCCTGGCCAATCCGTGCATCGTCACAACTCCCGCATAGTGATCAAAGTTCCGGTGCACGGCCTTGTGCTTCTTCGCAATCGCCAGTGCCAACTCACGGGTGGGGGTCTCTCTTACTCGCATTATGATTTTCTTGGGTTCGATTCTCATAAAATCGATTTCTACGGTTGCCGACAAAGCCTCCTGTACTTTATCTGTAAAGACGCGATGACAAAAGTATCCCAGCGCGATATTGCCAAGGCCCTGAAGGTCAGTCCGATGACAGTTTCACTGGCCTTGAGGAATTCTCCTGAGGTTTCCGAGATGACTCGGCAAAATGTGAAATCGAAAGCGGCCGAGATGGGGTATCAGGCCGATCCGGGACTCTCCGCGCTGAACAACTGGAGGCGGCGCAAAACGATCAATGAGGAGCATACCACACTAGCTTTCATTACCAACTGGGAGACCGAGGACCACTGGAAGAAAAGCTATGTTCGGCACTTTTTCGAAGGGGCGACCGAGACTGCCGCTCAGAGAGGCTACAAGCTCGAACCGTTTTGGCTGGGAAACTATGACAATCAGGAGCAGGCCTCGCGCGTTCTCCACGCTCGTGGAATCCGGGGACTACTGATCGCCCCCCTCTTTGGCGAATCCGGAGGGCTGGACTTGGACTGGTCGAAGTTTTCAGCGGTAGCGGTAGGCCCCACCCTCACCCGGCCACGCCTGCACCGTGCGATCCACGACTACGCGTCAGGCACCCAGGATGTTGTCGAAAAGCTAAGAGAGATGGGGTTCCGGAAATTAGCGTTGGGGGCACCGTATCGAATTGATGAGATGACTGAGTTTCGCATCAGTGGTGCGTTCCTGAATGCCCTCCACCGCTACCCGGAACTGGCGGGTAGTCAATTGATCGGACGAGTTGAGGAAACCGCCGACAACGTTCAAAATTGGCTACAGGAGGTAAAGCCCGAGGTAGTGATAACGATCGGCGATGTTTTCCCAGAGGCATTGAGGCAGTTAGGCTGGAAGATCCCGGAAGAGATCGCACATGTCTCCCTGCGCATTCCCTACGGAGATCAGAACGAAACTGCGGGAATTTCTTATGCGGCGAAAGAGATCGGATCCGTTGCGGCGGCGAAACTCGATTCGCTCCTTCAGGTCAATGAATTGGGGCTTCCTGCCCACCCTGTGGACCTTACCGTAAGAGGGTTCTGGACTCCTGGTCGTTCTCTCGGGACCCGACCCGGCGCCGCGATTGGCTCACAACAATAGAGTGCTGGGGTCGCGTTCCCGGGAGAGGACATCGTCGAGATCTCTCCGACGATAAGCCCCGACGAATCAATCCCGGTTATAGAGGACCGGCGACCGCCCTACCCATTCCGCCCAAACCTCTTCGCTGGATGCCAGCTCGTCCATGAACCGGGCGACGTTTACCCGACTCGACTTTCCTGAATTGAAGATAGGACTCCGTGTCGGCGACGGCACGGTGCAGTAGTCGGATACCCCTGGCTCGTTGATCAACCCATCTGGACGGACGATGACCCATTTTACGCGATGGTCCTGTTTCCCTACCGATGATCTCAAGAAGCGGGCCGCTGCTTCATTGTCGGCGTGTGGCGGCACGAGCAATCGAATCAGACCGACAACGATACGATCGAATACGGAAGGGGTCTCTTTCGCGTCCGTATCTTTGCAACCCGTAGAATTCATCAGGATGACCTTGGTGATGCCGGCAGATGATTCTGTTTGAATTGCAGAACAGATCCGACTCACCGAATCCGCAACCAATCGACGCGGGGATCCAAACATCCCCTTCAATGTGAGATTGTGTCCGAGACAAGAAATCACCGCCTTACATCCCTCCAGGGCATCCCTGAGCTCTTTCTCAGGCAAATCGAGAACACTGCCCTCGATCACCGTCAAGTTAGGATGGTCGAGCAGATCCTGAGGCAATCGATCGGCCGACCTCACAATCGCCCTCACCTCGCCTCCACGCGCCAGCAGATCCGCCGCAACCAATCGCCCGGTGGCGCCAGTCGCGCCCAATACTAAGGTTTTCATAAGCCAGCTCTCTCCAGTGATCTCAACGATATTGACGGGTGATAATGTTAGTACCTCTTGCTTCCCTCCTACATATTTAAGCGACATCCGGATGTCACGAATTTCCGCAAGTCGAGCCAGTCTTCCAGGGCTGCCTTCGCCCACTGTAAGCATTTCCAAACGGTTCCAGCATTGCGTTTCCCATCTGTGAAGCTTTCGTTTTGGGACCGTACCCGATGCCCTCTTTTCAACACCGTGTCTCAGTCGCCCTTTTGATTGCCGGAATCGCAATGCTTTGCGGCAGAGTTGGCGCACAAAATGCGACCTCGGAGACAGAAATCGAGGACACGATTCGAGACGTCCGCGAAGCGATTCGACAGAGTGGAGACATTGGCGCTGGCTATGCCGCTATTCTCAATTTCGCGGGCAACCCAGACGTTTCGACCGCGACCTACCACGTCGACGACAACGTTTCTGACGAACCGGTGATCAATGTGTTTCGTGGCAGTCTGCGCCATGCAATCAAAAACGAAAATTCGAGGTGGAAACCGTTTGTTCAGGCGATCTTCCCCTACGAAACACTTCGATACGGAGAAGACTACGGTGACGGCAATCAGGTCTCAGTGGAGTGGGAAGCCTACGGAATAATGGGAATGTTCGGCGCGGGATATTCGGTCACGGAAAATCTCGTTATTACACCTGCGATCAACTTCGGATGGCTCCGTCTGGACAACGATGCCCGCTACGAAGGGTTCCTCGCCGAAGAGATCTTAGAGCCGGCCTTCGACGGTTTAGTGTATGACTGGTATGCGGATTCCATTGTAGCGGGCTTTTCTTTGTGGGCGGACTACCAATGGCAATTTGAGCACTTTGACACAGCATTCCACGGCGGATTTACCTACAATCACGTAAAATCCATCCACTCCTCGAGCGATCATATCGAGATCAACTCCAGCGCGACCACTTTGGTGGCCAACATGGAAACCATACACCCAACAGGGATCAACCTCGAAGGGTTCCCCGTTTCGGTCGTGTTCAGTGGAGGCGGGACCGCTTTTGTGGGACCGAATCGAACAGCTCTCGGATTCGATAGTTTTCTCAATGCAGGGATGGCCTTCCAAGCGGATATATCACGCCTCGGATATGCCGTTCGGTCCGTGCGGCTGGGAGGGGCAATTATTTTCGGGGAAAACGTGACCGGCTGGAGTTTTACCTTCGACTATCTTTTCTAAAGCCTTTCTTCCCCGGGCTATCGCTCAATTGACGATTAGCCGGACGACTGCCCCCCCGAGAGCACCCGCCCAAATCAATAGCTCTTGAACTGCTCCTGGAAGCCGTCCGGCATGGGGAGACCAACAGTCTGCCATCCCTTATCGGTCAGAACCCGCCCTTGAGCTGTTCGTTGCAGATACCCCTCTTGGATGAGATACGGCTCGTGAACATCTTCGAGCGTCTGGACCTCTTCTCCGACACCGACTGCCAATGATTTGAGGCCGACTGGTCCACCCCGATAATTCTCGGCAATAAACCTCAGAAGGCGTTTGTCCATCTCATCGAGACCATTTGAATCGATCTCGAGCATCTCTAGTGCGGCAGCGGCCGTTTTGCGGTCCAGCACCCCTCCAGAGCGCTCCTGAGCAAAATCCCGCGCGAACAGGATCAAATTATTCAAGATCCGCGGGGTACCTCTCGCCCTCGACGAAATCTCGAGAAGCCCCTCTTTCTCCGCCTCCATCTCGAGCAGCAAGCAGGATCTTTCGGCGATCGTCAGAAGATCCCGCTGGTCGTAGTACTCTAAGCGCGATTGAAGCGTAAACCGATTCCGCAGCGGGGCCGTCAGCAGTCCCACCCTTGTCGTGGCCCCGACGAGACAGAAGCGCGGCAGTGATAGCCGCACCGTCCGTGCGTTGGGTCCCTGGTCAATCAGGATGTCGATGTAGAAATCCTCGATTGCGGTATAGAGATACTCCTCGACCGTTTTGGGGATGCGGTGAATCTCGTCGATGAAGAGGATCTCCCCCTCCTCCAACGAAGTGAGCACGCCCGCCAGATCGCTCGGCTTATCGATTACAGGCCCGGAGATCACGCGGACCCCTACCCCCATCTCGGTTCCGAGGATATGGGCCAATGTCGTTTTCCCTAGGCCCGGAGGCCCACTGAGCAGCACATGATTGAGAGAATCGCCGCGGGATCGGGCCGCACTGGCCATCACCTGCAGGCGCTCTACCGTCTTCCGCTGTCCGGTAAATGACGAGAAATCACCCGGCCTAAGTTTGTTTGCCTGCTCCAGCGGCTCTTGCTGGCTGGCCGAGCGAAGAAATTCCGCCCCGTTTTGTGCCGGGATATCCATTCCTCACTCAACCGGCATGCCGATTATTGGCAAGCCTCGCACTCTTCGCCATTCATCATGGCTTCAAGGCTGCAAGCTGCCTTTTCTTCCTCGGTGAACTCCTTTTTCCCAGCATGACCACGTACTTCCTTCTTCACACTCACAGTCGCCTTTTCAATGTTTGAGGCCCCCAGCGAGCGGAGGTAGTAGGTAGTTTTCAAGCCCTTGCTCCAAGCTGCACGATACATGTGCGAGAGCGTCTTCAAATCCGGAGAAGCGAGGAACAGATTGACCGATTGAGACTGGTCGATCCATTTCTGACGGCGGGCCGCTGCATCGATGAATGCCTGATAGGGAACTCCAAAGGCAGTCTTGTACAGCGCCTGAAGGTCGTCGGGCATATCATCCATCTCTATCATCTCACCGTCGAAGTATTTGAGCTGATCCCGGGTCTTCTTGTTCCAAAGACCACGCTTCTTGAGTGAGCGGACCAGAGCCCCGTTCAGCACGACAAAGTCACCCGATAGATTACTCTTCACAAAGAGATTCTTGTAGGTGGGCTCGATGCAGGGCGAAGTGCCCATGATATTGGAAATCGTCGCAGTGGGAGCGATCGCCAGGACATTACTATTGCGCATCCCCTGTTTCGCGATCTTCTCGCGCAACGGTTGCCAATCCATTCTCCCACCATGTGGGATGTCGAGGGAACAGCCCCGCTCCTCCTCGAGCAATTTCAACGTGTCCTGAGGCAGAAGACCGCGGTCCCATTTCGAACCCTTGTAGGAAGAATAGGTACCCCGTTCTGCGGCAAGGTCACTCGAAGCCTCGTACGCGTAGTAAGCAATCGCTTCCATGAACTCGTCATTGAACTCGATGGCCTCCTGCGACTCAAACGGCTGCTCACGCTTGAACAACGCATTCTGCAGACCCATGACCCCAAGCCCGATAGGACGGTGGCGGCGGTTGGAAGTTTCTGCCGCCTTGGTCGGGTAGAAATTGATGTCGATGACATTGTCGAGAGCGCGGACCGCGGTGCGAACGGTGTCCCGCAGTTTTACGAGATCCAAGTTGCCGTCGTCATCCAAGTGCGAGTCGAGAACGACTGAACCCAAGTTACAAACAGCGGTCTCTTCTTCACTCGTATTCAGAGTGATCTCAGTGCACAGATTGCTGGAGTGGATCACCCCGGCGTGGTCTTGAGGGCTGCGAATGTTGCAAGGATCCTTGAACGTAATCCAAGGGTGTCCGGTTTCGAAAAGCATCTTGAGCATGCGCTTCCACACCTCAATCGCCGCAACTTTGGTCCCGCTGATTTCGCCGACCTCGGCCATCCGCTCGTACTGGACGTAACGCTCCTCGAAAGCCCGGCCATAGAGGTCGTGAAGGTCTGGAACCTCGTTCGACTGGAAGAAAGTCCAATCACCCCGTTCCTCCATCCGTTTCATGAAGAGGTCAGGAATCCAGTTGGCAGTATTCATGTCGTGGGTCCGACGACGGTCGTCGCCCACGTTCTTGCGCAACTCGAGAAAATCGAAGAGATCGCTGTGCCAGGTTTCGAGATAGGCACATCCGGATCCCCGGCGTTTGCCTCCCTGATTGACTGCCACAAGCTGGTCGTTGTGGAGCTTGAGGAAAGGAATCACACCCTGACTCTCGCCATTGGTGCCCTTGATGTAGCTACCGGTACCGCGAACGGAGGTCCAACTACCTCCCAATCCGCCAGCCCACTTGGAGAGGAAGGCATTCTCAGCAATCCCGCGGACCATGATGGACTCGATGCTGTCGTCAACCTTGTACAGGTAGCACGAAGACAGTTGTGAGTGCAGTGTACCGGAGTTGAAGAGAGTCGGCGTCGAGGAGCAGAACCGGCGGCTCTTATATAGCCCGTAGAGAGAGATGATACGATCTTTGCGATCTTCCTCTTCACCGATAAACAATCCCATCGCCACTCGCATCCAGAAGAACTGCGGTGTTTCGAGACGGGCCTTCTTCGACGCCTTCTTGTCGATGATCAGGTAACGATCGTAGAGGGTTTGGACACCCAGGTAATCAAAGTCCAAGTCAGCCGAGGGATCGAGGGCCGCGGAAAGGGCGTCCAAATCGTATTCGAGAAGCTTTGGGTTGATTCGATCAATCTCCACACCCCGCTTCAGGTAGCGGCGGAACCCTTTGACATGAGCCTCCTTCAAAGAAGTGACGCCATCCTTGACGATGTCCCAACCGAGAACCTCTTCGTAAATGTAAGTGAGCAGAATGCGACCCGCGAAACGGGCGAAATCCGCGTCCATCTCAATCATCGATTTTGCGTTGAGGATGATGGTCTTTTTGAGATCCGCCTCCTTCATTTCGGCATAGACCGATCGACGCAGTTCATTCTCGATGGCCTCGGAGTCGAGGCTCAGCTCCAAACCGATCGTGGCGAACTCGATTCTCTTCTTCAGGTCCAGACCGTCCCAGAAGAAGGAATCCCCATTCTCCCGGCGGACGACGATCATTGCGTCCTGTTTGTCTTCAGAGATTTCGGCTGCCCCTTCCTCGACCCGCTGGCGGGCCCGATAGGCACGGTATAGGATGTAGGCCTCGGCCACTTTGAAGTGCCCTTGGCGCATCAGCTCTTCCTGAACGATGTCCTGCACGTCTTCGATGTTTACGAAGGCCTGCCCGAGTGAGAGAATCCGATCGGTCACGCCGCGAGCGACATCAATGGCGGGATCCGAATCCAGTTCCAGGGAGAGGAAAGACTTGCGAACCGCCACCTCGATTTTGTTGCGATTCCAAGGGACGACCTGCCCGTTCCGGCGAATCAAACGCAACCGAGCGAGCTCCGATGAATGATCGTCGGTTGGAATATCGGCGCCAGCCGACCCATGATTGACAATCCGCGAGAAAACAAAGCTCTTGGCGACGTCGTGCGCTTCCTGCTCGATCAACGCTTTCTCGACCAGCAAGGAAATATCGTTGAATGAGAGCGCAAGATTACGACCCGCCGAGAGTTGGCCCTGTAGGCGGTCGCCCACCACTTTAGCCACCCGCGCCACGAAGTCCTTATTCTTCTCCGTGAAAATGTTCTCTTCCTGCCGCGAAAGCAGGAGATTCGTCAACGCATCACCGACCCAATCGGCAATCTCCGCCAAGTTGAAGTCGCGTAGGTCTGTGCCATCCTGCACTTTAACCGCAGGGCGCAAATCGCTATCGTCGGGCACGAGGGCCCGCCAATCGTAGCGGGGTTTTTCATCAAGCGGAGCGTGGGCGAAGCGCTTGAGTTCTTTGTCTTCTTCTATGGTGATGCGAGAAATCATGGTTGGGAGAGCTGGAGATTTAAATCAAAGTTCGTCGTCGTCGACTGCGGAAAGTGAAGATGATTTTTGGTACTCGGTGACGCGACCTTCGAAGAAGTTTTGCTCCTTCTGAATGTCCATCATTTCGGCGAGCCAAGGAAACGGGTTTTGAACACCCGGGTTGATCGGATCGAGTCCGACGCCTTCCAGGCGGCGATCGGCGATATAGTCGATATACTCGAGGAATTCTTCGGAACTCAGACCGAGCCCATTCACTGGCAGACAGTCGCGAATGAACTCTTTCTCAAGCTCGACCGCCTCCTTCATGATGTCAACCATCTCGGTCTTGAAATCGCTCGTCCAGATCTCGGGATTCTCGTCGACGAGATCCATGAGCAAATTCCGGCACAACTCGATGTGGTTCGACTCATCCCGTAAGGTATAGCGGAACATCTGGCCGATTCCGGGAAATTTATTCTGGCGGTAAAGGCTGAGGATCATCCCAAAGAGGCCGTAGAACTGAGTGCCTTCCATGCACTGCCCAAACACAAAGAGGTTTTTGGCAAAAAGTTGCTTGTTCTCGACCTTGTTGAGGTCGAGGTCCCGGCGGAGCCCGAGGGAGGTCTTGGTCACAAACTCGTTCTTCTTCCGAATCGTCGGAATCTGCTCGAACATCGCCTCGCATTCGTGAGGGTTCACGCCCAGTGAACTGATCATGTACAACAGACTGTCAGCATGGATGTTTTCCTCGTGGGCGTGGCGACCGAGAACCAATTTCAATTCCGGGGCGGTCACGAGCTCGCGAACCACGTGAATGATGTTGTCGCCCACGATCCCTTCGGCCGCTGAGAAATATCCCAGTCCCATCATGATGATCCAGCGGTCGACATCAGAGAGATCCCCACTGGATCGCCATTGTTCGACGTCCTTTTGCATGGGAATGTCTTCCGGCTCCCAGTGATTGGCTTTCATGGTCCGGTACAAATCGTAGGCCCACGAATATTTCAACGGGAGCAGGTTAAAAGTCATGGTCTCTCGACCGAGAATGATCTTTTTCGCTGCAAACGCCTCCTCGGCTTTGTCTTTGTCGAGAACGAAGGTGCGGTCGCCAATTTTGTAGGTAGATTCCATGGATAGAGCGTGTGTTGTCGGATCGTCGGTAGAAGATGGAAAGCGGCTGATTCCCGCGCAAGGTAGGCTGCTTCCACTCTTCTCCACCAACTATCCAGTGGCTACGCACCGAGGACAGCGTTTTTTAGTGGTTTCGAGGGAGGACGGCCAATCGTGACTTGAATTGACAAGATTTCGTCCGAGTCAGTCAAACACTAAATAAAGGAAATTCGCATGCACCAACCCCCATATGTAGTGTTTGGCTGAAATTTTTGCGAAAGTACGCCTTTGAGATCAGACCTTTCTCGGGACGGGTGAATGCACACGAAAATCGACCCGAATCACAAGCCTATTTCACAGGTATTTTGAGAATATTCCTCAACTTGCTACCGCTACGTATTTTAAAAATTTCCCTCGTCTCCCGGCCCGTTTCTAGCTACCGCTACAAACAAGGAACCAATCATGCTATCATCAAACGTATATCTCTTTCTTCACCTCTTCGGAGCATTTCTTATGGTCATGGGGTACGGTGCACTATTGGCCCGCGCGGTCCTGGCTCCGGACAACAAGCCAATGCGGATAATGGGCGCTGTGGTCAGCGGCACCGGTCTGTTTTTGATCATTCTCGGTGGTTTCGGAATGAAGGCGCGGTTACACTATGATTGGCCAATGTGGCTCAACATCAAGATCGTCATCTGGCTTCTTCTGGGAGCCGCTCTTTCGATGGTCAATAAGAAGCCCGAATGGAATAAGGTCCTCTGGATCGCCATTATAGTACTGGCAGGGTTTGCCGCTTGGCTGGGTGTGTTCGGGAATACGGTTCAGGCCCTCCAATAATGCCGGGTCCTCTTCGGCAGCGAATTGGGATCTATGGTGGGACCTTCGATCCGATCCACCTCGGTCACATCGTTATTGCCGAGGATGCACTGCAGTTTGCCCAGCTGGATCAGATTATCTTTCTCCCGGCGTTTTCCGCCCCGCTTCGCAACAGTGAGGCGGGAAATTCCCCCGACCAGCGTTTCGCCATGGTCGAGCGGGCGATTGCAAAGTTCCGGGCGTTTGCGGTGGACAATTTTGAGATCCAGCAGGGTCGGCGGGTCTACAGTATCGAGGCCGTTCGCCATTTTCGGGATAGATTCCCCGAGGCAGAGCTATTTTTCCTGATCGGAGGAGATCAGTTTGAACAACTGACTCAGTGGAAATCCTTGGAGGAGCTGCAACAGGAGGTCACGTTTCTCTGTGCCTCCAGGGCGACGGAGGAGAAACCTGAGAACGATTCCGCCCCCGCGACCAATGTCGTCTTTCTGCCTTCCCGCCGGGTCGACATTAGCGCGACCGAGATCCGCGAGCGCCTACTCGATGGCCGATCGATCCGATCTCTCGTCCCAGAGTCAGTCGCCGACTCCCTCGATCAGTATTCGCGTGAAGGCTCCCGTGACTGAATCGAGAATCTGCCTTCACTGTGGGACTCCGTTTTCAGGTACTTCCGCTGAGCTATTTTGCTGTGGCGGCTGCAAGCATGTTCACAACTTGATCGAAGAGAGAGGTCTCGGGAAATTCTATTCTCTGAGAGACGGATCCATTCAGCCGGTCTCCGAATCCCCTTCGTCGGGGAAAGAGGTCGAATGGTTTCGCGGAGCCGTCGACGAGGCGGAAGATCTGGCGCGGTCCACCGGCTCCCCTGCCCGTCTATCCCTTCGCGTTCGGGGGATTTCCTGTTTCGGCTGCACGTGGCTCCTGGAGGAGCTTTTTCGGAATTTTGCCGGGGGCAAGCGGTTCTCAGTCGATCTGCGATCCGGTGCCGCCACGCTGGAGTGGGATCCGGGAAACTTCTCCGCCATGGATTTTCGGGCCGAGGTCATCCGGTTCGGGTATCGCTTCTCCCCAGCCGCCCCTACCGGCTCAACCCATTTTGATTTCGGCCGTCTCCAAATTTGCGGGGTTTTGGCCGCGGCGTCCGGTCTCCTACTCGCGGCCGATCAATGGAAGATCCTGGAATCACTTCCCCTACAGGGAATTATCGCCATCCTCCCCCTCTTTCTTTCCTTGCTGAGCTTTGGGCTCGGTGGGCTCGGGCTTGTCGCAAAAGCCTGGGACGCAGCTCGATTCGGCGAAATTCATCCGGACCTACCGCTAGCGTGTGGTTTGACCCTGGGATTCCTCGCTTCCTCTCTCAATTGGCTCGGTGATTGGCAGCTCCCTCCCTCGCCCGAATGGTTTCCTGTTCTAATGTTCGTCGTCCTTCTGGGACAATGGCTACAGGGGCGCTTCGAAGCGCGTCACGAAAACACTCCCTCGTCGGAAGGAGGTGATCGCGAGACACTGGATCAATCTCAACCAGAGCCCGGGCTTGCACCGCCCCCGCCTCCCCTGCTCCAGAGGATCACGAGCGTCTACGGCTGCCTGCTGATCGCACTTTCTATAATAGGGGGCACCGTCTGGTCGGTTTTCATTGATTTCCGATCGGGCCTTCAAGTCGCTCTGGCTGTCCTGCTCGTTTCGAGTCCAAGGTCGCTGGTTTCGATCTGGATGGCCATCAACCATCTAGCTTTCGATTCTTTGCAATCCCGGGGAATCGTCCCACGAAATGAATCCCTGTGGGCGCGACTCTCAGATATCCGGAACGTGTTTCTCACCCGATCTTCACTCTCAATCGGAGATGCCCCTCCCCAACAAGGAGATCTGGAGGAACTCGCCACCAAACTCCAATCCCAGGGACTCACCCTTTCCTGCGTAGGGAAAGCCACTCCCTCAACCATTGAAGCGAGAGAGTCTTCTCCCCGACCTTCGTCTGCATTCATCCGAGCCGACGTCGCGCCCGAATCGGCAGCCAACTGGATACAGAGAAACGCGAGCGGTGGAACTCTCGTCATCGGAAACCAGAGCGAAGACGCCCTCGCGTTCACCCGCGCACAGTGCATCGGGTCCTACCACTCGTCGCCCGCCTCTATCCAAACCAAAAGCGACTTTCTCCTTTCTCAGAACGGTTTTGCGGAGATCGAGACGCTCTTCCGCACCAGAAGTTGGCGGAGTCGGCAACTCCGGCGATCTTCCGCCTGCTTCGCGGCCACTGCTATGGTTGCTCTTTCCCTCTCCCTGGCTGGCTTCGTATCGCCAATGGCCGCTGCGCTGGCATTGGCGCTGATCCCTCTCGGCTGCTTTGCGACAATTCGGCGCTAGAGTCTCCGCAAAAGAAGGAAATCGGCCGACAAAGAATGGGGTAGTGGAGATATTCCCCATGATCCGTTGCAGAATTTTTACTTTTATATCGGCGACGGCAACAATCCCGTTTCACAGCGGGGTACGTCTTGATTGAGCTTTCAAATCTGGCGATACCGGAACCATGAAACCAGCAAAACCGCACAAAGCCAGGTCAGTCCAATCGTATATCGATGAGACTCCTTTTTGGAATGACGGAACGTCCGTTTCAGAGTCGGTGATAACTTCGATGCAAAAACGAATCTGGATGCTCGCGACAGCCGGTAAGTTTTTCGAGGGCATGGTCGTTTTTATGACCGGGGTAGCGATCCCGCTCCTCCACCAAAACTTCGGTCTCTCCGCAGCTGAAAAGGGGATCGTGGGAGCGGCCCCTCTTTTCGGGATCCTCATCGGTGCGACAGTCCTGGGCGGGCTGGCCGATAAATTCGGGCGAAAGAAAATGTTCATCGCCGAGATGGCGTTGTTCACCATCTTCCTTCTTGGCGTAGCGCTCAGCCCGAGTTTCTGGTTCTTTGTCATCTTTCTCTTTGGGGTTGGGGCCGCGCTCGGGTGCGACTACCCCACCGCTCACGTGGTGATCTCAGAGAGCATTCCAAGTCGAGCCCGCGGAAAATTGGTTCTGGGAGCGTTTGCGTTTCAAGCAGTCGGAGCCCTTTTCGGGACAGTGATTGGATTCTTTATCCTGAAAATATACCCAGAGCCCGATGCCTGGCGCTGGATGTACGGCAGCATCCTACCGCTCGGCGTAGTGATTGTGTTTTTGCGCTTCTTCGTTCCTGAAAGTGCGCACTGGCTGGTTTCCCAGCACCGCAAAGAGGATGCCACAAAGGAACTGCACAAGCTCCTCGGCCGCAAACCTCTCTACCCCAAGGAAATCACTCTCAAAATGCCGAAGAAGCCCCACAAAGATAAGAAGAAAGGCACTTCTTACGCTCAGCTCTTTTCAAAGAAAAACCGGAAGGCGACCATTCTGGCTTCTGTGCCTTGGTTTTTGCAGGATCTCGGTACCTACGGCATCGGAATCTTCACCCCCACGATTCTAGCGACGATGATCGGCGACAAAAGCGGTTCGCACAACATCGCCGCGATTATCCACGATGACCTATTGGCGGCAAAAGGATCGGCCATCCTCGATGTTCTCCTGATTGTGGGAATCATCTTTGCGGTGTTCCTCGTCGATAAAATCGGCCGAATTCGACTCCAGATATTCGGGTTTCTCGGGTGCGCTGTTGGATTGCTCCTTGCGGCCCTTTCGCTCAATCCAGACGGGTCCACCAACCTCTTTCTAATTTTTGCGGGGTTCATGATCTTTAATTTCATGACCAACATTGGACCAAATGCCATGACCTACCTCCTCGCTGGGGAAGTATTCCCCACCAAGGTACGGGGAAAGGGCGCCGGCTTCGCCGCGTCGTTCGGCAAGATCGGTGCGGTCACGACCGCCTTTCTCTTCCCGGTTCTGCTCACCAGTATTGGAACTGCAAACCTCCTTTACGTCTTGATCGGCACTTCCATCATCGGGGCTGGGGTGACCGCATGGTTCGGAATCGAAACCAAGGGAATCAATCTAGAATCACTGGATGAGACCGAGTTGGAGGATCCCACAACTCCCCCGGGCTCTCCCGTCGTCGAGGCGGTCGCCATGAGCACCGACCCCAAGCCAGCGAGCTGACGGGCTTGGGGGCAATCATAGAGACTTCACTGAGCGCGGGGCCCAGGCGAATTCGCCTGGGCCCCGCTGCTTCTTCAACAGTTCCCTTCCGCCCACACACTGGGCATCCCAGTTAGTTCCATTTCATCTGACTGTCGCCCTCCTAGCGAAGGATTGAAATTTCGCTCAAAACAGAACAGCATCTCGACAACCTAGGTACGAGCGGGGGCTCTTCGCACCTTCCGCACCTTTCAACCACGATCGATTCCTCAGCCCAGACTACCATGAAGCTGCATCCAATCCTGAAATTTCCTTCCTATTCAGTTGTCGTATTCCTGTTGATCTCTTGTGGCGGAGGTGGCCCGGCGACTCCCGTAGGATCAGCCTCTGAACATAAGCGTGTGCGCGAGACGCTGCATACCTACGTCGATGGACGGCAGGCGCGTGATCTTCAACTCGTCCAATCCGTCCTCGATCCAGAGGTCGATCAGCTAACCTCCCGAGGGGAATGGCGCCGCGGAATCGACGCCACCACTTCGGGGATGAAGCGCAGCACGGCGACCAATCCGGGAGATCCTTCCCTGACGGTCGAAACCGTCCGCTTTCTCAGCCACAATGTCGCGCTCGCCGACGCCCAATACGTCATCGAAGGAACGGATGGCCCGGACCGTGTCATTTGGAGTAGCTTCACCCTGGTGAAGGGTCGCAACGGAGTCTGGCGCATTTCTTCCATCCGGAATCTCCTTCCTTCGGAATAAGATCCGCTTCGATTCGATACCACACGTAGAAGGCGATCGGGTCGACCGGTACCCGAGCTACGAGTTGGGGGCCCACCCCGCCGCTGCGGATCAGGTATCCACTTACCTGTCACCAATCTCCCCTACGCGCTCCGCTGTCTTCCCGCTTTGAATACTTGCGAGGAGACTCAAGGCCGGCTCCCTTTATATTCCCAAAAATCGGAACGGTTTGCTCGGAACGAACTTCCCACTGACTTCACCGGAGAAGATATTCCGTTGATCGGGTCCTAGATCGAGTACCTTTACCTCACCTGTCTCCGGTGAGAAATCGAGGTTCTCCAGGTCCACCCAAAAGATGCTGGGTGTCAGCGCTGACTCGAAGAAATAGCGGAGTCGACTTTGGTCAGCGACGGTCCTCCACCGGGTGGAAGAGATGTTCGGCTGGTCTGGAGTCGTCAACCCGTAGGGCACCGACACGTTTCGGATTACGCTGAACACGCTGGCAATCGTCTCCACCGGATCGCCGCCCTTCGGCACTGCGTTGATGTAAAATGCAGCTCGCGTAAAACGATCCGCAGCACGGTTGGTGCCGGGCAGCATTACAGTTCCGCCAATCTGTTCCCAGTAGCTATGGAGGGCCAGCTGTTTGTCAAAGGTGGGCGAATTGGTCATGACCTGGTACTCCGGACTGTGGTGAATGACTTGTTTCCCGTCGATATACTGCACGATCGCGCTGTCTCCAGTCGCATCAGAAATCGCGAGGTGCAGCGCAGCCAGCCGGTTCTCGCCCGGAACCTTGTCCGTTACGACGATAAAAGGCTCCTGCTCCAAGACCGCGACCGCCTCGGCGACCGTAGCGAAATTATCGAGGATATACTGCGCCCATGCCGCCACAGTTAGTCCCGGTTTTTGCCCGTCGTATTCGGGATACTCCGATTCGACCAACCACAACACACAGGACGAAAGTCCGGCCTCATTGAGCCCGTCTGTCGTCGAAATATCGTAACCGGAGGCAATCACGCTCCCAAACTTCGAGGTCCACTCTAGCGAGTTTTCGCCAGCTTCACCCGAGCGCTCCATCCCTCTCGGGAAGACCCACAAGTTTGTCCCGACGTCGACTCTCCAATCCATTGACCGGGCTGTGACAATCTCGTCTCCCTCCCCATGATATACTACCCGCGTGCACGCCTGAGATGCCGGCGCAATCCATGCATTCATGGCAATTAGCGCCGCTAAGCTGAAACTTCTGAAGGAACGTAAACCAATAGGTTGATTTGGAATAGGCATTCCTAAATTCAGCACACCTACGGCGAGCACACAAGGGAGCTGGTTCCCGATACTCCATTTATTAGATTCTCTTTAGACGGGACCTACTTAAATGAATTCAAAATCCGATCTCTTGGCCGGAATTCGTTTCAATCACCCGAATACCCCGATTCAGAGAATCGAGGCCACCGTAGCCTCCGAACTCGGTTCGGGGGTCCTCCCGACGAGCCGTGATTCCAGCAACCCACCCCGAATACCCCGATTCGCAGAATCGAGGCCACCGTAGCCTCCGAACTCAGTTCGGGGGGGGCTTCCCGACGAGCCGTATTCCAGCAACCCATCCCGACTACCCCGATTCGCAGAATCGAGG
>DGMY01000049.1:11943-16608 GCA_002388665.1 Opitutia bacterium UBA4506 | reverse complement strand
GACGAGCCGTATTCCAGCAACCCGCCCCGAATACCCCGATTCACAGAATCGAGGCTACCGTAGCCTCCGAACTAGGTTCGGGGGATACTTCCCGACGAGCCGTATTCCAGCAACCAATACCGACTACCCCGATTCGCAGAATCGAGGCCACCGTAGCCTCCGAACTCGGTTCGGGGGGTTCTTCCCGACGAGCCGTGATTCCGGCATCCCACCCCGAATACCCCGATTCACAGAATCGAGGCCACCGTAGCCTCCGAACTAGGTTCGGGGGGTCCTCCCGACGAGCCGTGATTCCAGCAACCAATCCCGAATACCCCGATTCATAGAATCGAGGCCACCGTAGCCTCCGAACTCAGTTCGGGGGTGCTTCCCAACGAGCCGAGATTCCGGCATCCCACCCCGAATACCCCGATTCGCAGAATCGAGGCTACCGTAGCCTCCGAACTCAGTTCGGGGGTTTATTCCCGACGAGCCGTGATTCCAGCAATCCACCCCGACTACCCCAAAACCGAAAAAGGGTACGAATCATACGATCCGTACCCTCAAAAAACGATTTTGGAGATACTCCCAAAAAATCGCACCACCGGCTCGACGGAACCTATTCAGGATTGGATTCCGTACGAATGAAGGTACCATCACTATCGACCGCATAGTATTCGATCTCGACTTGATCTGCCTGTGATTCCTCGTCGACGACAAAGGTAAATTGGCTCGTCCTCCCTGTCACAGAACCAGACATCTCACCGGTCGGCTGATAGAGAAATACATCCCCATCCCAGTGCTGAAGGGGGAACTTTTCGGGTCGTGGACCCATCTCGAAGTAGAGCCCCTGCCCTTCCTCGTCCTTTAGGACAACGACATCGCCCCAGAAAGGGTTGGAGTAGGTGCCGAGATATGACTCAAGATCCCGCGCCGGTTGAGCGTCCGCATTGGGCTGAGAATAATCGCCTCCGTATCCATACGACTCCGCGGTCATCGATTGGAAAGACTCGTTCCCGAACTGAATCCAATCTCTCTGTTGTTCACCCCGGTAGACGTAGTCGATAAAGGCAGCACAAATCGCCTCAGGTATCCCGTGATCCCCCCCATTGGTGATGACCGCAATCCCCAATTCCTGGTCGGGATGGAGGGTCACCGAGGTACGCACCCCTAGCTCAAATGCACCCGAATGGGATATGCGAAAACCTGCATCTGGGTCGGTACCCACTCCCCAGCCGGTGCCATAGAAGGAGGCTCGGCGTGCGGCTCGGTTGTACCCCGTAATAGACTGCGGCTCCCATGTATGTTGAAGTGCATCCGCATCGACAATCTCGGTAGTACCGAGCTTTCCTTCTGCCAGCTGCATCCTCATCCACTGCGTATAATCGTTTATAGTCGTGCTGAGTCCTCCGGCCGGTGCCTGCGCATCGGGGTTTCGGGAAAATAGGTTTTCCCATACCCCGGGAGAAGTTTCGACATGAATGTCTGCCCGGTTTTCTGCTGCGAGGTAGTCCTCATAGCGAAAACTCGTGGACTCCATCCCCAACGGTTGAAACATCAGCTCCTCAGCCATTGACTCCCATTCTTGATCGGCAGCCATTGCCACAGTGACCGCTCCTTGGGTAAACCCGAAGTTCGTGTAGGCGTATCCATCGCGAAACGAGTATTCCGGTTCGAGCAATCGAAGCCGTTCCAGGATCTCCTCCCTCGTGTATCCAAGATCCTCCAACTTATCCCCCGCATGCCCCGGAAGACCACTTCGATGGGAAAACAGATCGTTGATCGTAACGAGGCGAGTCACCCCCTCGTCGGAAAGCGCAAAATCCGGATCGTAGGTAATGATGGTATCGTCCCATTCCACAATCCCCTGCCCCACGGCTACCGCCACGATCGAAGTGGTCATCGGCTTGGAGAGAGACGCCATCAGAAAAACCGTATTCTCGTCAACCGGCAGGTCCTCGCCGACCCGCCGCGTCCCGTACCCTTCCAGAAACACGACTTGGTCTTTGTACACCACTCCAATAGCCATACCCGGCAGTTGATTTGAAGCCATCGCCTCCTCTGCGAGCGCCTGCAGTTTCGGAATCGAATCCTGAACCGCTTGGTCCAACGGGACGTCAGATTCTTCCGCTAAGAGTGCTTTGGTGAATCCTGCGAGGAGAAGTAGTATCGGGAGCTTCGGCATGAGAGTAATGGACTGAGAAGAGAGATTTTGAGAACGAGCGAGCCTAATTAGAGACTGGAATAGTCAGGAGCGGCATCTGGCTTGCGACGTCACCAGTTTCCAAGGCAAACATCTGACTTAGGATCGTGAAGCTCGCTTTACTATCAAGATCCGAGTTTGAAATGGAGTACCAGTTCCCGTTGTAGTAAGTCGCCACGTAGGCATCGTCAGGCCGCGAGGAGCTCACTTCGACCTCAAAGAGTTCGTTCAGGACCTGACTCCAATCGAATACCGTTCCGTCTTCATTCAATGTCACCGTCACCCAACCGTTCTCGACGTGCTTAGAGGGCGATTCCACCCCTTGGGAGAGATAGTAAAAGACTCCGAGGAGGGACCGTGTGTTGATCACAATCTGGCTGGTCTGCTCTTCAGATGTCCAGCCACTGCCCGCCACAACCGAGTATTCGGTAAGGGATGGATCGAGCCCGAGCAGTTCACGCATTTCGTCTGCCTGTGCCGATACGCCACTGGGCGGGAGGAACAACACGGGCATTCCATCGCGGGCACCCCCCGAGGCTTTGCCCAATTGCATCATGTTTGTCTTTTGCAACTCGAACATGAGGGCGGAGAGTCGATTGAAGTCGGCATAGACCGCTGCCACCTTTGGCGTAGGACCGGAAGCTCCCGGAGCGTTGTCGATCCCGTTGACTCGCTGGACAACCATCCGACCCACTGAATCGATGCTCCAACCAGAGTTGTAGAGGAGCGATATCGTGTTAAAGGAAACCGGGTTCAGCAGGCGCGACACGAAATCTTCGCCCTGCAAAGGTGTGAATGAAATGGTAGGCCGCTCACTGAAGCTAACGCCCGCTCCTGTAGTTAATGTGTCAGTACCTCCTCCTGTCAGAGGAAACACTCCTCCGATCGAGGCGTTGGTGTTGAAATCGAACTGGGCCGTAAAGGACGAGGCTTCGAGGAAGAAGGGAGTGTCGCGATACTTTAGACGAACAAGATTGAGGAGCAATTGCTCGTCCGCTGTTTTCTGGAGCGCTATATTATACCCATTAGCGGATCCCTGGTAAGTTGAGGGCGACATCGTCATGCAACCGCTCAATGCGGATAGGCATAGTGTGAGTAAGGTGAATGGCAGTACGTTTTTCATCTTGCGCTATCTTTTTCTGTTTCGGCAAAAGTTCCAAATACGGTTGATCGTTCTCAAAAGAGGATCACTCCTCTCATTCTCGCTGGTCAGCAACGTTTTTACGACGAACAACATCATAAGTTGACAAGTGACATCAAAAGAGGTGAATGAATTCCTATGAGCGATCGATCCGAACGGGATGATCCCGCCACCATGCCAGCGGATGAAAACGAATTCCTGCGTTATTGCGGTAGCCTCCTCCTCGGTTTGGCCGCGGACAAGGCGATCACTCGAATCCTTACATTGCTCGGCCGTTCTCATCGTGCGGACCGCGCTTGGCTGATCCGCTACAATCACGATTTTACCCACCTGTGGAACACCCACGAATGGACGCGGGGAGAGACGAGTAAGCATATTACGGAACTCCAGGGCGTGCCGGTTGAAATTGGCGCTTGGCTCCACGAGAAACTGCTCAAGGACGAACCGGTCTTTATCGAAGACACGAAACGGATGCCACGCCGAGCCAAAGCCCTACAATCCGAGTTCACTAGACAGCGGATTCGCTCGCTGCTTTCCGTCCCCGTATTCTATAAAGGACGGCTAATGCTTCAGTTGGGCTACGACTCAACCACAGCGAATGCGGATTGGTCAGACGCCGATGTCGACCTTCTGCGACAGGTGGGGAGACTTTTCGCGCTGCGGCTTCTAGCCAATCCCGACCCACCCTCTTTCCAACCCGATGATGAGGTGCAGGATTCCGCGCCGATCCATTTACAGGAATCAGCCGTTCACCGAAGATTCCCGCTGAATCAAATTACCCACATCACCGCGGACGGCGACTACAGCCACATGCATTTTTTGAACTCCCATTCAGTCTCTGATACCCACAACCTCAGATACTGGGAGAGCGCCCTGTCCCCAAGGCGCTTTGTCCGCATCAGTCGCTCGACCATAGTCAATCTCAACTGCGTGAATAGTCTCGATCGCCGCTCCGGCAACTGGAAACTGGAACTTCAGAATGTTCCGAAAGCACTCCCTGTCGGCCGCAACTATCGGTCCGAACTGCGAGTCAGGCTGGAGTACTGAAATTCGTTGATACAATCGCCGCCTCGGAAACGAATCGGATGGTGAATCGCGGGACTCCCCGAAGACTGAATGCTTCCGCAAAAGGGAACCCGCAGCGAACCAAAATTGTCGAAGCCATTTAATAGATCGAGGAGATTGCGGAATATGTTCGAGCTGACCTCCGTCGCGCGAAGCAGTAAAGCCAGTACAACTATCAGTGAAATGCGGCAGGAAGCGGGAGAAAGTCTCAAGCGAAGCCGCGAAGCGGAATGGCAGACGCAAAAGTCATCTTCTCGCGGAGCGTAAAGGAGAACGG